>DATAEK010000342.1:0-7560 GCA_036258055.1 Vicinamibacterales bacterium
CGCCTACACCCCCGACAACGGCAAGACAGCCGTCCGCGCGGCGTTCGGCATCAGCTATTTCGCCGACAATTTCGGCGCCAATGGTGGAACGAGCGAACGCAACTATCCGTTCTTCCAGCAGGTCGATCTGGTCTCGCCCACATCGTCCACGCCCTTCCGCAGCCTGAGCGACGGGCTGCCGACTTTCTCGTCGGTCCCCCTGGCGCCGACGCTCACGCCGCCGCCCGGTTTCGCGGTGTTCTACATCCCTCCGGACTTCCGCGAAGACACGGTCACGATGTGGAACGTGGGCGTGCAGCGCGAGATCGGGTGGGACACGATGATCGACGCAAGCTACGTCGGTACGCGCGGAACGAACATCTTCCGCAGCTATAACGTCAACGTTCCGGCGCCGGGGGCCGGCGCGGTGCAGCAGCGGCGGCCGTACTTCGGGATCGCCCCGACCATCACGACCATCAACCAACGCGACGGCGACGGCAAGTCCTGGTACGACGCACTACAGCTCAAGGCGGACAAGCGTTTGTCACATGGGCTGCAGCTGCTCGTCTCGTATACCTACTCGAAGACGGAGGACAACGTCACCCCGGCGACGCTGCATCCACTGCTTGCCGACGTTCGCATGCCCGCTCTCAGCAAGGCACTCGACATCCCGCAGATATTCGTCGTCAGCGCGACCTACGAGCTGCCGTTCGGCCCCGGAAAGGCTTTCGCGACAGGCGAATCGGCACTCAGCAAGGCACTCGTGCAAGGCTGGTCGGTCAGCGTGATTACCAACTACCACAGCGGCGACCCGCTCGACGTGCGGGTGTCGGCATCTCGCCTGAACACCGGAACGGGCAACTGGGCGGACGTCACGTGCGACACGATCGGCACGCCGCACAGCGTGAATCAATGGTTCGATACCACGTGCTTCGCCGATCCTGCGCAATTCGAGTTCGGGAATTATCGGATTGGGGACGTGCGCGGCCCCAGCGTGTTCAACACCGACTTCTCGGCGTTCAAGCAGACGGGGATCGGCAAGGGATCGTTCGAATTCCGGGTAGACGTCTTCAACCTGTTCAACCGCGCGCACTTCGCGAATCCGAACGTCACGTTCGGCAACAACGCGTTCGGTCGAATCAGCGCCACGCGGCTGACGTCACGGGAGGTCCAGCTGGGATTCCGCTATCTGTTCTGACGCCGGTCGGCTGTTGATACGGCAGGCTCACTCCAGCCTCAGAGCCTTGACGGGCTCGACCCTGGTCGCTCGGAGCGCTGGAATGTAGCACGCCGTGAGTCCGCACAGCATCAGGACCGCAACGACGATCGATAGGGTGAGCGGATCGTGCGGCGAGACGCCCCACAGCTGACTCGTGACGACGCGCGACACGAGGAAACTGCCGAGGAGGCCGATCCCCAGGCCGGCGGCGATGAGCCGCAGTCCCGCCCAGGCAACCATACGCAGGACGGCCTTGCGGCTGGCGCCGAGCGCCATCCGAATCCCGATCTCGTGGGTCTGGCGCGACACGGTGTAGGCAATCACGCTGTACACGCCGATGGCCACGAGGATCAGCCCGACGCCGGCAAACACGCCGAGGAGCACGACGCTGAATCGGGGCTCCGCGTACGAGAACCGAGTGAGGTACTCGCTCAGCGTGCCGTCCATGGTCACGGCGACGCCACGATCGACGGCCCAGATTTCGCGTCGGACGCTCTGCAGCAGCGCGCGCGGATCGTTGTGCGTGCGCACGAGGATCCCGCGTTCGAAAGCGCCCGTGAGCGTGTAGGGCACGAAGGCCTCGGGCCTCGGCGGATCCTGGATGCCCTGGTTCTTCGCGTCCGAGATGACGCCCACGATCTCGAACACGGGATTCTCGACCGGTCCTTCGGGGAAGGTCTCGAGCATTTTCAGCTTGATCCGCTGTCCCAACGGATCTTCGCGTCCGAAGTATTTCGTCACCAGGGTCTGATTGACGACGGCGACGCGCCGCGCCGCGTTGACGTCCGTGTCCGTCAGCCAGCGCCCGTGCACGAGACGGAGGCCCAGTGTCGGCAGATAGCCTTCGCTGCACAACTGAAAAATCGCGTCCCATCGCTCAGTGTGCGTCTTGCCGGGAATGTCGATCTCGGTGCCGATTCCGCCGTAGGGCGGCAGCGTCGTGGTTTCGGTGGCCGAGACGACGCCGGGGAGCGCGTGCAGACGGCCGAGCAGCTCCCGGAAGAAGCGATGCTTCTCTTCGGCGCGCGTGTACTGGCCACGCGGCAGCGGCAGGCGGGCTACGAGGATGTTGTCCGGGTTCAACCCCAGGTCGACGTTCTGCAGCTGGACGAAGCTGCGCATCAGCAGGCCGGCGCCGGCCAGCAGCATCAGCGAGATCGCCACTTCGCTGACGACCAGGGCGTTCCGCAGCCACCCGCCGCGGAAGCCTGCGCTGACGCCTTTGCCCGAGTCCTTGAGCGGCTCGACAACGTCGCGGCGGGCGGTCTGCAGGGCGGGGACGAGTCCGAAGAGCAAGGCGGTCACGACCGAAACGGCAAGACTGAAGAGCAGGACCGGCACGTTCACGTGGATGATCGCTTCCTGCGGAATGAGCCCTTGAGGAATGAGTTGGACCAGCCCCTTGAGCCCGGCGTACGCGAACAAACATCCGAGCGCGGCGCCACCGATCGCGAGCAGCAGGCTCTCGATGAGCAGTTGCTGAATGAGCCGCGCCCGAGCGGCGCCGAGTGACGCGCGGATCGCCATTTCCTTTTCCCGCGCCGCGGCGCGCGCGAGCAGCATGTTGGCGACGTTGCTGCACGCGATGAGCAGCAGGAGGGCGACCGCGGCGGCAAGCGTGTAGAGGGTCTTCCTGAACTGGCCCACCAGGTTGTCGACCCAGCTCACGACGACCACGCTGAACTGTCGTGGGTAGTTGTTCGGGTACACCTTCGCCAGCTGGCGCGCGATGACCTCGACGTCCGATGCAGCCTGCTGCAGCGTCACCCCTGGCTTCAGCCGCGCCTGGAACATGTAGTACTGCCGGCTTTGCCGCGCGTCCGCGCGATTCAGCGTCACCGCGCGCCACAGGTCGGCGCCGAGCTTCGTGAATCGCTGCGGCATGATCCCGACGAGCGTCGTGGGCTCGCCGTTGAGGACAAACGTACGGCCGAGGACGCTCGGGTCCTGGTTGTACTGCCTGACCCACATCTTGTAGGACATGACGAACACCGGCGGCGCGTCCGGTCTTGCGTCTTCGGGCACCAGGCCGCGACCGATCAGCGCCGGGACGCCGAGAAACCGGAACGTGTTCGGCGTGACGAGCCCTCCAGTGACCTGCTCGGTGCCTTCGCTGGTCGTTTGAAGCACGTCCTCCATGGTTCCGCCGATCACCTCGTCGAAGACGTGGTTCTGCTCCTGGTAATCGAGAAACTCAGGAACCTGGAAAAAGGAGCGGCCGCCGGGCCGGCTGCTGCTGAGGTCGTGAATCTGGATCATCGCGACGCGTTCTGCGTCGGTGTACGGGAAGGGATCGAGCAGCACGGTCTGAATCACACTGAAGATCGTCGTCGAGGCGCCGATGCCCAGCGCCAGCGTGAGAATGGCGAGCAGCGAGAATCCGGGGCGGTTGGCGAGTCCCCGCAGTCCGTACCGAAGGTCCTGCCAGATGTTGTTCATACGTCCCTCCGGCGGGCTGACGCGATCTACCGCCTTGGCAATTCCGGCGATTTCGGCAATCCCGGCGGTTTTGGCGATTCTGCCTGGTCAGACAACTCAGACGTTCCGGCGGCGCGTTCGGTTGCGTCTGGATCCGGGCGGCTGAAACGCGCTGGCCTGAGGAACCACGAACCGGGAAGCGGGAACCGGGAACAGCGCTTGTCACCACCGTCTCGGCTGGCCTATCGTCACCAGCGCGACCATCAGTTTCGATCAGGAGCCTGCGATGCCTGACCGCCGCGTGCGGATCGTCCTGCTGACCTTGTTGGTCCCCCTTTCGGCGCGGGCGCCGGATCAGACCGCTGACGTCGTCCGCCGCTCTGCGCAGGGCAGCACGGTTCAAGGGGACGCGCCGCGTGGGACCGTGACCAAGTACCGCTGGACGCGGAGCACGGTTTTTCCAGGGACCGAGCGTGACTACTGGGTTTACGTCCCGGCGCAGTACGACGGCACCCAGCCCGCGTGCGTGATGGTCTTTCAGGACGGGACGAACTACGTCGATCCGGCCGGCGCCTGGAAGGTGCCGGCGGTCTTCGATCGGCTGATCTACGACAAGCAGATGCCGGTGACGATCGGCGTGTTCATCAACCCTGGTGTCGTACCAGCGGCCTCAGCCGATGCCCTGCCGCGATTCAATCGCAGCTTCGAGTACGACGCGCTCGGCGACCGCTACGCCCGATTTCTGCTCGACGAGATTCTGCCCGAAGTCGGAAAGCATTATCGACTTGCCGCCGACGGCAACAGCCGCGCCATTGCCGGCGCGAGCTCCGGTGCGATTGCGGCCTTCACCGTCGCGTGGGAACGGCCGGATGCCTTCCGGCGCGTGCTGTCCACGATCGGCACCTACGTCGGCCTGCGCGGCGGCGAGGATTACGCCACGCTCGTGCGAAAGACCGAACCGAAGCCGCTGCGACTGTTCCTGGAGGACGGCAACCAGGATCTGAACATCTACGGCGGAGACTGGTGGCTGGCCAACCAGGCGATGGCCTCGGCGCTGCAGTTTGCCGGATACGAGGTCCGTCACGAGTGGGGCGAGGGCGGTCACGACTCGAAGCATGGCGCGTCCATCCTTCCCGAGATGCTGCGGTGGCTGTGGCGTGATTACCCGGCGGCGATCGTGACCGGCGCTGGATCGAAACAGCCGGTGATGGACGTCCTCATGGAAGGGGAGCCGTGGCGGCGTGTCGGCGGCGAGTACTCGGTGAGCGCTGGCGCAGCGGCAAACGGCGAGGGAGAGGTCTTCTTCGCTGACGCCCGAAGCGGGAACATCTATCGCGTCAACGCCAGCGGGGATCCGCAGGCCGCTCTTTCCGGCGTGGGCACCGGCGGACCCGTGGCGATCAGCCCCCGCGGAGATCTCGTCGTGGCGGACCCAGCCGCGCACCGAATCGTCGTATCCAACGGTACGAAGCGGACCGTGCTGGCCAAAGGCGTGCCGGCGCACGACCTCGCGGTGACCGCGACGGGGCGGATCTATGCGAGCGATCCTCAGGCGCACAAGATCTGGCTGATCGACGAGGCCGGACGAACGCGTGTGGTGGCCACGGATCTGGCGCAGCCGACCGGCGTCCAACTCACACCCGATCAGAGCCTGCTCTACGTCAGCGATCCACACGAGCGGCTCGTGTACTCCTATCAAGTTCAAGCTGACGGCTCGCTGGCGCACGGTCAGCCATACTGCTACCTGCACGTCGGAGCCAATGACGCATTCAGCGGCGCCGATGGCATGGCGGTGGACACGCTCGGCCGTCTCTACGTCGCGACAACCCTGGGCATCCAGTTCTGCGATCAGGCGGGACGGGTGAACGGCGTCATCAGTACGCCCGCCGGCGTCACGTTCGATCACCTCGCGTTCGGCGGCCGGTCGCTCGATGCGCTCTACGGTTTCTCGAAGGGTGCGGTCTTCAAGCGGCTCACGAAGGCGACCGGCGTGCTCTCGTTCCGTCAGCCAATCAAACCGCCGCCGCCGCGGCTTTGACGGAGGTGCGCTTGCGATCGAACTGGGTTCCGCAGCAAGCTGGGCGCCGATGAATGGGTCTGCCTACGCGCTGTTGGTGAGCCTCTTTCTGATGGCGCTGCCTTCGGCGCAGCAGGAACGAAAGACTGTCGTGCAAGTGGCGGGCCTCGACGTCGAAATCACCGGCGATCTCCACGGCTTTTCACTCGCGTCAGACGTGACGCGCATCGAGGACCGACTCGAGGTCCTCTCGATCACGCTGCGCAGCCCTTCGGCGCAACCACCGCCGCGACTCGTGATCAGGTGGTCGATCCCGTCACATGACGTCGCCGGCCATTGGATGACCGGGCGTTTCTTGAACAAGTCGATCCGGCCCGACTGGTCCGCCGGCCGATTGCAGGCGTCGATGTTCGCTCGCGAAGCGCCGGTCAGCTGTCTCTTCAGCAGCGACAATCGCAACGTGCTCACGTTTGCGGTCTCCGATGCGCTCGAGACTGTCAGCGCCGGGGCCGGCGTGCGTGAGGAGGACGGCCTGGTCTACAACGACGTGATCCTTTTCGCCGAGCGGCGTCGCCCCCTGGCCGAATTCCGCGTGGCGATACGGCTCGATAGACGGAATGTGCCCTACGAAACGGCGCTCGGAGACGTCAGCGACTGGTGGGCGAAGCAGCCGGGATATCGGCCGGCGCAGGTACCCGAGACGGCAAGACTGCCGATGTACTCCACCTGGTACAGCTACCACCAGAGTGTCGACGCGACGGCACTTCTGAAAGAAGTGGCCGTCGCGAAGACCCTTGGTTTCTCGTCGATCATCGTAGACGACGGGTGGCAGACTCTCGACTCGAGTCGAGGGTACGCGTACACCGGCGATTGGCAGCCCGAACGCATGCCGGGCATGAAGACCTTCGTCGAGGGTTGCCACGCGCTCGGCGTAAAGGTCCTGTTGTGGTACTCGGTGCCGTTTGTCGGCACTCACGCGAAGGCTGCGGCGCTCTTCAAAAACAAGTCGCTCCGATTCGATGACCGCCTCGGCGCGTTCGTACTCGATCCGCGCTACCCGGAAGTGCGGCAGTACCTGATCGACATCTACACGAAGGCCGTGCGCGAGTGGAACCTCGATGGTTTGAAGCTCGATTTCATCGATCGCTTCGTTGCCGACGAGCAGACCGTGCTCGAGGCCAGCGACGGCCGTGACTTCGGCTCCGTGAACGAGGCCGCGAACCGGCTGATGACCGACGTGCTCGCCGCGTTGATCCGCGTGAAGCCGGACGTGATGGTGGAGTTCCGCCAGCCGTACATCGGGCCGCTCATCCGTACTTACGGCAACATGTTCCGCGCGAGCGACAGCCCGAACGCGGCAGTGGCCAATCGCGTGAAGACGATCGACCTCCGGCTCCTGAGCGGGACGACCGCCGTCCACGCGGACATGATCATGTGGCACAGCAGCGAACCTGTGGAGGTCGCAGCGCTGCAGTACCTCAACATCCTCTTCTCGGTGCCGCAGGTGTCGGTTCGCCTTCAGGACATTCCGCCCGACCATCTCGCGATGGTGAGGTTCTACACGCAGTACTGGATCGCGAATCGAGCGGTCCTCCTCGATGGGCAGTTGTCGGCACCCCTCCCGCTGGCCAACTATCCGCTGGTTCGATCGCACGCCGGCGGCACGCACATCGTCGCCCTGTACGCAGATCTGGTGGTTCCGCTTGATGGGCAGGAGCCGGTGAGTCGGGTCGATGTCATCAACGCCAAGCATTCTGCCGCAGTGGTCCTGGCCGTCAACGCGATGCTTGGCCGATATACCTACTCGATTCGAGATTGTCAGGGTCGGCTCGTGAGGAGCGGCGACGTTCGGCTCGATCGAGGGCTGATGGACTTCGAGGTGCCGATGTCGGGGGTCCTAACGCTCGAGCGCCGGCCGTGACGCGCC
>DATAEK010000354.1:0-22327 GCA_036258055.1 Vicinamibacterales bacterium
GCGATCGATCTACCCCAGCTGCTCGTGCCCTGGCTGGCTTTCGTGTGGGGTGCGGGTGAGGCGGGAAATCCGTTGTTGCAGAATGTTGGTGTCCCGAGCGCCAGCCTCGTGGAAACGGTCTTTGCCATGGGCGGAATCGAGCTGACACCAGGCGTCGCCTCAGGAGCCGGAAGCCCCGAAGCGATCTGGCAGTCCGCGATTTGGTGGCACGATTACTATCGCCGCACAGCGGAAGCGCCGGTTGCCAGCCGCGTCAGCGCGGACTCTCCCGCGACGCGCGATTTGGCGGCCCGCGTACCGACGGGACAGTTCGTCACGCGGCAGCCGGCGGCGGCCGTGGTGGAAGCGGAAGACATCGCACGCCTGACGGCACGCGGCCGCCGGCTTCGCCGGCGCCGGCGCTGACGCAAGCGACGAACCAGTTCTCGGTTCTGCGTTCGCAGTTCTCGTTCGGAGGCGCCGCGGTTCCTGGAACCTCTGGAACTGAGAACTGAGAACTGAGAACTGGGAATACTCGGCTTCCAGCGGCGCGAGCGAACAGCCTTGAGCCGCAGCGAGCCCGAACGCGCGAGCTGCAGTGTCTGGGGGTGGGGCCCCAGACACACTTGGAAAAGACGCGCTGGCAGGCCGTGGGGGTGGGGCCCCAGGAACACTGAACCTGAAGCAGGCTGTCGTCACTAGCCAGCGGCGCGAGCAAAGCGAAGCGCTGGCAGGCCGTGGGGGTGGGGCCCCACGGCAAACCAAAAAAAGAAAAAAGCTACTCACATGCCGAAACGCTCTCTCATCCTCGCCGGCGGTGGACTCAAGGTTGGATTTCAGGCCGGTGTGCTCCAGGTCTGGCTCGACGAGGCCGCGCTGAAATTCGACCACGCCGACGGCGCAAGCGGCGGCTGTTTCAACCTCGCGATGTACTGCCAGGGAATGACGGGCGGCAAGATCGCGGACAACTGGCGGCAGCTCGATCCGTTTCTGCCGGTGGACCTGAACTGGGAGCACTACTGGAAGCTCCTGAACGCCCCCTCGCTCTTGACCTACGACCGGTTCCGGCAGAAGGTCCTGCCGTTCTGGGGCATCGACTGGGCCAAGATCCGCGCGGGCTCGCGACTTGGCACGTTCAACATCTTCAACTTCTCGAAGAAGCGGCTCGACGTCGTCCCCAACAACGAGATGACCGAGGATCACCTCATTGCGGGCGTGTCACTGCCGATGTGGTTTCCGCCCGTCAAGATCGGCGGCGACACCTGCTTCGACGCGGTGTACATCTCGGACGCGAACGTGGAGGAAGCGATTCGGCGCGGCGCAGACGAGCTCTGGGCGATCTGGACGGTGAGCACCCGCGACGAGTGGCGGGACGGCTTCGTCGCCGAGTACTTCCAGATCATCGAGACCGTCGCGGACACGAACTTTTTCACGATGTGGAACCGCATCGGTGAGAGCAACAAGCGCATCGCCGCCGGGCAGAGCGGAGAGTTCGGCCGCCACATCGAGCTGAAGCTGCTTCAGGCCGAAGTGCCCGTTCACTACCTGTTCAACTTCTCGCGCGACCGCATGGCGGAATCGGTCAACCTCGGCGTGAAGATGGCGCGCGAGTGGTGCCAGGCCAATAACGTCCCGCTCGTCAATCCCGGTGCGCCGGTCACGGTTTCGCCGCCGCCGGCCAAAACGTCCATCCGGTTCACGGAACAAATGAAGGGACACGCAGCAGCCGGCGAAACTGACCCGGAAGCGGGCAAACGCAAGGGCAAGGCCGACGGCACTCGACTGGACGTCAAGCTGACGATCATCATGGACGACGCGGATGCGTTCCTGACCGACCCGAACCACGAAGCCCGTATCGAAGGAACAGTGGAGAGCCCGATCCTCGGTGGACAGCGGCCGGTTCAGAGCGGGACGTTCAACCTGCTCGTCCACGACACGGATCCCCGCAAGAAACAGATGCGGTATCGCATCGTTACCTCCGACGGCGCCGGTCAGCCCGTGACGTTCACTGGCGTCAAGTTCGTGGAGAACGACGATGGCATCGACGCGTGGCACGACACGACGACACTCTACGTGAAGTTGTTCGATGGCGTCGTCGACGCGGCCCACGAGGCGGCCGCGCACGTTCGCGGGGCGGGAATCATTCAGATCCAGCCGCTCGACTTCCTGCAGCAGATGACCACGTTCCGGACCGAAGGACCGTCGCTCGCGGCGCGGATCGGCGCGCTCAATCGCTTCGGCGCGCTGTTCCTCGGCAAGCTGTGGGACGTCTACGGCCGCCCGGCGGCAAATGCCACCCCAGCGTAGGCTATGCCTCCCTCCACCGACTTCGATATCGTGATTGTCGGGAGCGGATTCGGCGGATCCGTCTGCGCTTTCCGATTGGCGAGCGCCGGCGCGAGCGTGCTCGTGCTCGAGCGCGGACGCCGCTGGAGTCCGGCTACGTTTCCACGCAAGCCGACCGATCCGTGGATCTGGGATCCGCGGCAGCCGGAGCGGAAGCACGGCTGGTTCGACTTCCGCATCTTCCCCAACATGACGGTGGTGCAAGGCGCGGGCGTGGGCGGCGGGTCTCTCGTCTACGCGAACATCTCGGTCAACGCGAAGAAGGAAACGTTCAACTCGGGCTGGCCTCCCGAGATCCGGTTCGACGAGCTGCAGGATCATTACGAGGCCGTCCGGGTGGCGATGAGCGTGGCCCCGGTGCCGACCAATCAGTGGCCGGAGCGCACGAAGCTGGTGCACGACGCCGCCAACGCCGCGGGCTACGGAAACCGGTTCCGGCGTCTCGACCTGGCCGTGACGTTCGACGATCAGTGGAACTACCAGCTTCCGGATCCGCACAACCCGCAACACTCGAAGAAAGCGCCAAACGCGTTCGGCGTCGAACAGGGCACGTGCGTGCACCTTGGCAACTGCGACATCGGGTGCGACGTCAACGCGCGCAACACCCTCGACCTGAACTACCTCGCCGGCGCCGAGCAGCATCACGCCGAGGTCCGACCGCTTCATCTCGCGCGCGGCATCGCGCCGATCGCCGGCGGCTACGAGGTACGGTACGACGAAATTACGGACGCGGGTACTCTCAAGCCGGGAAGCGTCAGCGGGCGGATTGTCGTGATCGCCGCGGGCTCGCTGGGATCGACCGAGCTGCTGCTGCAATCAAAGGCCGCGGGGTTGTTGCCGGACGTCAGCGCGAGGCTCGGCCAGGGTTGGAGCAGCAACGGCGACTTCCTGACGCCGGCGCTGCATTTCTTCCGCAACGTGAACCCCACACGCGGCCCGACGATCACCGCGGCCATCGATCTGCTCGACGGCGAATTCAACGGCAGGGAGATCTTCGTCGAGGACGGCGGCCTTCCGGATCTCGGCCGGGCATGGCTGCAGGAGTTTGCTACGCGCGACGCCGCTGATCCCCAAGAGGCGCGGGTCATCGCCAGCCTGCTGCCCCTCCTGAGCGGCGGTCAGTTCTTGCAGCACGTGATGCCCTGGTTCGCGCAGTCGCGCGATGCCGCGGATGGCCGCCTCTCGCTCAAGAACGGTCAGCTCTGGCTGGACTGGGACGTGTCGGCGTCTCGCGAAACGATGGACGCCGTCGCGTCCATTCATCGGAAGCTCGCGTTCCTCACCGCCGGCATGCCTCTGACCCCCGTCACCTGGACGGTCGGGCACGATCTGATCACGCCGCATCCGCTCGGCGGCTGCAACATGGGACGATCGCCAGCCGATGGCGTCGTCGATCACCTCGGTCAGGTGTTCAACTATCCGAACCTTCACGTGGCAGACGGCGCGATCATCCCGAAGGCGATCGGTCTCAACCCGTCGAAGACCATCGCGGCGCTCGCCGAGCGGATCGCCAAAGGCCTCATCCAGAAACTGTAGAGTGCAGTTGCGTGCAGCAAAGATCGACCCGCCGACTAATGTTCACGATCTGGCAGACTTGCGTTCTATACTCCCTCCAACCTCGACATCCAAGTCATTTGTCAATAGCTGGTTACGCAGGCGCATTCCAATTCGGCAAGGGTCTGGAGTTTGCTGGGACGCGCGCGACAAGTTCTCTTCAATGAGTCTGGGAGGTCCCATCATGCGGACGCGATCCTGGGTTCTGGTCGGCGTGATGCTGCTCTGGTCGAGCGCAGCGCATGCGGCCGTGATCAACTACTACGCAAGTCTGACGGGCCCCAAAGAGAATCCGGTCAACGCATCGCCCGGCACCGGCTTCGCGCGGGTCACCTACGACACGGTGTTGCACACCTTGGACGTGAATGTCGATTTCCAAGATCTTCTTGGCAACACTACGGCATCGCACATTCACTGCTGCGTGAGCCCGCCAGGGACCGCCGGTGTGGCCACGACGACACCGACCTTTCAGAACTTCCCACTCGGGGTGACATCCGGCAGCTACAGCCGAGTGCTGGACCTGACGTTGGCCAGCAGCTGGAATCCCGCGTTCATCGCCGCCAATGGCGGAACGACGGCATCCGCAGAGGCCGTGCTGGCGGCTGGACTTGCAGCTGGAACGTCGTATTTCAACATCCACACGAGCCTGCCACTCGGGTTTCCTGGCGGCGAGATTCGCGACTTCCTGGTCGCCCCGGAACCAGCCACGATGGCACTGCTCGGCTTCGGCGTGCTGGCCGCGCTCAGACGTCGGCGCACGCGCTGAACCGATCGCTCGATCTTCACGGCTCCCCTGAAACGCCGCGTCTGCTCCGGCAGGCGCGGCGTTCGTCGTTTTCAAGACCGGCTGACGCCGTCAGCGCGTCACCAGGCGCAAAAGAAGAACGACTTGATCGAGGACATACCAGAGGCCGAGCGAGCGCCGGCCGATCACTGCGCCAAGCACGCCGGACAGAACGATCACCGCAAAGATGTAGCCGGGAGACCCGGCAATCGGGCCGTGGAGGGCGGGGATCACCAGCAACCCGGCCAGCGCACCAAACATTGCGAAGACCACGCCGGCCATGATCTCTTCGATGCGACGCGCCGCGTGGCCACGGCGAATGGCTTCCTCGAGCTCGTAATCGGTCCACGGTTCGTCGGCACCAGTCGCTTTGCTGATGCGATGGTGCCGCAGCGGTGCATCGCGGATCAGTTCGGAGGCGGCGTTCAGCTGAATCATCAGCTCGGTCGCTCGCTGCTGATCGGGAGAGCCCTCGGCACACCTGTCGGGATGACGCAGCGCCGCGAGCTGCCGGAAGGCACGTCTGATGTCGCCGGGCGTCGCGGTGTAGGGGACTTCCAGCACCGCATACGCGTTCATCAGCGCGTAGATGTCGGGTTTCGTGCCGGTGGACGGCATGATTCTGCCGTCCACCGTTCACACTGAGTGCCATCCGAAACCGCCGCCTGCCGACGGCCGGAGCCGATCCGCCCGCGCGGATTTGTCGTTCGACTGTCTGTTTTGTAATTTCCGGGTTCGCCGCCGATCATCAGACGACGGCGTTCCGTTGAAACCTTTCGCCGACGCAGTCGCCTGCGTACGGTCGGATGTCCTGCCGTGGTCACCTCGCATATACTCCGCTTGGCTTTACGAGGAGGAAACGTGCGCGCTCGACTGACGCTGGCGGTCTTGGCACTCACCACGCTCGGAGGGATCCTCGTCGCGCAGACGCCGGCCCGCCAGCGACTGAATCCGGTGATCGATCTGCTCGAGCAAGGCAAACCGGTGTTCGGGCTGTACGCGCCGAGCAATCGGCGCGGCCGCGGCGGCACCGCCAGCGCGACCCCGGCACCCGACACGCCGCAAAAAGCGCCGCTCGAGCTCGCGAAGGATGCACTCGCGTACAAGTCCAGCGACTACATCTTCGATGGCAGCATGGAGGGCGGGCTCGATCGCGGGTTTCCGAACTTCGCGGAGTTCGTGAAGGGCATGCAGGAGGCCGGCCCGCTCACCAAAGCGCCGTTCCTGCACTTCACGCATCCGCTCGTGGTCAAGACACCGATGATTGCGCCCGATCCGGCAAAGGCCATCGAGAACATCAGCCGTCAGCTCAACGTGGGCGTGAGCGGGATCGTCTTCGTGGGCGTCGAGAGCGCAGACGAGGTTCGTCAGGGCCTCGCGGCGATGCGCTTCAAGTCAAAGGGTGGCACGCGCCCCGAGGATGTCGGGAGCGCACCGGCGTACTGGGGGATGACCGACGCGAAGTACCGGGAGAAGGCGGATCTGTGGCCGCTCAACCCGGACGGCGAGCTTATGAACTGGACGATCGTGGAGAGCAAGCAGGGGCTCGCGCACGTGCGCGAGATCGCCGCCGTCAAAGGCATCAGTGTGCTGTTCCCCGGTGCGGGCACGCTGCGCGGTGTGTTCTCCACGACCAACGCCGACGGCCAGCGCGTGCTCGACGAGGCCGGCTGGGAAGGCGCGATCCAGCAGGTGCTTGCCGCGTGCAAAGAGTTCAAGGTCCCTTGCGGCTACCCGGCCACGGCGAACGACATCGAGATGCGCATGAAACAGGGCTTCAGCGTTTTTGTGATCAACTGGGGCGACGCCGGCTTCAAGACCGTGGACATCGGCCGGCGCGTCGGGGGGAGGGAGAGCTCGAATCAGTTCTAGGGTTCTAAGGTTCTCGGGTTCTAAGGTTCTCGGGTTCTAGGGTCACTCACTCCATCCTGAGCGCGACGATCGGGTCCACATGCATCGCGCGTCTGGCCGGGATCACACTCGCCGCGACGGCCACGACGCCGAGGATCGCTGCCACCGAGATCAGCGTGATCGGATCCGTCGTCCTGACGCCGAAGAGAGCGCCCTGCAACGCGCGGCTGACGATCAGCGACAAGCCCAACCCGAGGATCAGTCCAAGACCCGCAAGCCGCAGACCGTCCATGACGACGCTTGTCAGGATCTGCGAGGGACGCGCCCCGAGCGCAAGTCGAAGCCCCAGTTCTCGCGTGCGGCGTCCAACGAGGTACGACATCACGCCGTAGAGGCCTACCGTCGCGAGCGCGAGCGCGATTCCCGCGAATACCACGAGCCCGAGCATCTCGAACTGGTCGATTGAGACCGAGCCCTTGAGCAGCGTCGTCATCGGTCGGACCGGCGGCATCGGGAGCGATGGGTCAATCGAGGCCAGATCCCGCTCGATCCCGGCGGCGAGGGCATCGATGGTCAGCGGAGACTTGACGACAATCGACATGAAGCTCCACGGTGACTGCTGAAACGGGAGATAGAACTCTGGGCCGGCGGGCTCGCGCAGGCTGTCGTGCTTGACGTCACCGGCGACGCCGACGATCTCGATCCACGGCCCTGTCCCGATGGCGAACCGGTGACCGACCGGATCCTCCCCCGTCCAATACTTCCGGGCCATCGCGTCGTTCACGATGGCGACGAGCGGGGCCCCTTCCCGGTCCCTGGACGAAAACGCGCGGCCGCGCCGAATCGAGATTCCCATCACGTCGAAATACGTGGCGCTGATCACGCGGATGCCGCCCCACGGCTGCGGGTCCGACACCGCATGATCGATCTGGATGCCGCGCGTGCTGTTGCCGCCCGCAAACGGCAATCGCGCCGCCGCAGCGACGCCGCTGACGCCGGGGGACGATCGAAGGCGGTCGAGCAGCTGATCGAAGAAGAGCGCCTGCCGCGCGGGGGTGGCGTATCTCGCTGCTGGCAGTTCCACGCGGAGGGTCTGGAGGCCCTCGGCCTTGAATCCGGGGTCGACATGCCGAAGCGTCAGGAACGTGCGAATCATGAGGCCGGCGCCAGCGAGAAGCGCGAGCGACACGGCGATCTCCGCCACGGTGAGCGTGTTGCGCACGCGGTTTCCTCGACGCCCGCCGGTCGCGCGGATCGACGATCGCAGGCCATCCGCGAGGCTGCCGTTCGCCGCGTGGAGCGCCGGAAGGCAGCCGAAGAGGACGCCAGTCAGGAGCGACGCCGCCAGCGCGAAGAGGAGCACGGGGAGGTTCAGCTCCGCGTGGACATCGCGCACGGCCTGAGGCGACAGCGCCGTCAGCGTCGGCAGCGTCCACGCCACGATGAGCGCGCCTGCGGCCCCGCCGAGGATCGAGAGCACCACGCTCTCGGTGATGAACTGCCGCACCAGGCGCAGGCGTCCGGCGCCGAGCGCGGCGCGAACGGTGATCTCCTGCTGCCGTGCCGCCGACCGCGCCAGCATCAGGTTCGCGATGTTCGCGCAACCGATGAGCAGCACGAGGCCGACGGCGGCGAGGAGCACGAGCAGCGCCGGCCGGACGTCATCGCCCAACACGAACTCGCGCCAGGTCATCAGCCGGACGTCGACGTCTTCCTTCGTGACGCTCGCGGCATTCTGCTGGCGCACGCGCTCGAAGATCGCGCGCTGCTCCGCCGTCGCGGCCGCGATCGTCACGCCGGGTCTGAGCCGCGCGCAGACACCGAGGTAGTGGGAGCCGCGATTCTGCGTCGCGTCCTCGGTCGGACGAAGCGGGTGTTCGGGGACGATGTGGTGCGGCGGCACCCACGCGTGCGCATCGATCGGCGCCGTGAACCCCGCCGGCATCACCCCAACAATCGTGTAGCGTTCGCCGTCGAGCGCGATCGACTTGCCGACGACCTGTGGATCCGCGGCGAAGCGGCGGCGCCAGTAGCTGTCTCCGAGGACGATCACGCGTGCGCCCGTCTGGTCGTCCTGCGGAGAGAGCGTGCGTCCGAGCGAAGGCTGCACGCGCATGACGTCGAAGAAGCTCGCGGTCACGACTGCGCCCTCCAGCCGCTCGGGGCGATCGAAGCCCGTCACGTCCGCATTGAGCGATCGAAACGCAGCCATCGCAGAGAAACTGCCGGCGTCGCGTCGCCAGTCGAGAAACAACCCGGGAGCCTGATCGCCGGCCACGACGATCGATTCCGCCTCCGGGTAGGGCAACGGACGCAGCAGGGCGGCGTGGACGACAGCGAAGAGCGCGGTGTTGGCGCCGACGCACAGCGCCACCGTCGCCAGGACGACGAGGGTCAGCCCGCGCGTCCTCCACAACATGCGGAGAGCGTAACGAATGTCCTGTCGCAGCGTTTCCATCGTATGGGTCTCCGCGTTGGGCGGTCCGCGCGCGGCGCAACGGCTACGCGCGCACCCCACCTCAAGGTCGGGAGGAACCCAGCGAGAATCGTACCGTCACCAGGTTGCGCGGATTCAGGCGTCCTGGCGCGCTTTTGCCGGCAGTCTGATCGACAACGCGTCGGCGATTGTCCATCGCCGAACGCCGGCGTCCCGCAAGCGCGCAGGCTCAATCCGCCGCGGCAGATGAGTTGGCGAGTTCCCGCGGTATAGAATCGCCGCACCGCCGTGGCGTTAGGATTTGTGTGGCCTTTCGATGTGTACCCGAGAGTATGCGGAGCGCAGCGCCTGCGAGAACCATCGCGCCATGGTGCGCGCGCTGACGATTCTGCTAACGTTTGTCGCCGTCTCGCCGCGGCCGGCGTCGAGCCAGGACTGGCCGGATTTCCGTGGCCCGGGCGGCCAGGGTCTCTCGACTGAACGCGATCTGCCGGTCGAATGGAGCGAATCGCGCAACGTCGTCTGGAAGACGCCGGTACCAGGACTCGGGTGGTCCTCGCCGGTCGTGGCCGGCGGACGCGTCTGGATCACCAGTGCCACGGGCGATCGCGACCTCTCGTTGCGCGCGCTGGCATTCGACGTCGAAACAGGCCACGAGGTCGTCAACGCCGAGGTCTTCCGGATTCGTGGCGCCGGGGCGATCAATCCCAAGAACAGCCACGCGTCCCCGTCGCCAATCGTTGAAGGCGATCGCGTTTACGTGCACTTCGGCGCGCTGGGCACGGCTGCGCTGACCACGGCCGGGGAGATCGTGTGGAAGACACGTTTCAGCTACGAATCCCAACACGGGGCTGGCGGCTCGCCGGTGCTTCTCGATGATCTCCTGATCCTGAGCTGCGACGGCGGGGACACCGCCTTCGTCGTAGCGCTCGACAAGCGCACGGGCAAGACTCGCTGGAGGACGTACCGGCGCCAGCCCTGGGATCAGGCGTACTCGACGCCGCTCGTCATCCGCATCGGCGATCGCACCGAGGTCGTGAGCGTCGGAGCGTTCCGCGCGGCTGCCTACGATCCGGCGTCAGGCAAGGAGATCTGGCGCGTCGGCTACGCTGACGGGTTCTCGAACGTCCCGCGCCCGGTGTACGGGCACGGTCTCGTCTACATCGCAACCGGATTTCAGCAACCCACGCTGATCGCAGTCCGCCCCGACGGATCCGGCGACGTCACGAAGACGCAGGTGGCATGGACGCTGACTCGCGGCGCGCCGCTGACGCCTTCGCCGCTCCTCGTCGGCGACGAGCTCTACGTGGTCAACGATTCGGGGATCGCATCGTGCCTCGACGCAAAAACCGGAGTCATCATCTGGCAGGCGCGGCTCGGTGGAACTTTCTCGGCGTCGCCGATCTTCGGCGACAATCGTATCTACTTCCTGTCGGAGCAGGGCGTCGGCACTGTCATCGCGCCGGGGAAAGAGTTTCGGCGGCTGGCCGCCAATAGCCTCGACGGCGCAATGCTGGCGTCACCCGCCGTCGCGGCCGGATCGATCTTCATCCGCACGGACAGTCACCTCTATAGAATCGCGAACAGCAGGAAGTAAGCCCGATCTCCTGCCCCTACCTCTTTTTTCAGTTTGTCGCGGGGCCCCACCCCCGCGACCCGCCAGCGCTTGCTTCGCTCGCGCCGCTGGTTAGTAGTCACCGGGTAAGAGTTCTGCGTTTCTGCTACTTCCCTGCCGGTGACGCCGTCACGATCGGGCGCGCGCTCCTGCGTACGCCTGAACGTCCCGTCGAGAACCGATCCGACGTCGTAACCGAACAGTCAGAAGGACCAGGCATCGAATCATCGGCGGCAAGGATACATCGCCGGGTCCGGGAACCTCGGGCGGAACCTGGGTTGGCGCGACTCAGTGCAGCGACGGACGTGGAGAGCCGCCGAGGAGCGAGGTCCCGATGGTGAAGGCGACGTGACCGCCCTCGCTGCTGCCCGTCGCAAACGAGAGGACGACGACGGGAAAGCCGCCGGCGCGAAGAGTCAGCCCTGCTGCGACGCTGTAGCGGATGTCTCCGGAATCGCCATTGTCGTCCTGCAGCGACACCCTGCCCTGTTCGGCCGCAAGCCAAACGCCGACCGGCCAGCTCCCGAGTGAGTGCTCCAGGCTCTCCTGCAGCAGGAACAGATGTGGTCCGCGGAACCGGTAGTCGTCGAAGCTGGCCAGAAGCCTTTCACCGTTGATGTCGGATCCGCCGAGCGTTCGCTGGAAATAGAACGGCACGACGCTGTCGGAGCCGACGTCCGATCGTGACACCAGCACCCGGAATGCGACGGTGCCGGTTCGATTGCGCGAGACGGACGGACACTTGTCGTCTTTGGGATCGATCGCGCATTGGTTCGGTGTGTTCGTGTCGCGCGTCATCACCGGCGGCCGCGACGTCCGATAGAGCGGGACTTCGTGATCGAGGTCAATCGTCCATCGGCGAAATGAGTACGTGGCGTCCGATGGCGCGATGAACTGCTGGAATTGGACGAGGTAGTTGAGGTTAAATCCGCCGTTCAGGAGCGCCGGTTTGATGCGGGCGCCTTCGCCGAACTGCAGAACGCCGGGTTGCGACGTGAGGCCAGGCGCCGTCGCCTCGGTGTAGATCTCCTCGATCGACGGCCGGTCGTCCGACTGCGAGTGGTGTACTCCGGCGAAGCGCCCGTTCATCTCACCCAGCAACGACAGGTTGATCCGCCCGGTCCGGCTGATGGGCACGATCGCGTTTCCGCCGACGATCGTCTCGTCGAAACCAAAGAACGACTTCGCCCCCGGCAACGTCGATGGACCGAGGCCGTAATACAGGAGCTTCGGCAGCGAGATGCTCTGGACGTACGCCGTGTAGACCGGGTAGGGGTGGATCGCATCCTGCGGCGGCGACGGCTGCGTCGGGTCGGGATTGGGAATGACGACAATCGGCTTCACGTTCGTATTCACGAACTTCATGTATGCGCCGGCACGCCAGGCGCCCGTGAACGAGCCCACGACGTCCGCACTCCAGTTCGTCGTCCATTTGTCGGTGGACGGCAGATGCCCCACGAGCGCCACACCCAGCCCAAGGCCGTTCTGCGGCGCGATGCTGCCAAAGGCAATGTGCAGCGGATGACCGGTCGTCAGCGTGATCGCGCAATCACTGATGTGTTTGAGATCGAATCCGCTGCAGTCCCTCCGTACATCCTCAGCCTCCCGGCGGAACTCAGCGGCCATCGCGCTCTCCTGTGCCGCGACCACAACCGGTGTGGCCAGACACAGGCACACAATCACGACAATTGCTCGCACGTCGGCACTCTCGCTCTCTAGCGTGTCTTGCGGCGCGCCCGCACGCGCGGCGATTTCGTTGTCCGGCGCGACGGGACGGCTTTCGACCGCCTTCGCGCGCTGACCGGACGTGCCGGCGAGGTGGCTTTGGATTTTGGGTGTTTGCGGCGAACACGGACCGGCACGGCGACCGTTGGCGGCTCGAGCCGCACGGCAGGATCGGCGTCGAGCTGCGGGTTCAACCTGCGGGTCAGCTCCGCGATGTAACCGGCGACCTGCCCTTCCGTCCTCAGGCCGCGACGGTTGCGCCCGTCACGCGGTGCGATGCCAGCGGCTGCCTCGAGATGGGCGACCTGCGCGCGCAGAAGATCGGATGCCGGCCGACCGGGGTTGTAGGCGCTGACCGGCGTTTTGGGAACGTTGATCACTTTCATGAACCTGAACCTCGGACTGGACCAGCTACAAGCCAAATGCCGGACAGTCGTTGCGCATCGTCGGAAGCGTCAGCAGGTCGAGAAATGTCTCGGCCACTTTCTCCCGGGCTGACCGCGGGTGTGCGAGATCGAACGACGGCAGCAGCCAACCCGTCGTCGTCGCAGGGATCGACGCGTGCTCGAATACCCGGCCGTCGACGATGGTGCCTTTGGGAATCCAGGGCGATACGAGGACGGCTGGCACGCGAACACCCAAACGATCGAAGAAGAAGGGCTCGCCGGTGAGGGTCGCCGCGGGTTGCGCGACGAAGCCGTCCGGCGTGCACGACGGCGGCGGGACGTGATCGTAGATCCCGCCGTGCTCGTCGTAGGTGACGAGGAGTGCGGTCGTCGACCAGAGCGCCGGGTTCAGCCGGATGGCGTTGTAGATTGACGCGATGAAGCGCTCCCCTTCGCGGACGTGATGGTCCGGGTGCTGGTCGGACGCGATCAGCATCCCGGCGTCCGTTTCATGATCGCTGTAGTTGGGCTCGATGAAGCTGTAGTCCGGCAGCTGGCCGACGCGGCAGTCGGCCAGGAACTGCTGGTAGGTGCCGAAAATCTGCGGCTGGTTCCGCAGCAGGTTCACGATCTCCATCGTCGAGCTGACCTGATCGAAGTAGTAGAGCTTCGCCGTCCGCCCGCCGTCGATCAGCCGTTCGTAGATGCTCTTGAACGCGGTGTTCGCGTAGAAGAGCTCCATGCCGACGTGGCCGAACGACGTGCCGTAGTGCGCGAATGCGCGGTTGCACAACGTCGGTCCTGGAATCGAGGAGAACCAGCGATTGAAGACTGCGAATTCCGTGGCCAACGTCGTCAGCACCGGGAGCTTGTCGGCCGAGAAGTAGCGCATGATTTTGCGCGAGTGCTTCCCGTCGCGGCGCTTCTGGAAGTAGCTCTCGATGAACCCCTGCATCGACGGCGTGGTTCCGCCGTGGAAGATCTGCAGATCGACGTCGACAAAGTCGTGGCCCGGATCCGGATCGAGATCGCCGCGGTATTGCGCGGTGTTCTGCACGGTGACGGCCGCACCGTTCGTGTCAGGATTGCTTTCGGTTCCGGTCAAGCCGTCGATGGCCGGGTTGGTCGCCTTGAGCGATCCCAGCATGTGGTCGAAGGACCGGTTCTCCATCATCAAGACGACAAGGTGTTTGAGTGTGTCGAGGCCAGGAGGCATGCGGTCTCGCTCCGTGCGCGATCGGCGCGACGCCGCGCGTCGGCGATCGTCGGGCGAGTATTGCTGATCGTCATCCTGCCAGTCCACGGGAACCTCGGCGTCGGACTTGGACCAGCTCATGCGGATCGATAAGATGACGCGTGCTCCGAAGTCGTCGTGAGTCTGATTCCACGCGCGATCGTCTCGCCGAATTCAGCAGCGTCGAAGCTGTGGCCGTTTTTCTGATCTCGCTGCTCGTTGCGGCGATCGTGTTCGCATACCTCAGCGATCGACTCGGCTTCACGATTGCTCCGATGCCGATCCTCGTCATTGGGCTGAGCGCCGCGATGGCGTACAGCCTTGGGGTCAGATCTCGGCTCTCTGCTCCGACCGCCATCGGAGCAGAGAATCGAGCGCTGACCACAACGGTGTTCATCGTCCTGGTCCTCGCAACCTTCGGGTGGTTGCTGTGGATGGCGCGGCCCTACTTCCTCCCGCTCGGCGGTGAAAGCGACCTCACGCACCACCTTCAGCTCGTCGATTACATCGAGCAGCGCTGGCGGCTGCCGCACGATCTCGCGGCATTCACTCAGATCGGCAACATGAGCAACTACACGCCGGGCAGTCACCTGCTCGCGGCCCTGGCCGGCGCCTGGACGCGGACGGACGGGCTGCACATGATGCATCCGCTCCTCGCCTTGACGGTCGCGCTCAAGGCCGGCCTGATTTTCCTGATCGTCATCCGGCTGCTGCCGGTCGACGTGCCGCGACTGCCGATCGCCGTGACGAGCGTGCTCCTGTTGCTCCTGCCGTACGACTACGTCATCGGGTCCTTCGCGCGTTACTCGTTCTACGCGCAAGTCATTGCAGAGCTCTTCGCAGTCGCGATGTGGTGGGCGCTGACAATCTGGGACGCCCGCCCGTCGCCAGCCGCCGCGTTGCTTTTCGGCGTGACAGGCATGGCGACGTTTCTGTCATGGCCAGTCTGGATTGGCCCTCCAGCTCTCGCCTTGACGGCGCTCATGCTGCTGCGAACAGACGTGCGGCTCTCCGCTCGTCTGCGTGACGTGGCACTTGCGCTCGGCCCGATCGCCATCGTCGGCCTCCTGCACGCGCTCGGACGGATTGGGGCGTTCGGCATCGCCGGGACCGGCGGAGCCGTGTTCAAACCGACGCTCGCCCGTCTCGGGGCGGCGTTCCTCGTGCTGTCACTCACCGGCCTGGTGCTGGCGCTCCGCAGCGCGCGCTATCGGACGACGACGCTGCTGCTCGCGGCGATAGGGCTGCAGACGGTCTGCCTCATCGTTGTCGCACGGGCCAGTCACGCGGACTCGCCCTACCTGGCCATCAAGATGATTCACCTCGCGCTCTACCCCTTGGCCGCGTGCGCCGCGCTGACGCTGGCCTCGGTGTGGCAGGCTCTCTGGCGCATCGAAAGGATCCACGCTATGCCCTGGATCGCGAGGCGGCAGACGCTCGTGGCGTGGGCGATGGTTGCGATCGTGGGCGTCACGCTCACGCGGGGACTCGCGGCGCATCGCCTGCCGCCGCCGACGATCACTCAGGATCTGTTCCTCGCGGGTCGCTGGGCCCGGGCGCACGTCCCGGTGAACTGCGTGGAATACTTCGTCCCCAACGACTCCACGGCGTATTGGCTGCAGTACTCCGTGCTGGGGAACGCGATGATTCAGCCGGGCGTGCCGCTTCCGGTGCTGGTGTTTCGCGACAACGTGGAGCGCTGGATCGCACGAACCGCGCACCCGTTTGCGATCGCCGATCTCGCCGTGCTGCCTCGCGACGTCCGGGACGAGATCGAGGTGCTCGCGAAGTTCGGGGAGATCGTCGTCGGAAAACGGCGCGGCGCAACCGGGTGCACCGGTGACTGACGCTCAGCGAGTCGAGACCTGATGGACGAGCTCATCACGATCATCGTCCCCGTCTTCAACGAGGGCGCCACCATCGCGCCACTCGTTCAGCGACTCCTGACCATCGACCTGCCCGCGCCGCGCGAAATCATCGTGGTCAACGACGGATCGCGTGATGGAACCCGGGCGGCGCTCGACGCGTTGCGCGGCACCAGCCCGGTGCTGACGGTCGTTCACGCCGACGAGAACCGAGGGAAAGGGCACGCGGTACGGCTCGGGATCTCGCGCGCGCACGGAACGATCACCGCGATCCAGGACGCCGACCTCGAGCTCGACCCGGCGGAACTGGCGATCCTCGTCGAGCCGATCCTTCGCGGCGACGCGGACGTCGTGTACGGATCGCGGTTCCTGACCGGCGGGAACGATGCGCCGCACCTCACCCGAATCGCGAACCGCGTGCTGACGACCGTCACCAACCTGCTCTACGGATCGTCGCTGACCGACATGGAGACTTGCTACAAGATCATGCGGACCGATGTTGCGCGCGGGCTCGGCCTGACCGCCAACCGCTTCGACATCGAGCCGGAGATCACCGCCCGCCTTCTCCTGGCTGGCCATCGCATCGTCGAACGCCCGGTGACGTTTCGCCCGCGCTCCCGCGCCGCCGGCAAGAAGATCGGCTGGCGAGATGGCCTCGCGGCAATGAAAACGCTCGTCAGATATCGCGTGAGAGGACACTAGAGAGGCCCCAAAACTCCCCCTCCCGACCGCCGGAGCGGCTCGCACGTCCAATTACTTCAAGGACGCATCGGGTGATGCCGGCCACCTCAATCGCATTTCTGAAAGATGCACCATCGCGCCGGGATGGCCGGCACCGCCTGAGCGGAGCGCTGACGATTTCGCTGGCCGCGCACGTGGGTCTCGCGCTGATAACCGCGCTCATCGCGCATCGTTGGTCGACGACCAGCGCGCCGGCTGAGACACGAGAGGCCCCGGTGGTGCGATTGGTGTGGCTGGGTGGCGGAGGTGGCGGCGGAGATCACCATAGAGAGCCGCCGAGCCAGCTTCAGCGGGTGGGGAATCGTCAGGCCGTGGCGATCGCCGCTGCACCGCAACGGTCAGTCGCTCCGTCATCGTCGCCAACACCACCTGAAGTGACGCAACCGGCAATCGCGTCGATCGATCCGGTCGAATCCGGCCTGCGGGTCAGTCCCGGCGTGTCGGCCGCGATCTCCCAACCGGGCGACTTCATGGGACCGGGATCCGGCGACGGCGCGGGCAGCGGCAGGCAACACGGAAACGGTGATGGCGACGGCAACGGTCTTGGCGACGGATGGCGCGAGGGTACGGGTGGCGGTTCACCTGGACCCGGCGGCGAGATCGCGCCGGTTCTGGTCAGGCAGGTGCGCCCGAACTACACACAGGCGGGCATGCTGGCGCGCGCGCAGGGTGTGATGCGCGTCGAAGCGGTCGTCCTGACCGACGGCACCGTCGGGGACGTCCGCATTGTCGGCGGCTTCGAGCCTCCGTTCGGTCTCGATCAGGAAGCGGTGAACGCTGTCCGACAATGGCGTTTTCTTCCCGGCAGACGTCAGGGGCGAGCAACGCCGATGCTCGTCAGCATCGAGTTGACGTTCACCTTGCACTGAGGGTGATGCCGGCACGCGCGCTGCCCGCAACGCTCGATCGCACTCTCGACGACAACATCGCCCGGCGCTCTTACGATAGAGGACCGCAATTCGGCGCCTTCATCAGCCGAGCCTCCATTCGTCGATCGAAACCGGTATCCCGCGTTATCGCTGGTGGGCGAGCGCCCGGAACACGATGAGATGGCCGGCGAGCGCGGCGAGCACCAGCACAGCCGGTAACCACACGAACGGCGGATAGGCGACCCACACGTTCAAGCGATCGGCCCCGAAGAACGCGAATCGTGGTGTCGATACGATCGCGACGATGATGACGTTGAGCAGGAGGGCGAGGCCGAGCAGATTCCAGGCGAGGACGAGCTGCTTCCCGCCGCGGCCCGACCACACCAGCGCCGCCACGAGGATTGCCGTGATCCCGGTCACGATGTCGAAATTGCGTCCCGTGTACGTCATCTGCGGCGGCATGATGCCGCGCTCCGCCATGCGATGCATCGCGAGCTCCAGCGGCAGCCTGAACGACTGAACGGCCACAAGCGCCCACAGCGGGATATGTTCCGCCAGCCGCCCGCCGACGGCGGTGAACGCGATCGCAAACGCCAGCAGGAAGATGACGATCACGAGCAGTATGAACGGCGGCGGTGTGCGATCCCACTGCGTGAGCACGCCGCCCTGCGCGAGCGACCACGTAGTGTTCAGCCACACGACCGAAGCTGCCAGGGTCGCGAGCGCCGTCACGCGTACGGCCCCTGGCGGACGTCCGGCCCGTCGCCACGCCGCGGCCACGGCCCACGTGAAGAGCACGACGAGGACAATCGGGATCACGACGAAAGTCAGGACCGACGGTTCGAGCAGACTGTAATCGGGCAGGACGTTCATCACCGTCAGCGGCTCACGAGATCCTGGTAGCTCTGAATACGCCCGCGCGCGACCTCGGACAGCAGCTCGTCGACACGCTGCAGCCGCGACGTGCTGAGGTCGCCAGGCCGGGATCCCGACAGCCATCGGTTGAAGATCGATCGGATCACGACGCTTCGGTCGTCGTGAGGGATGCCGCCCAGGTTCTGCACGAAGCGCTGATACCGGCCGTATCTGAAGAGATAGTCCTCGACGTTCGACGCGTAGAACGCGGACAACCGCTCCCCCCGCTCCCTGATCAAGCGACCCACCGCGATCAAGGCGGAAGGGCCACTCAAATCGCCGACGACCGGCACGATCAGGTCGCGCGCGTGAAGCGACTTGAGGAACTGAAAGGCGTCCTCCGATGCCAGGTAGTTGCGCTGACGTCCGTGCGCGTCGGTCTCGAGCAACAGATCGCGGTACGTCGGATAGCCACTCTGCGGTGGACGGCCATAGCTCTCGAACCTCAACGCCAGACCGGACTCGATGAATCGACGATGGAAGCGATCGATCGTCGCGAGATCCTCGCGGGAGAGCGGGACGCCGAAGCGCACGATCCGTTGGTCGAGGCGCGACCGCAACGCGTCGATCACGGCACGGTCCGGCGCCGCATCCGCAGTTGACAGCAGCCGATCGAGTCCCGCGTCGCGCCACGAGTCGAGGTCGTGTGGCACCCGACGGCCGAGCAGCAGCGTCAGGTACTCGACCCGCGTTCGCGCTTCGGCGAAAAGCGCTTTGAAGAGCAGGTGGAGCAGCAGGTTCTCTCGCCGGATGTCGACGAGAAACGCGATCGACGGCCGGACGGCGGCAATGTACGAGAAGTTCTGGTCGGGACCGACGCCGATGTAAACGCCCCCCTGTGACGTCTGGCGCTCGAGATCCGGAAGGATCTGGAGATACGACCGCTCGTTGGAGATGAGATTGTCGGTGTCGAAATAGCCGGCCGGTTCCGAGAGCGCGGCGATGCGCGCCGCGAAGGGCGCCTGTGCCCGGGCGGTGGATCGTTGTCGAACGTCGGATACGGGACCAGACGCGAGAGTCGCAATGAAAAGCGCGCAAAAGCAGAGGGCGCCGAGTGGGACAAGACACGAGCGGCGAATCATGATGGCCCGACGAGCGCTGACTGAAGGTCAGGGCTCGTGCGATCCGAAACCATACACCATCCCGACGAACACCCGGGTGCCGGAGAGGTCGCGGCCGCCGGCCGATCCTGTCCGTGGGAGCGGGTGCAGTGGCGAAGCAGTCCTGAGGAAGCGTGAAAACCCGTGGGGTGGGTTCCTGTGGTAGAAACTTGAGACATGCGCCAGCCGAACCGGTGGACCGCGACGTTGCTGATCTTGCTCGCTGCCGCCGCTCTCGCCGGCCGGTGGATCGCCGCGCAGGAGAGCGGCCGCACGATGACTGACGTGCGCCTGATGACGCTGGATCCCGGACATTTCCACGCGGGCCTCGTCCAGAAAGAGATGTATCCGGGCGTGGCGCGGAAAGTGGACGTCTTCGCGCCGCTCGGTCCCGACCTGCTCGAGCATTTGAACCGCATCGCGGCCTTCAACAACCGGAGCGATCGGCCGACCTCGTGGGAGCTCGAGGTGCACACGGGGCCGGATTACTTCGAACGGATGCTGCGCGAGCATCCGGGAAACGTCGTCGTCCTTTCCGGCCGCAACCGCGGCAAGATCGATCGCATCGCCGCCTCGGTGCACGCGGGTCTCAACGTGCTGGGCGACAAGCCCTGGATCCTGACGTCGGAGGACTTCCCGAAGCTGGAGGCCGCCCTCACCGAAGCCGACAGCCGTCACGTCGTTGCCTACGACATCATGACCGAGCGCTTCGAGGTCACGACGATTCTCCAGCGAGCGCTGGTGAACGATCGCGCGACGTTCGGCGAACCGCAGCAGGGCACCGAGGCGGATCCCGCCGTCTACATGGAGAGCGTGCACTACCTGATGAAGGTCGTGGCCGGGTCGCCGAACATCCGTCCGCCGTGGTTCTTCGACACCGCCGAGCAAGGCGAGGGGTTCAACGACATCGGCACCCACCTGGTCGACCTCGTTCAGTGGACGCTCTTTCCCGCCCAGGCAATCGACTACCGGACCGACGTGAAGGTGCTCGCGGCGCAGCGGTGGCCGACGATGATCGGCGAGGACGATTTCAAGCGCGTGACGCGTGAACCGCGTTTCCCGCAAAGCCTCGCCGCCTCGGTCAAGAACGGTAAGCTCGAATACTTCTGCAACACGCTGGTGTCGTACTCACTGCGCGGCATCCACACGAAGCTCAACGTGATCTGGGATTGGGAACCGGCGGCCGGATCCGGCGACACGCACTTCGCGTTCTACAAGGGCACCCGTTCGCGGATTGAGATCCGGCAGTCGCGCGAGCCGGGCTTTCGAACCGAGCTCTACGTCGTTCCCGTCGATGCATCCTCGTACGCCCAGGTCCTTGCGGCGGTTCGGACAAAAGTCGCGGCGCTGCAGCGCGATTTTCCGGGCGTTGCGGTCGAGGACCGCGGAACCGAGATTCACATCGCCATTCCTGACTCGTTCCGCGTCGGCCACGAGGCACACTTCGCGCAGGTCACCACGGACTTCCTCGGCTACCTTCGCGACCGCTCGGCGCTGCCGGCGTGGGAGCGTCCCAACATGCTCGCCAAGTATTTCGTGACGACGAAGGGAACGGAGCTGAGTCGTCAGAGCCCGTCACGTCCGGCGCCGCGGATTGCCCGGTAGAACTCGTGGAAGATTCTCGGGGTTCTACCGATTTGCAGGGTTCACGGGGATTCTCAGGTTGTCACTGTTCTCGTTTCCCCTTTGGATCCGAGAACATGAGCTTCAAGTGCACAGATGGAACCCGCCGGAAACACCTGACCCCCAACCTCGCGTGAATTCCCAGCAAAACGGGCCCTCGCAGTTGGCATCAGATCTGCCTTCCATGAGGTTATGAATGACCCTGATGATCGACACCCGTCGACGGCGGGCGAAGAAATAGAGACGCACTGCGTGCCGAGCCTGGGCAGCTTCGTACGGAGGCACTACGCGGTTCGCGAGGGAAACGTGACGTGGGGACACATCCACATCGGGCAGAGTTTCATGCCTGGCGAGAGCAACGAAACGATCTCGATCACGTTGTTCGACGAAGACCCTCGGGCACGCGAATAGAGCGCTGAGTCGAGCGCTGCATCTCGGACGGACGGATGCCGTAGTGACGCCTGAATGCCGTGACGAAATGACTGAGCGATCCAAACCCGACGGCGAAACACGCCTCGGTGACGCTCGCACCGGCGCTCAGCTGTGCGGCCGCCTCGCTCAGACGCACGGCGACCAGGAACCGGTGCGGGGGTTCTCCTTCGAGCTCGCGGAAGACCCGCGCGAAGTGGAACGTGCTCATCCCGACCTCGCGGGCGATCGTCGTGAGCGATAACGCCTCCGCATAGCTCGCGGTCATCAATTCCTTCGCGCGATCCACGCGCGCGGCGTACCAGGAGAAGCGATCGGCCCTGAATGGCGTCGATTCACGCGCGTCGGGCGACAGCGCGAAATAGACCGCACCCGCCAGCGCCTCGACCCGCGCGGCGTCACTCTCGCCGCATGACTGCAGACGTCGTCGCAGGTACGCTCGCCTGAACGTCCCGCCAAGCACGGCCGGGGGGCATCTTCACCGCACTCGTGCTCCGCAGCGCTTCAACTGCCGCATCCGAATACGCGATCGACAGGCGGACGTCCAGCCGTAAGGAGTCTGCGGTCCGGCTAAAGCTGGACGCGACGAGGTTGCACCGTAACCGGCCGCCAAATCCACAGCAGCACAGAGATCAGGATGACGCCCGCAACCCGGCGGGATGGCGCGGCGAAAACAACGGCCGCGTTGACGAGAACGATCAGGTAGAACGTGCGCAAGACGGACGTGACCAGCATGGGGCGAGAGAGATAGCCAGCGGCATTGGTGCGCCACCACGCAGCCTCCGCGAGCCACACGGCGAGGAACACGTAATTGACGTAGACACCTCCGCCCCAGCGAATGCCGTAGACGGCTGCGGTCTGTTCGGCTGTCGCG
>DATAEK010000358.1:0-11703 GCA_036258055.1 Vicinamibacterales bacterium
GACCGTGGTGCTGAAAAAATTCCGCGCGTCCAGCGCATCGTTGCGAAGAAACTCGAACAGCGTGGAGTGAAATGCGTTCGAGCCGCGCTTCGACACCACGTTGATCACCGCTCCGGAATTGCCGCCGAACTCCGCCGAGTACATGAGCCAAGCGCAGATTCGGATTCTGACCGTCGACGACCACCCTGCGAGCGGGGATCGCTGGATTGATCTCCGACGAACCGGACATGGCCCTCGTTGCCGAGGCCGAAACGGCCGGGATGCGATTGAGAAGGTCACTCGTCATCGTCCCGATGTCGCGTTGATGGATTTCCAGATGCCGGAAATGGACGGTCTCGACGCGCTGGAAACCATCGCGGAACGGAAGGATCCGCTTTCGCCGATAGAAGTGCGCGTCCGGCGCATGATCGCCCACGGCACAACTCGAACAAGGGCATTGCCGCCATCTGAACATCACCGAGGAAGACGTCAAGAGTCAGGTACGGTACATCCTCGCGAAGCTCGGCGCGAACGATCGGACGCGCGCGGCGGTCCTCGGCATCAAGCGCGGCATCATCTCGTAGCGGCCGACGAGTCGGGGTTTGCAGCGTTTCGTTCAGGTCGCCGACGGCGGACGATCGGGTGACAACCGGGTCTGAGCGCCGTCAGCGCACCGCCTCGGGCGACGGCACGATGGCGAGCGCGGCGGGCTGCGGTTCGGCGCGGGCGCGCTTCATCTCGAAATGCAATTTCCAAATCTCGTAGATCCTCCAGGTGCGGTCCGGACCCTCACCTGCAAAGGGCAACGGCGATGCCAGCGCGCGATCCCTGGCCGACACGCCCGAAATACGCGACGGTGTTGCGGCCGCCGCGCGTACGCGTGTGTGTTTTCGGGCGGTGCGGGCGCTCACACGCAGCGGGTGCTCACGAGGGCACGGTCCATTCCATCGTCACTGCCGCCGCATGAAGGGATCCGAACCGAATGAGTCGCCAGAGGGGACCGGTGCCAATTGCCCGTCCGATACCGAGTGCATCTCGCGCCGCCGCTCATTCGCCGTCGTGTCCTTCGGGTACTTGCCTTGGAGGCCAGGAGCGTGACAACCGCCAGCGTCTCGCGTAGACGATGCTAGCTGGAAGCCGCAACTCGACCTCCGTGCCTGTACCCACCTCACTCCACACGGCCAACTTACCTCCTATCAGTGCCGCACGTTCCGGCATGCCGCGCAGGCCATAGTGTCCGTCGATCCCCTGGCCGGCGAGCACCGCGGGATCGATCCCCTTGCCATCGTCTCGCACGCGCAAGCGGAATTCATCGTAGTCGTAGCGGATATCGACCTCGATACGTCGGGCGCGAGCGTGCCGAAAGGCATTGCGGAGTGCTTCGGCGGCGGTCTTGTAGATCTCGTCGCGGACGGTCGGACGCAAATCGCGCGCCTCGCCCTCGACGGCGACATGGAACGCTACCGTCTGGCCGCTCGTTGAATCGGTCGCGAGTTCCTGTCCGAGGGTGCTGATCGCCACTGGCAGATTGTCGGTTTCGACAGTGGAGGTCCGCAACGCCTGCACGGCGTCCCGCCCTTCAGTGATCGCCTGCGCCGCTTGTGCAATCGCACGCTCCAGTTTCTCTTTCGCCTCGGCCGGGCAGTCCGGCAGCAGGTACCAAACAGTCTGGAACCGCAGCAGCAGGCCGTGGAAGCTTTGGAGCAGCGTGTCGTGAAGCTCCCGTGCGATGCGTGTCCGCTCGGCGACGCGCACACCCATGTTCAGCTCAAACCGCCGTTCCAATTGCCGGAGCCGGAGCCGCCATGCGGTCCAGAGCAGCCCGGTGAACAAAGTCACGCAGAGCGCGCGGAACGTGTTCGTCTGGTAGTACGCCGGCGCAATCGAAAACTCGAGCACGTCGCCCGCCTCATTCCACACGCCGTTGTTGTTGGCGGCGACCACGCGAAAGCGGTAATCGCCCGGCCCGAGATTCGAATACTTCACCGTGCGCTCGTTGACGACTTCTCGCCAGTCCGGGTCCTGTCCCTCGAGCCGGTACCGGAAGCGGACCTTTTCCGGCACGACGAAACTCAACGCCGTGTAATCGATCGAGAGATCGCGGACGCGCGGCGGCAGGCGACGACCGCGGGATCCTCCCTCGTAGGTCTGCCCGTCCGCGGTGATCTGCTCGACACGCACCGGCGGCGGTAGCGCGTTGAACGGCAGCCGACGGGGATCGAGCACGCTGACGCCATCCCACGGCAGGAACCAGATCCTCCCGTCCGGCGACCTGGTCACTTGCGGCGTGTAGCCCCCGGGCGCCGCGTGGATCCTGACACCATCGACGACGTGGAGCACCGCGGCATGAACTCGCTGCAGCGTCGCTGGGTCCTTTGCAACGGCAGCAGCCCACGTGTCCAGCTCACGCCGTCCGACCCGGGCCAGACCGCACGCTGTGTACAGCCAGAGCGCGCGATCGTCGTCCTCGATCACCCAGTTCACGCCGTCGCAGGGCAGCCCGTTCTTCACCGTCAGCGTGTGGACCCGGCCATCCTTGACGCGACTGATCCCGCCCTCAGTGGCCACCCAGATCGTGCCGTCAGCGTCACGGTGAAGTCCACCAGTCAGGCCTCGTCCCACGCCCTCCGGCGCACCAAATGACGCGACGATGTGGCCATCCTTGAAATACTTGAGTCCACTGGGACGGAATCCGAGCCAAAGGCCGCCGCCGACGGGGTTGGCGAGCATGACGACGGCCGCGCTCTCCAACCCCAGGCTCGCCCACGAAATCCGTTTCACGATGCGGTCATCGACTACATGAAGGAGATCGTGATCTTCACTGATCCAGATATTGCCGGTCGCGTCTCCTGTGATGGCCTGCACGCCGCCCGAAATACCGCCGACCGGGATGAAACGCTCGTTCTCGAAGTAGGCCACGCCGGCATGCGTCGAAACCCAGATTCGCCGTCGATCATCTTCGAACAGTGAGTGAATGAGATTGTGCGGGAGACCCGTGGCGCGAATCTCGCGCACATTCCAACGGGGCCGCGGTGATTCCACGGAACTCCAATTGGCTGACAATACCGGCCGAATCCGCTCAACGGCTCTCTCCGATCCAGACCGCGCGAAGTTCTCTGTGCGGTAGATCGTGAGGCGCCCGTCCTGCAATCGGTTCAAGCCATCGAGGGTACCTACCCACACGCTCCCGTCCTTGGCAGCGAGAACCGACCACGCCGTCTGAGACAACCCGTGTTTCACAGTAATGGTTGCGACGGCGATATCACGAAACCGGTCGAGGCCATTGTCGGTCGCTACCCAGATGTTGCCCTCTCGATCCTCGAAGAGGGTCCGGATGTAATCGCCGGACAGCCCGTCGGTGACGGAAAACGAGTCGATCCGGCCGTCGTGGACACGCAGCAGGCCTCGGTCGAATGTGCCGATCCAGAGTCCCCCGTCGCGATCTCGCAGCACATGCGACGGTAAAAAGGGCCGGTCGATCGCCACGGGCGATCCACTGATATGTTCGCCGCTCAGCTGTTTGAGGGCGCCGCGCACGACGATCAGCAGTGTGTCGCGCTCCCCGCTTTCGACGATAGCCTGCGAACCCTCGATATCGAACAGTGGGTACAGCGATGGCGGGCCAGGTTTCCACCTCCATAATCCCGTTTGCGCTCCCACCCAAAGCCGGCCGTGACGATCCTCGTAGAGCGAGCTGGTTCGGTCGCCGAATTCGCGGCGTTCCCCGGTGCATGTGACGGCGTCGTCGCGAAAGGCACACAGCAAGCCGGGACGCGGTTGTCGCGTTCCGGCCCAGACCGTGCCTTCACGATCCTCCAAGAGCACACCGATCGCTTGTTCGGCAAGTTCGGGGTACAACGTCAGCGTGGCGTTCTTCCAGCGCGCCAGCCCTAACTCGGTTCCGATCCAGAGGCTGCCATCGCGCGTCCCCAGCAGACTGCGAATGTAGTTGCTCGGCAGGTGCTGGCCCGCCGGCGGCTGCCACACCTGATATCTGACGCCATCGAAACGCAGGACGCCGAACTGCGTGCCGAGCCAGAGATAGCCGTCGCGCGCTTGAGTAATTGCGGATATCGCGTCTTTGAGGGCGCCATCGCGAACTCTCCACGACGCATGCGAGTACTGGCTCAGATCCAGCGCTGGATTGAGCGCCAGCGCGGCAGGGCTCCAGCCCAGCACGGTTGCGGCGAGCCCGATCGGGATCAGAAAACGCATCGCAGCCCGAGCTGGATATTGCGCGGGAGGTTCACTTGGCTCGTCACGCGTCCGAAGTTCGAGCTGGTCGGATCGAGGATCGGCTCGCCGAACTGTGTCGCGTTCAGCGCATTCAGAAACTCCAGGCGCAATTGCAGCCGGGCCCGATCCGTCACGTCGAAGTTCTTAATTAGCGAGAAGTCGAGCTGGCTGATGGCCTGCGAGCGGAACCCGGACAGCGTCGAGGGAAACGTCCGGACGTTGTTGCGAAGGCGAATATCGACTCCTGGCGAAAAGAACCCGCTGGTGTCGAAGACCGCACGGTTCGGGTCAGCTGGCGTACTCACCGTGCTGCTGCCGATGTTGGTACGCAGCGCCTCCAAGTCGCCGAAGTACGCTACGTTGCCCCAGGCCAGGGGACGACCGCTTTGGTACTGATAGATGCCCTGAACTTGAAATCCTCCAATCAGCGCCTCGAGCAGCCTGCCCGGTCTGGTCAGAATGCGGCGGCCTGTCCCGAATGGGAGTTCATAGATGCCGCTCAGGACGAGGCGATGCGGGTAGTCGTCCCGAGACCTCCGCTCCTCCAGCTCGGAGTCCGTCGGGTTGAGCAGCGACGCCCGCTCCGTGAGCCTGGAGAAGGTGTAGCCGCCGTCCACGGTAAACCCGTCGGCGAAACGGCGCTCGATCCCAACCTGCAACGAGTTGTACACGGCCTCGCCGTCGTAGCGCTCGGAGACGATGCTGCTGAACTGCGGGTACGGCCGCAGGAGTTGCTGCCGCTCGATCGTGGGGCCATTCAGGCCGGTGCCGGGCAACAGCCCCCAAAAGGGGTTCGGAACCTGCGCCAACAGGAAGGCGTCGACGGCTGGATCGCGGTCGCGGCGCGTCGTCAGGTACTGCCGTGGAACTGGGTTCAGCTCGACGTTGCTGACACGCATGTCATGGTTCACGTTGCGCACGAACGCGGCCTCGATCAGAACCCGTCCCGGGAGCTCGCGTTGGAGGCTGACGGCGTAGCGCCGAGAGAGCGCGGTCTTGCGCTCGATCGGGAAGACGGTGACACTCTGGCCGAGCGAAGTGGCGAGGCCCAGCGAAGCGCCGGGTGGTTCGAGCACGCCTCCCGGGAAGGGGTTCGCCAGATTGGCGTTGAACGTCAGCCCGGCATCCAGCGTCGGCACGAGCAGCGTCGACTGGGAAAAGCCCGTCTGGTTGACGGCGTCGATGTAGGACGGGGTGGCATAGATTGCGAACCCGCCCCGTAACACCGTCCTCGAGTTGAGCTCGTAGGCGAACCCGATCCGCGGCTGAACGTTGTTCCTGTCCGCCTCGTAAAACCCGCGCGCGCCTTCGTTCACGAACAGCAAGCCGCCTTTGACACTGAATGCGTCGACAGCAACCTGCGGAATCGGGTTCGCAGCGTAGGCAACACGAGCCGCCCGTTCGACGGGGCTCGGCGACGTGAAGTCGAATCCGCGCGTGTTCCGATTGTCGCGCTCGTTCGGGGGCGTTTCCATGTCCCAGCGCAGCCCGAGATTCACGGTCAGGCGGCTGGACACCTTCCAGTCGTCCTGAACGAACAAGGCGTGATAGAGCAGTTGATTGTTGCGGGTGGCGTTCCGCTCGACTCGCCCCCCCGACGGCAGGCCGAGCAACACGGCCGCCAGTTCCTGGCCGATTGGCGCCGCCGGAGAGTCGCTGAACTGACGCGTCACCACCTGGCGGGCATCGAACTCGTACAAGCCGGCCGCGTGCGTCGCCGGGATCTCTCTCACCCGATAGACCCGAACGTCATAGCCGGCATGAAGTCGGTGATTGCCTCTCGACGAAGTAACAGTTGGCTGGAAGGAGTAGACGTCGAAGATCTGCTTACCCGACAGCGCACCGCCCACCGTGCCGCCGCCCGTATTCGGATTGAAGTTGGTGATGTTGAACTGGGGGAAGTAGCCGGTTTCCTGGAACAGCGCCGTCGTGCTCTCACCGAAGCCGAGCGCGGCGAGGTCGAACACCCCTTCGGCGGCCCGCGAGCTCTTGCTCTCGAAACGCGTCAGGCCGAAGCGTGCGTTCACCATCCACGTCGACGACGCGGCGTAGACGTGGTCGAACGCGAGTGAATCGTTGATGCGGAAGGAGTCCGAGGTGGTCGGATCGACGCCGCTGATCTCGCCCGACCACCCTTCGGTGTGCTGCTTCCGGCGATTGTGGCTGTAACGGACGAAGAACCGCTGTTTCTGATTGATCACCACGTCCGCGCGGGTCGACACGGAGTAGAAGTAATCGGTACGCGGCACTGCAGCGATGAGGTTGTTGCGGCACTGGGAATCGGTACATGGCAGATTGGGCAGCGGCCAATATGACAAGTAGTTTCTCCCGATCTGGCTCATCCGTTCCGTCGGGATGATGTTGTCCGGGAACGGGGTCCGTTCCACTCGTCCGTCTGGTCTCACAAACGCGGTCGCCGGATCGTAGATGACAATGCTGGGCAGCAACGCGGAAAAATCTCCGTTGCGCATGACCTCGGTCGGCACCGTGAACCTGCTCGTCGACGGCGTGGTCTGGCGCAGCCCCTCGTAGGCCAGAAAGAAGAAGAGCCGGTCCTTGCCGCTCCACATGCCGCCGGGCACGGGGAGCATCACCGGGCCACCAAAGGTCGCGCCATAACGGTTATAGCGAAGAGGGTTTTTCCTGCAGTCGCCGTCCGAATCCCTTTCGCAGTTGGGATTGGCGTTGACAAAGAACTCGTTCGCAGCAAGAGCCTCGTTGCGATTGAACCAATGGATCGACCCGGACGCACGGTTCGCCCCGCTCCGCGACACGACGTCGACGTACGGCCCCGCCGAGTGGCCTTGCTGGGCGTCGAAGCTCGACGTCACAATCTTGAACTCTTGGACCGCTTCAGCGGGCGGCACGTACGCCACCTGCCGCCCGAACGCCGCGTTATTGGGCACACCGTCGAGCGTGAACTCGCCGGCTTGTGACCCCGCGCCGTTGGCGGAGATGCTCGACGTCCCGCCGTTGTCGAACGGCCGCGTGAAGCGCAGGTTGTTCACATCGGTGAACGCGATGCCCGGAGCGAGACGTGCGAGTGTGAACGGATTGCCGTCGGCAAGTGGAAGTTCCTCGATGCGGCGGCGGTCGATGACCGACCCGATCGACGACCCCCTCTGCAGCAGGGGTGTCGCGTCGGCGCTCACCATCACGCTTGAATCGATTTGTCCAATGGTGAGGCGTGCGTCGAGTGTTAACCGATCGCCCACTCGGATCTCGACGTCCTCGAAGATCGCCAGCTGAAAACCTTTCGCCTCGAGGCGGAGACGGTATCGGCCCGGCGGGAGGTACTCGAGAATGTAGAAGCCATCGGGGTTGGTAACGGTAACGAGTGTCGCGTTGGTCGCGAGTTCCGTCAGCGCTACCCGCGCTCCGGGGAGCACCGCACCGGTCTGGTCCGTGACAATGCCGGCCAGCGTGCCTCGAAACTGCTGACTCGATACGATCGCTGGGGTAGCGCACATGACGATTCCCAGCAGAACCGCTCGCCCCCCCTGCGCTATGCGCGTCGGACGGGATGTCGCGCGTGGCCCCGTCGTATACATGTTCCGTTCTCCGAAAGTATCCCGGCAGACTCGTCTGCGTCCCGCGCCGGTGACGCAGAAACCCAAGCTACGATGTCCGCACCAGAGACCGGCAACACCACCAAGTTTTCCAGAAATTCCGAACGCGATTTAACCACGCGAGCTTGCCGTCTGAGCGACCCAACAGCGCTTTTCACTCTAAAGAGTTGGAAGGGGCGCCCCAAAGGGTCGCCGCCTTCGGGAGCACTCAACTGAAGCGCGAGTGCCGGTTACGGCGACCGCCACCAAGGCGGCGCTTAAGCGTCGCGCGGCTTCAGCCGAATCCACGCACGGTATCCGGCGACCGCGCCATCGGATACCAGTCCGCTTTGTCCTTGGGGGGCGCGGCTCGGCGCCGGCGCGCTTCAGTGGGAAGTGCCACCTCCAAATCTCATAGATCGCCGGGTAGACGACGAGCTCGAGAACGAACGATGTGAAGATGCCGCCAGCCATCGGCGCGGCGATCCGCTTCCAGACGTCCGACCCGGTGCCAGTGGCCCACATGATCGGAATCAGGCCGACGAACATCGTCGCCACCGTCATGAACTTCGGGCGCAGCCGCTTCGCGGGCCCGTTCCACAGTCGCCGCCTGCAGATCGGCGAGTGTTCGCAGGCGTCCTTCGCGCGACGCCTTCTCGTACGGGAGATCGAGATACAGCAGCATGAAGACGCCGGTTTCGGCGTCGACGCCGAGCAGCGCGATCAGCCCGACCCATACGGCGAGGCTCGTGTTGTAGACGAGCAGCTACAGGTACCAGATGGCGCCGACGGCCGAGAACGGTACGGCCAGCAACACGATCGCCGTTTTCACGAGCGACCGCGTGTTCAGGTAGAGAAGCACGGAAACGACGAACAGCGTTGCCGATCTACAGGGCGGACCTTCGGGTTCGGCAGCCTGCGGCAGATCTGAAGACCGTCCCTATTTAGCGAATTCGACCTTGCGAAACATGTCCGCGCGCAGCGGCAGGATGAACGAGAAGCGGTAGTCTTCCTGCATCCGGCCGATCGGAATCCCGACCAGGCGACCGTCAGCGTTGAGCACGCCGCCGCCCGAAACGCCGGGATGGCCGTCGGTGAGACACGTCACGAGATTGTTCGCCGTGCGCTGGCCGACGTAGCCCGTCGACAGAATGATGCCTTTCGAGTAGTCGTTGCCGAGACGGAAGATCGGGTCCGCGAATTCGAAGCCGTAGCCGTGGTCGACATCGAGCGGCGGCAGATCGACGGCTTCCTTCACTTTCAGGATTGCCCAGTCGCCGGGATCCACTTCAACGTTCGCATCTCCCGTATCAATCACGCGCGCCGCAATCGCGCGTCCCTCGTACATCAACTTGATTGCGGTGATCCGCCGGTTCGCCGCGTTCTCGCCCAGGGCAACAACGCCGTGCTTCACTGTGATGAAGTACCCGTTGCCCAGGTAGCCCGCCGTTCCGTAGCTGCTGCCGCCGACGCTGTCGTACGAGTACATTTCCACGAAACTTCTGCGCCGTTCGCGAAGGAGGCTGAGCGGCAGCAGTCCCATCTCGCGTTTCAGCTGCCGTTTGATTTCCGCGATGAGCGCGGTCCGGCTGCTCTCGTCCATGGCCATCGCGGCGGTCGCGTCGACGCGGCCGCTCGTTCCCGACGCACCTTGCGTCCGCTGGGGTGTCAGATGCGCGAGTTCCGCGCGCAGGGCGGCGATCTGCTCGTGATCATTTGCCGTGGCCTGCCGTGCCGTCAGCAACGTTCCGAGCCCGAAGAAGACGACGGCCGAGACGGCAAACAGCAGTGTCAGAAGAAATCTACGGGTCATGTACGACTCCAAGTTCGGCACCCACACCTAGACCGCGATGGCGTCCTGATCCGCTGAGGCTGTCAACCAGCAATCGGTCGGCTTGACCACGCCGTCGCGGCAGGTATCGGCAAGGATGGTGCCGATGCCGATCGCAGCCTGATTAGCGATCGTGTGCTGGCCTGTATTCGCACCAATTCAGTGGGATACGCGCGGCCGGGCGTGTTTTCGAAGGTGGCTGGCGTTTCGCTGGAGCGGATGTGCGAGGTGCGTGTAAGCGCGCATGGCGTGCGCCCGCGCGCGGAATCTCGTCACGCCACTTGAACTGGCAGGGTCGCCACGGCAGATGTCCGGGTCACGAACGACGCGGCACGTGGCAGCGGCCATTCAATGCGTTTGCAGCGCCTGTCGAAACTGGACGCAAATGATCTCACACACGCGGTGGTGATCGCGCTGAAGCGTGGCCTCATCCAGTTGGAGTCGGCTGGTCGACGATCACGATGCCTTGTGGAGACCAGTCAGCAGCGCCGGGGTGCCGCGGGTCAACAGACCGCCATCAATTGCAATCGTTTCGCCGTTGATGGATCGCCCCTGTTCCGATGCGAGAAAACACGGCGGCGGCCCGCGATTTCTTCCACTTCAACGGCGCGCTTCATCGGGATGACAGCCATGAAGAGCTCGCGGATCTCGGGATTCTCCAGCTCGTTCCGCGTCAACGGTGTCTCGACGAGACCAGGCGCGATGCCGACGACACGGATGCTGGAAGGCCCCAGTTCCAGCGCACCGCAGCGTGTGAGCATGTCGACGCCGGCCTTTGCCCTTGGGTGAGGGCAGGCCGGCGAGTGGGCAGGGTGCGGTTGGGCGCCCCGGCGTTGCATCTCGAGGTGCCATTTCCAGATTTCGTAGATCGCCGGGTAGACGACGAGCTCGAGCACGAAGGACGTGAAGATGCCGCCCGCCATCGGGCACGGCGATCCGCTTCCACACGTCCGACCTGGTGCCGTGGCCCACAGGCTCGGGATCAGGCCGACGAACATCGTCGCCACCGTCCTGAACTTGAGGCGCAGCCGTTTCGCCGCCCCCCTCCACGATCGTCCTCCGCGCGACGCCTTCGCGTACCCTTCTCGCCGCCTCGGTAGCTACTGGAGTCTACCGACAACTCCCCAGGCAGGACTTTCATCTGCAAGTGTCAGGGCAGCTTTTCACGGGCTCTGAATGACTCGCGCTAAGTTCCCTCGGCGATGATCAGGTGCGCCCTGGCCGCCTTCTCGCGTATCGCGATCAATGGCTTATATTCCGAAGAGTTGTACCAGCGTTCGGCCTGCTCGAAGCTGGGAAACTCGAGCATGAGCAACCGGTGAGGCTGCCAGTCTCCTTCCTTGGCGTTCACCCTGCCGCCCCGGATCACGAATCTGCCTCCGTATTGTTCGATGGTTGCGCCAAGGCGGTTGCGGTACTCCTGGAATGCCGCCGGGTCCGTGACTTCGATGTCTCCGATGACGTAGGCTGCCATTTTCATCATCTCCGTACCCTCTCCCATCAAGGGAGCGGGAAATTCAAAACAGTTACTCGCTCGCTTCTACAGTCCGCGATCACGGTCACGACACTCCCTCGAGTGAGGGCACTGTGCCGAGCGCGGCGGGCTCCGGTTCGGCGTGGGTGCGCTTCAAGGCGAAGTGCCACTTCCAAATCTCATATATCGCCGGGTAGACGATGAGCTCGAGCACGAACGACGTGAAGATGCCGCCGGCCATCGGCGCGGCGATCCGCTTCCACACGTCCGACCCGGTGCCGGTGGCCCACATGATCGGGATCAGGCCGACGAACATCGTCGCCACGGTCATGACCTTCGGGCGCAGCCGCTTCGCGGCCCCTTCTACGATCGCCGCCTGCAGATCGACGAGCGTTCGCAGGCGTCCTTCGCGCGACGCGTTCTCGTAGGCGAGATCGAGATACAGCAGCATGAAGACGCCGGTCTCGGCGTCGACGCCGAGCAGCGCGATCAGCCCGACCCAGACGGCGATGCTCATGTTGTAGCCGAGGAAATACAGGTACCAGATGGCGCCGACGGCCGAAAACGGGACCGCGAGCAGCACGATCGAGGTTTTCACGACCGACCGCGTGTTCAGGTAGAGAAGCACGGCGACG
>DATAEK010000380.1:0-4778 GCA_036258055.1 Vicinamibacterales bacterium
TGGGAGGCGGCCTGGACGATCACCGAGGCCAGCTGCGGCTACACCAACCACACGCTGATGGCCGAAGCGCTCGAGCGATGGCCGGTGCCGCTCTTCCGTCAGCTCCTGCCGCGGCACCTCGAGATTGTCCAGGAGATCAACCGCCGGTTTCTCGACGACGTGCGGCGGCGGGTCCCGGGCGACGAAGACCTGGTGCGGCGGCTCTCGCTCGTCGACGAACAGGGAGAGGGGCACGTTCGCATGGCCCACCTCGCGAGCGCCGGCAGCCACGCCATCAACGGGGTGGCGGCGCTGCACAGCGAGCTGCTGAAGCAAACCGTCCTGCGGGACTTCTACACGGTGGCGCCGAAGAAGTTCCTCAACGTCACCAATGGCGTCACTCCGCGGCGATGGATTGCCCTGAGCAACCCCGGACTCGCGGAGCTCCTCACGCGCAGCATCGGAGACGACTGGTTGTCGGATGTCGAGTCGCAGCTGGGGCGGATCGAGCCATTTGCGGCAGATGCGGGCTTCCGCTCGGAATGGCGGGCGGTGAAGGCCGCCAACAAGAAGCGGCTCGCCACCCTGATCAAGAAGCGCACCGGGATCGTTGTGGATCCCAAGTCGCTGTTCGACATCCAGGTCAAGCGCCTCCACGAGTACAAGCGTCAGCACCTCAACGTGTTGTACCTGATCACCGCGTACAACCGCATCGTGCGCGGTGCCGGTCACGGCGATCAGACGCAGTCGCGGACGGTGATCTTCGGCGGGAAGGCGGCGCCCGGGTACCGCATGGCGAAGCTGATCATCCGGCTGATTCATGGCGTCGCGGACGTGATCAACGGCGATCCGCGCGCGTCAGAGCTGCTGAAAGTCGTGTTCTTCCCCGACTTCAACGTCAAGAACGGGCAGCACATCTATCCGGCGGCGGAACTCTCGGAGCAGATCTCCACGGCCGGCAAGGAGGCGTCCGGCACTGGGAACATGAAGTTCGCGATGAACGGCGCGCTGACCATCGGCACCCTGGACGGCGCCAACATCGAGATCCGCGAAGCGGTCGGGCCGGAGAACTTCTTCCTCTTCGGTCTCAACACCGCCGAGGTCGCAGCCGCGAAGGCAGGTGGCTACCGGCCGCGCGCCATCTACGAGGCGAACCCCGAGCTACACGAAGCGATCGATCTCATCGACGCCGGGCAGTTCTCGAACGGCGACCGCGAGGTCTTCCGGCCGCTCGTCGAGTCGCTGCTGGTCCGCGACGAATACCTGCTGTTTGCCGACTACCAGCCGTACCTCGAGTGCCAACAGCGCGTCAGCGAGGCCTATCGGGATCAGGAGGAGTGGACGCGCAGGTCGATCCTCAACTGCGCGCGCGTCGGCCGTTTCTCGTCCGATCGCTCGATTCGCGAGTACTGCCGCGACATCTGGAACGTCAAGCCGATTGCCGTCGATCGAGGAGCTGAATGACGACGAAAAGGCATCGGCCCGGGACGAGCGCCCCGCTCGGCGCGACGGTCACGCCCGAGGGGGTCAACTTCAGCGTCTTCTCGAGGAGTGCGACCGCGATCGAACTGCTCCTCTTCGACGATGTGGAAGCGCCGGCGCCCTCGCGAGTCATTCGGCTCGAGCCGCAGGAGCACCGGACCTATCACTACTGGCACGTGCTCGTCCCCGGTCTGCGCCCCGGTCAGGTGTATGCGTACCGGGCGCACGGACCGTTCACGCCGGAACGCGGCTTGAGATTCGATCCTCAGAAGGTCCTCCTCGATCCGTACGGGCTGGCGGTGGCCACGCCGCGCGGCTACAACCGCGGGGCGGCGAGCAGCCCCGGTGACAACTGCGCGACGGCGATGAAGAGCGTGGTCGCCGTCCCCTCGGCCTACGACTGGGAGGGTGACCGGCCGCTGCGGACACCATTCGCCCGCACCGTCATCTACGAGATGCACGTGCGCGGGTTCACGCAACATCCGAGCTCCGGCCTGTCTGAAGCCACGCGCGGGACCTACGCCGGCATCATCGAGAAGATCCCTTACCTGTGCGCCCTTGGGATCACGGCCGTCGAGCTCCTGCCAGTTTTTCAGTTCGACCCCAACGACGCGCCCGGCGGACGCATCAACTACTGGGGATATCAGCCGGTATCCTTCTTCGCGCCGCACGGCGGGTACAGCTCGCGCACCAGCCCGCTCGGCGTGCTGGACGAGTTCCGCAACATGGTGAAGGCGCTGCATCGCGCGGGCATCGAGGTCATCCTCGATGTCGTGTTCAATCACACGACCGAAGGAAACCAGAACGGGCCGACGATCTGCTTTCGCGGCCTCGCCAACGAGTTCTACTACATCCTGCAGGCCGACAAGTCGCTCTACGCCGACTTCGCGGGTTGCGGCAACACGCTGAACGCCAACCAGCGCATTGTCCGCCGCATGATCCAGGACAGCCTGCGCTACTGGGTCACCGAGATGCACGTCGACGGATTCCGGTTCGACCTCGCGTCGATCCTCTCACGCGACGAAAACGGCCGTCCGCTGCAAAACCCGCCCGTGCTTTGGGACATTGAATCCGATCCGGTGCTCGCCGGAACGAAACTCATCGCCGAAGCCTGGGACGCGGCGGGGCTGTATCAGGTCGGCAGCTTCATCGGGGACACCTGGCAGGAATGGAACGGCCGGTTCCGCGACGACGTACGCCGGTTCTGGCGGGGAGATGACGGGACGGTCTCGGGGTTGGCGACACGGCTGTTAGGCAGCCCTGACCTGTACGGCCACGAGGAGCGCGAGGCGGAGCAGAGCATCAACTTCGTCACGTGCCACGATGGCTTCACGCTGAACGACCTGGTTTCGTACACCCGGAAGCACAACGAGGCAAACGGCGAGGAGAACCGCGACGGGTGTAACGAGAACTTCAGCTCGAACTGCGGCGTGGAGGGACCGACCGGCGATCCGGAGGTCGCGGCGGTGCGCGAGCGGCAGGTGAAGAACTTCCTGACGGTGCTGATGCTCTCGGTCGGCACGCCGATGCTGCTCATGGGCGACGAAGTGCGCAGGACGCAGAACGGCAACAACAACGGCTACTGCCTGGACCAGCCGCTGAACTGGTTCGACTGGGCGCTGGTCGAGCGGCACGGCGGCTTGCGGCGTTTCGTCCGGCAGCTCGTGGCGTTCCGGATGGGCCGCAACGTCGTGGACGACAGCACCCGCTACACGTTGAACCAGCTATTGCAGTGGGCTCACATCGAATGGCACGGCGTAGCCCTCGGCCGGCCCGACTGGAGCTACCACTCGCACTCGCTGGCGTTCACGGCCGGCACCCCGAATTGGCCCTTCGTGCTTCACGCCATGTTCAACGCCCACTGGGAGCCGCTGGCGTTCGAACTGCCGCGGGGCGGCGCCGGACTTCATGCGTGGCAGCGCTGCGTTGATACGGCGCTGCCGTGTCCCGATGACTTCTGCACGATGGACGAGGCGCCGCCGGTTGCGGACAGCCTCTATTGCGTCCAACCGCATTCCTGCGCCGTTCTGGCGGCGCCCCGGGCACAGGCTGAGGCGTCCGCCCTGGCGCAGACGGAGTAAACCCATGGCCGTATATCCTGTCGCCGGCGCCCAGCTCGGGTCCGATCAGCGCATCAACGTCGTCGGACTGCTGAACGCGTACCACGACCTTCGTCCCGACGCCGCGGATCCGGCGCAGCGCGTGAGCTTCGGCACCAGCGGCCACCGCGGGTCGTCCCTGGTCTGCACGTTCAACGAAGCGCACGTCCTGGCAATCACGCAAGCGATCTGCGATTACCGGACGGGCAAGGGCATCGACGGTCCGCTCTATCTCGGGCGGGACACGCACCTCCTGTCGGTGCCGGCGTTCATGACGGCGTTGGAGGTGCTGGCCGGCAACGGGGTCGCGACGGTAATCGACGACAAGAGCGGCTGTACGCCAACGCCGGCGATCTCGCACGCCATCCTCACGCGGAACCGCAACCGGACGTCCGGGTTGGCGGACGGCATCGTCATTACTCCGTCGCACAACCCGCCGGAGGACGGGGGGTTCAAGTACAACCCGCCGACCGGTGGGCCCGCCGACACCGGCATCACCCGTTGGATCCAGGACCGGGCGAACGAGCTGCTGGCGAGCGGAGCGGAGCGCGTGCGGCGCGTCCCGTTCCAGCGGGCGCAGCAGGCGCGAACAACGCATAAGCACGACTACGTCGGAGCGTACGTGGGCGATCTCGCGTCAGTCATCGACATCGGCGCGGTTCGCGGCGCACGCCTCCGCATCGGCGTCGACCCGCTCGGCGGCGCGAGCCTCGCCTTCTGGCACGCGATCTCCGAAAGGCACGACCTGGGGATCGAGGTCGTGAACAAGGAGCTCGATCCGGCGTTCGCGTTCATGCCCGTCGATTGGGACGGCCGGATCCGCATGGACTGCTCGTCGCGGTTCGCGATGGCCAGGCTGATCGGGCTCAAAGATCGGTTCGATGTCGCGTTCGGCAACGATCCCGACGCCGACCGGCACGGAATCGTCACGCGCGCCGGGCTGATGAACCCCAACCACTATCTCGCCGCGGCCATCTTCTATCTGTTTACCCATCGTCGCGGGTGGCGCGCCGACGCGGCCGTCGGCAAGACTGTCGTCAGCAGCAGCATCATCGACCGGGTGGCACGCAAAATCGGGCGATCGCTCGTCGAAGTACCGGTCGGGTTCAAGTGGTTCGTTCCTGGCCTGCTCGATGGCAGCCTCGGGTTCGGCGGCGAGGAGAGTGCGGGCGCGTCGTTCCACCGCGGCGACGGCACCGCGTGGTCGACCGACAAGGA
>DATAEK010000389.1:0-8801 GCA_036258055.1 Vicinamibacterales bacterium
TTCAGCCAGAAGGCGAGAACGGACGCAACCAGCGACAAATAGAGGAGCGCGACCCAGGCGCTTGTTGACCACAGTGTTGGCTGCGGCGTGCCTTCGACCGTCAGGCCGAGACATGCCAATGGGATCAGGCCTGCCGCCGACTGGAGGGCCGCCACCAGCGTCCGCGGCACATGCTGGCCGTAGGTCTTGATGCCCACGTAGGCGAGCGCAACGCACATCGAGCCGCCGAACACTGCGAACGATCCAGCGAGCGCCCTGCTGCCGGACGTCAAAGCCTCCGCGCCGAAGATGATGGTGACGCCGGCGACGCCTAGAGTCAGTGCCAGGAGCTTGATTCGCGTGACCGCTTCAGACTTCAACAGCCAGCCGAAGGCAAGCGCGAGCACCGGCGTGCCCGACTGCAGAATTGCCACGAGCCCCGAAGGGATGAACTGCGTGCCCCAGAAAAGCAGCCCGTAATTGACGCCGAGCAGCAGCAGCCCGGTGACGGCGATCAGTGCTCCATCACGTCCGCTGAGCGTTCGCGACCCGCGGCTGAGGATTCCCAACGGCGCCAGGACGGCGACAGCGATCCCCAACCGTATCCAGGCAAATGTAAAAGGAGGGATGTCCCTCAAGCCGAGTTTGATGAAAAGGAACGTGCTGCTCCACAACAGACAGACGATCCACCATACGACGATAAGCCGCAGCTCTCCCATGCGGCTACATCAGAACACATCGCAGTCTCTCCTCGACCGAAGCCAGACGCCCATGCCGCCGCGTTGCAGCTCTCGCGCACGTCGCGGCGCGGTCGTTCGAGTTGACGGCGAAATCGCGCGCTCAATCGGCGCGCAGCGTCGCGATCGGATCGATGCGCGCTGCGCGCCGCGCCGGAAGGAACGCGGCGGCCAGACACGTCGCGATGATGACGCCGAGGCTGACGGCGTACGCGAGGGGATCGAAAGCGCGCACCAGGGTGCCGATCATCTCCGCGGCCGGCGTCGACAGGAGCACGGACGCTGTGACTGCCGCGAGTCCGCCGCCGGCGAGGACACCGATCGCGATCGGCCGCATCGACTGCGACACTACGAGTGTCACGATATCGCGCGGCGTCGCCCCGAGCGCCATCCGTACGCCAATCTCCGTTTTGCGCTGCTCGACGAGGTACGACAGGACGCTGAACAGGCCCGAGACCGTCAGCGCCAGAGCGAGACTGCTGAGGATCACCGCCATCCAGAAGATCACCCCGAGAATCGCTGGTTCCAGTCCGGCCATCATTCTCATTGTCGTGATCCCACCGACGGCGGGATCGACCTTGGTGAGCGCGTCCAGCAATGTGCGCCGCGCCGTATCGGGATCGCCATGCACGCGCAAGACGAACGACGTCTTCCCCTCCTCTGGCGTGGTCGGCAGGTAGATGCCCGAGTAGGCGAAGTCGAACATCTTGAGTGCGCTGCGCACGTCGCGGACGACGCCGATCACGGTGAAGAGCTGCGCGGGAACCTGGGGTGCCCCCTCTTCCGCGGCCGCGCGGTCGGACGCGCCGCCAAGCCGAATCAGCTGGCCGAGCGCCTCGCCGTTGGGCCAGAAGCGCTGCGCCACTGCGTCTGAAATCACGACCACACCCGCAGCGGGGCTGCGCTCTTCGGGAGCGAATAGACGTCCCCTGAGCACGTTGATGCCGAGCAGGTCGAAGTACTCCGTCGAGACGAACTTGCAGTCTACTCCCGCTTTCGTGTCGCCGACGCTGGCTTCCGTGAGCGCGCCGCCATGCATCGGCTGCGGCCACGAGGCGGCCACGGACGCAACCGACGGATGATCCGTGATGGCGTGAATCATCGCCGGACGCGTTGACTCGGTGATCCGTTCGATGACGACGGTGTCGTCGGTCCGGACGCCGGCGTCCGCGGTTGCCGCGGAGTAGGTGCTGCGAAGAAACACGGCGGCACACACGAGCAGGAGCGCGGACGCCGTGACCTGGCCGCCGATCAGCATATGGCGCACGCGGCTCGGACGTGCGTCTCTCGTCACCTCGCCGCGCATCGCCCGCACCAGCTCGAGGCGGGTCGAGTGCAGCGCCGGGACGAGGCCGAACATGACAGTCGACACGAGCGCGCCGCCGAAGAGGAACGCCCACACGCGCCAGTCGCCGGGCGGGACCGTCAGCTCTGCCGAGTCTGTCGGTTCCACGAACTCCGGCGGCAGGATGCTCAACGTCATGTGAAGGCTGCCGGCCAACAGCGCTCGTGACACAAGGAACGCCAGCACCGCCGCCACCAGGGCGAGCAGGAGATTTTCCGTCAGCAACTGGCGCACGATCCGGCCGCGCGTCGCGCCGAGTGACAGCCGGACGCCGATCTCCCGGTGCCGCGCCAGGCCGCGTGCCAGGAGCAGGTTCGCGACATTGGCGCATCCGATCATCAGGATCAGTCCGAAGGCGAAGAGAATCGGCATGAAGACGACCATCGCCTCGCCGCGGTCTTTCGAGATCACGCCGCGGCTCTCTCGCAGTATGACGTGGACGATGCCGTTGGCGGGCTTATGGCTGTCCGGTTGCGCCGAGGCCCATGCGCTGAGCGCGGCGGCCGCGGCCTCCGGTGATGTCCCTTGCTTCAATCGTCCGATGACGTCGACCCAGACCTGGTCCGGCTTTCCCGCGGGGCGAAAGTGGTCGATGAGCGCGAGCGGAGCCCAGTAGTGCGGTGCCGACTGGCGCAGCCCGCGGAAGTCTTCCGGCATGACGCCGGCAACTTCCTAGGGATGGCCGTTGAGGAGGAGCTGCCGTCCAACGACCGCGGGATCCGCGGCGAACAATTTCACCCACCCCTGGTGGCTCAGCACGACCACCGCCCGTCCGCCGCCTTCGTTGTCCGCCGGCGTCAGCGTCCGTCCGCGCGCCGCGGTGACACCAAGCAGGTCGAAGAAGTTGCCGGAGACGAACATGCCGACAGCCGCGCGCCCATCGCTGCGCGTGGGAAAGCTCGGACGGAAGGCCGCGACATCGGTGAACACATCCGTTTCGCGGCGGATCGCCTCGTATTCCGGCTGCACGAACGGCACCTCGCGGCTGGAGCCGGGACGTTCCGGCCGGACCACGGCGAAGAGCTCGTCGGGATTTCGTACCGCGTCGACCTGGAAGAAGAACGCATTGAAGAACGTGAAGGCGACGGCGACAACGCCGAGGCCGAGCGCGATCGTCGAAACGACCGTCAGCGCGACGAGCGGCGCCCGGCGGAACGTGCGCAGCGCGAAGCTGACGTCGCGCGCGAGTGTCTCGAAGAAGGAGATCCCGCGTTGGTCGCGGCACTGGTCCGCGGCGAGCGGCACGGGGCCGAAGCGTGCGCGCGCGCGCTGGCGCGCCTCCGCGGCACCGAGCCCGTCGGCCATGAGTTTTCGCGTTTCACACTCGATGTGGAAGGCGAGCTCGTCGTCGAGCGCCCGCTCGACTGTGCCGGGCGTGAAGAGGGCGCGGGCGCGGAGTTTGAGATCGCTGAACGTCATTTCTTCAACCGGGGGGCTTCGCCCCGCCGGCCCCCCTGCACGCTCTCTCGCGCGACAGTCGACCAATGAATAACTTCCAACGGGCTCACGCGAACTTCATGACGCGGTTGATCGCCGCTGACATCCGCTCCCACTCGCTGGCTTCGACCGCAAGCTGGCGCCGGCCCGAAGCGGTGAGGCGGTAGTACTTCGCCCGTCGTCCCAGCTCCGAGACGCGCCATTCCGCGTCGATCCATCCCTGGTGCTCGAGCCGATGCAGCGCCGGGTAGAGAGAGCCCTGGTTGATCTGCAGTACGTCGTGCGAGATTTGCTGGATACGCTCCGAGATCGCCCAGCCGTGCATCGGGTCGGTCTGCAGCGTCCGCAGGATCAACAGGTCGAGCGTGCCGGGAAGCAGGTCCGGAATCGTGTGTCGTGGCATGGTGTCGACATCCGACACTAAACGGTGTTGGTGTCGGCTGTCAACACCAAGACGTCAGCGCGGCGTGAGTTGTTCCATCCCGCCCATGTACGGGCGCAGCGCCTCGGGGACGACGACCGAGCCGTCATTTTGGCTGGTAGTTCTCGAGAATCGCAATCAGGGTGGGGCCGACGGCGAGCCCGGATCCGGATCATCGACGGCGTGTCGGGCGAGCCCGTCAGTGGGTCATCGCGTACAGCACAACGTCGATTCCGACTGCATAGGCCTCCGGCGAGAATCGAAAGAAGTACTCCGTGTCCTCGCCTTCGCGCTCCCAGGGATCGGGGATATCGGAGTTGTGCACCATGACGACCATGAGGTGGCCACGCGCGTCTGCGATCCCGCGCGCGTCGGGCGGGTCCCCGTTGATATTCCAGCGCTCCACCGTACTGCCGCCGGTCCGGCGCCAGGTTTGAATCGACGCGATCTGCGGCAAGCGCGACACCGTGAACATCATGCGCCACAACGGGTGGCCGGGCGGGGTGAGGTCGACGGTGGGATACTGGTTCGGCGGCAACACCCGGCCGATCTCCTCGTCGAATTGCTCCTTGGCAGCCGTGCCGTGGTAGTCCGAAACGAACAGAAAGCCGCCCTTCAGAAGGTATTCGCGGAGCCTCTGTACTTCAGCGTCAGTGAAACGCGCCGTCCCGGCATCTTCCATGAGGGTGAACGGGCATTGAAACAGCGCATCGTCGGTCAACCGGACGACGACGGTGTCGGGGACCTCTCCTTCGCCTCCTTCGCCGTCGTGCGTCAGTGTCACGCGGATCTTGGTCAGTTCCGACAGGCGGACGCTGAGGTTGATGTCGGCGCCAGGATAATCGGTGCTCCAGCCCTGCTTTTCGCGGTGGTCGCTCGTGAACATGACGCGGCAGAGGTGGAAGTTACCGTCGAAGGTCGTGGCGGTAGGGAACTTCGGGGGCGTCCGGCCGTAGTAGCCTGCCCAGATTCGCTGGGCATGAACCGCAGCGACGGCAGCTCCGATTACGCCGATGACCACGGCGAGTGTCCAGGTCAGCCGCCTGCCGCTGCTCTTCATGAGACCCTCGTTGCCGAACACGATCGTAGTCGATCCACCCTCCCAAGACATACAGGCCCAAGACATACAGCGATGAGGACGGCACTTTCTTTTCGCATCCCGCAAATCTACCTCGGCGCCCGCCTGACCGACGAGGACCCCGAGAGCGCAAGGCGGACGCTCGCGCGGCTGAAGATGTATCCGTACGCGCAGCGTGACAATCCGCCGCCGATGGACATCCTCGACGTTGGCACGCGCGCCTGGAGCGGCGCGCCTCCGCGTGGAATGGAGTATTGGCAGCGGCTCGACGACGTGTTCCAGCGTGAGCCGGTCGAGCCGCGCGATATCTTCTTCCACGCGATGCTACGGCCGCTCGGCCTGGAAAAGGGCAAGCCGTTCAAATCGGACGCACGGCAGACGCAGATCCTCACCGAGGCGGCACTGGTCGGCGAAGCGATGGCCAAGGCCAACTCCGCCGACCGGCGGTTCGCGGGCGGCAAGTATCGCCGTGACGCGCACTGGGATTTCGCGCTGCAGCTCGACGCCGACAATCCAACAGACTTCTGGAACCTGCTCGACGAGCGCGCGTCCTGGTTCTACGAGGCCGTCGGCGCCGGGCCAGCGATGGCGCCCAAGCGGCCGGGCCCATCGTCGGCGTATCTGGGTGCCTACAAGGACAAGGCCGGTGCGTGGCTGGATGGTGGCCGCTCGTATCGGCTGCGCGTACCGCCCAATCCGCCGATCAAACTGTACTGGTCGGTCACGGTCTATGACGCCGACAGCCGCGCACTGATCCTGAACGAGCAGAAGATCGCCGATCGCTCCTCTCGGATGGACCTCCGCAAGAATGACGACGGCTCGGTCGACATCTATTGCGGACCGAAAGCGCCAGCGGGTTTCGAGAAGAACTGGATCCCGACGGTGCCCGGCAAGAACTGGTTCGCGTACTTCCGCTTCTACCGGCCCACCGAAGCGTACTTCGATCGATCGTGGCCGTTGCCGGACTTCGAGCCCCTATAGAAACGACCGAACGGCGCGCCAACACGCCTTTGCCGTCGGCATCCTCGCGAATCGATGACTCGCGTCCTCGCCCGATGTCGAACGAGCGCCGTCCCACAACCGAACATCTGCCGGAAAGGACGCCTGCGTCCGCCTCAATTGTCTGGAAAATTGCTGGCGATCACCACGTCCGGTCCTGGCACACAGTTTGACTTTCCGGGCCGATATGTTGATTCGCACGATGGGCAATGCGGTGATCGAGCTCGCCCGTGACATGCGTTTTGCGGTCCGCTCGCTCTTGCGCGCGAAAGGCCTGGCCGCAACCATCATCGTGACGCTCGGCCTCGGCATCGGCGCGAACGCGGCAATCTTCAGCGTCGTCCGCGGCGTCCTGCTGCGGCCGCTGGTCAATCGCGACGGAGACCGGCTGATCTACATCCGTCAGACTGCGCCGGGCATCGGCATCGAGAACTACACCTTCTCGATGCCGGAGATCGGGGATATCAAGCAGCGCGCGACCACCATCGCCGCCTTCGGCGATTTCTCGACGGCCGACCTCGCGCTGATTGCGTTCGGCGGCGAGCCGCGCATGGTGAAGGCGGGCGTCGTCAACGGATCGTTCTTCGATGTGATGGGCCTGCGGCCCGTGGTTGGCCGGTTGTTGAATAGGCAGGACGATGGCCCCGCCGCTGCCGGCGCCGCGGTGCTCACCTACAGGTTCTGGAAAACGGCGTTCAACGGTGACCCGACGGTCGTCGGGAAGGACGTGCAGCTCGGTGTGGGGGCCGCCAGGATCGTCGGCGTGCTCGAGCCGTCGGTTCCATATCCGACCGAGACGGAGATCATGGCGAACATGGTGACCAGCCCACATCATCTCAGCGCCACGATGGTCACCAGGCGAACGCACCGCATGACGGATCTCTTCGGCCGTCTCAAGCCTGGCGTGTCATTGGACGCTGCGCGCGCCGAGTTGACGGCGCTGCACACGGCGATGATCCACGAGCATCCCGAGGACTACTCGAAGCCGGCGAGTGTTCAACTCCGCGTCGCCACGCTGCGCGATCAGATCGCGGCGCCGGCGCGAACGATCCTGCTCGTGCTCCTGAGCGCGGCGGCGATCGTCTTCGTCATCGCGTGCTCGAACGTCGCGAACCTGATTCTCGCGCGGTCGGTACGGCGCGAAGGTGAGCTCGCGCTGCGTACGGCACTCGGCGCCAGCCGCGCCGCTCTGCGGCGGACGCTGCTCGCCGAAAGCCTGGTGCTCTGCGCGGCCGGCGCCGCAGCGGGCCTGTACATGGCGGAGCCGCTCGTCACGCTGATGGCCAGGTATGCGGCGCGGTTCTCGGTTCGCGCGCTGGAAGTGACGGTCGATTCGAGCGTCGCCTGGGTCGGCGCCGGCCTCGCGATGGCTGCAGCGGTGCTCCTCGCGTTCGTGCCGCGTTTGCCGTCGTCGCACGCATCAGCCGGCCTCGGGCTCGGAAGCGGCACACTGCGTATGACACCCGCCACCAACCGCCGCCTGCGGATCTTCGCCACGACCCAGATCGCCTTTTCGTTCGTGCTGCTCGCCGGCGCCGCGATGCTCCTCGGCACGCTCGTCAGGCTGCAGACGGAACGCACCGGATACGACATGCGCCAGGTGCTGGCGTTCGACACCCCGCTGCTGGCGACCGGTGTCGGACAAAGTGCGGAGGTGCTGACGTTCTATGATCAGGCCATCCGTCGAGTCGGTCAGCTTCCAGGCGTCGATGGCGTCGCCGCCGGCTCTTTCGTGCCCTGGCGCGATGCCGGCGACAGCGGGCAGCGCCTCAACTTCAGCTTCACGGTTGAAGGCTACACGCCCGTGGACGGCGAGGAACCGCCGCGGGCGCGGGTCCGAATCGTTTCACCGGCGTTCTTCTCGGTGCTCGGCGTCCACCTCGTCGCCGGTCGCGAGTTCACCGACGCGGACAGCCGCGGCGCCGAGCCGGTCGCGATTGTCAGCCAGAGCATCGCGCAGCGGTTCTTCCCGAACGGCGACGCGTTGAACCGGCATCTGGTCCCCACCGATTCGGCGCTGGGCGGCCTTGCGCGCATCGTCGGCGTCGTGGCCGATGTGGACGACGAACATCTCGCCGGCCAGCCGGCGCTGATGTACTATCTGCCGCTTCAGCAGGCCGGCTTCGCCGGCCGTCTGTTCGTCCGCACGGCGGGCGATCCGTATACGTTGGTGCCGGCAATCACCCGCACGATTCGCGAGATCGCCGCGGACCAACCGGTCGAGCGCGCCGCCACGCTCGAGGACGTGCGGGCCGAACTGCTGTCGCCGGACCGAGTCAACGCGCTGGTGTTCTCGGGATTCGCCGGTATCGCGTTGCTCATCGCCGTTGTCGGTATTGCCGGCGTGCTGGCATTTTCAGTCAGCGCGCGCACGCGCGAGTTCGGCATGCGGCTGGCGGTGGGCTGTTCACCTCGGGCTCTCCTCACGCACGTGCTGTCGGAGGGCACCGCGATCGCGGTCATCGGCGTCGGCGCCGGCGCGGCGGGCGGCTTCGTGCTCTCGCGCGTAGCGACGAGCGTTTTCGCTGCGGTGCGGCTGCCGGGCGCGCTGGCCGTGGTTGCGGCCGCCGTCGTTCTCCTGGCGGCCGCCCTGGTCGCGTCCTGGCTGCCCGCCGCACGCGCGTCGCGAATCGACATCATGGAAGCGTTGCGATCGGACTAACGATGTCCGCTCCGCGAGTTCGAGCTGATGGTCCGCTTCTATGCGCCGACCGAGGCGTTGTTCGACAAGGTCTGGAGACTCCCTGACGTCACGGCTCCTTCGCGCTCCGCGCTTCGGCGGACCGGGCATCACTTGCGCGCTGG
>DATAEK010000391.1:0-40048 GCA_036258055.1 Vicinamibacterales bacterium
ACGTGTGCGTGAGCAGGTGCCGAATGGTGATCTCGTTCCAGGCCGGCGGTGCTCCGGGAATGTATGTGGCCGCCTTGTCCTTCAGGCCGATCCTGCCGTCCTGGACGAGCAGCATGATTCCTGCTGCGATGAACTGTTTGCTCAGCGATCCGATCTTGAAGACCGTGTCGGGCCGGGCCGGGACGCGATTCTCGACATCAGCAAGACCATAACCCTCCGCCTTGATGAGAGCCCCATCTTTCACCACGGCAATCGCGACCGCGGGCACGTGTTGTTGCTCCATCCAGCTCTTGACGAAATCGTCGATGTCTTGGCCGTGAACTGAACCTACCGCGACAAGAATCAACGCCAGGGGAAGGAAGAGAAGGCGGCGCTGACGGCGCATTGTCCCGCCAGATGTAGGAGCCTGCCTCAAACTACGCTGAATCGTACCAGGTCGTTGCCTCGGTGGCCTGGCGCGCTGTAGCCTCTGGCGGAGGCGGGTTCGAATCCACTCGCCCCGACCACTGATTCCCAGGAAGCCTAGCAATCGCTAGCCTTTTGTTTTTGAGGTTCATTCGCCGGGACAAACGTTCGCGCCACATCGACCAACGCCGAAGGATCTCGTAAAGCACCTTCCGGACGTCAAACGATGCCAGACCGTCACACCTCCGCGGCATCCGCGTTATACCTCTGAGAGCAATGAATGAGCCCGCTGAGGCGGTAAGAGCGCTGTTCGAAGAACACGGCGCGGCCGTGTATCGCTTCGCGGCGGTTCTGCTGAGGCATCGGCAGGACGCCGAGGATGTGGTCCAGGAAACCTTCCTCAAGCTTCTGCGCCACCTGAGCGACGGCGGTGACACGACCAACCTGCGGGGCTGGCTGTTCACCGTCGCGGCGCACGCGGCGCGGGACCGGCAGCGCCGGGCGATGCGGTGGGTTCCGTGGGTGACCCTGCGTGAGCCGTCCGTGCCGGCGCCGCAGCTGGCAGATGAAGACGGCCGGCTCGAGGCTGCCCGCGCAACGATGATGCGGCTGTCGCCGCGCGATCGGCTTCTTCTCGGGCTGCGCGCGCAGGGGCTCTCCTATCGCGAGATCGCGGCAGCGGCGAGGATCAGGCCGGCGTCGGTCGGGCGGCTCCTTGCGCGCGCGATCGATCGCTGGCAGCGGGCGGCGAACTCTCGATTGGATTCGAACCGGGGCAATGAGAAAGGCGTGGCTGTCTATGAAATGTCTGAACGACGCACAGATTCAGGCCATCGTCGATAACGAGGCGGACGGCCGGATTCGGGAACATGTCGAAGCGTGTGCAAGCTGCGCCGAGCGCGCGGGGGCGAGGCGTGCGCTGACGTCTGAGGTCCTGCGGGCTTTGAACGTCCCGGCGCCGCTGCCGCCGTCGGTTGGCCGTCAAGTGGAGCGCGCGCTGGGCGAAGGAGCGGCGAGGGGCGCCACGAGGCTGAGAGAGGAACGGCATCCGCGGTGGCGAGGCGCCCTCTGGAGCGGCGGCGCGGTGGCCGCGGCGACGCTGATCGCGATCTTCCTGATCATCCCCATGGCGAAGGGCCCGACGACGGTATCAGCAGCGGAGATTCTGGCGAAGTCCGCGAACCGGCTCGTGCAACGTGTCACGTCTGGCGTCGAGTTCCTGGAATACCAGCTGACGCTCGACGGCGTGCCGCGCGAGATGATGCCGGACCAGGTCGACGGTTCGTATCGCGTGCGGCAGGTGATCGACCACGACACGCCAGGACGGTTCTTTATCACGACGTATGATCCCGACGGCCAACTGGTCCACGCAGTCGCTCAGGATCCCGTCAGCCACCGGCGCATCCTCAGCGTGCGAGTGGACGGCCGTCCGTTCCGCTTCGAGTTCACCGTGCCCGACGCCGCGGCGATGTCGCTGCCCGAAATGGAGAGGCTGCACATGGAAGCGTCGGTGGCGATGATGCAGGGGAGCGGCAACCAGGACCTGAAAGTCCTGGACACGAGCGCCGGGCGGCAGTACCGAATCGAAGTGCCGAAGGTCAGCAGCACGACGCCGAACGCCATGTGGGATCTCTCGGAGGCACGCCTGATCGTCGACGCCACCGACTACCACGTCGTCGAGTTCGCGGTGAAGGGTACGTTCCTGAAACAGCCGTACAGCGTCTCGTACAAGTTGATCAGCCGCACGATCGCGGAACAGGCCACCGTCTCTCCGAGCGAGTTCGAGGTGCCGGACGAGGCCCAGGCGATCACGATTCAGGGAGAAGGCTCGGCGATTCCCGTCCGCGACGCGCTGCTGCTCTCGCTGCGCGAGCTCGCCCGCGCCCGAGAGGCCCATCGATGACGACCGACGCCATCCGCGCCGAAGGGCTGACGAAGTTCTTCGGCGCGGTCATCGGCGTTCAGGACCTCTCGTTCGACGTGCAGCGCGGAGAGGTCTACGGCTTCCTGGGTGCCAACGGTGCCGGCAAGACGACGACGATCCGGCTGCTGCTGGATCTGCTGCGCCCGACGAGTGGCCGGGCGAGCGTCATGGGGCTCGACTGCCGCCGCGACAGCCTCGAGGCGCGCCGCCAGATTGGGTACCTTCCGGGCGAGCTTCCTGTCTACCCCGATCTCACGGCCGGAAAATACCTCGACTACCTGGCGCAGCTCGGCGGCCGTGCGGTTCCGCGTGCATGGCGCGACGAGCTGCTCGAGCGGCTCGACGTCAGCCGCGTCGATCTCGAGCGCGGGCTTCGCGACCAGTCGCACGGCATGAAGCAGAAGATCGGGATCATCCAGGCGCTCATGAGCCGCGCGCCGGTCCTGATCCTCGACGAGCCCACGTCGGGCCTGGATCCGCTGATGGTGCAGGCATTCCGCGAGCTGATCGAGCACCTCAAGGCGGACGGCTCGACGACGGTGTTCCTCTCGTCGCACGTGCTGACGGAAGTCGAAGCCACGTGCGATCGCATCGGCCTCATTCGAGGCGGACGGATGGTCGCGAGCGGCACGATGGGCGACATCCGGCGCCGCGCCGCCCGGCGCATGACGATCACGTTCAGCGCGCCGGTGAATGGATCCGTTTCCTTGCCGCCCGGCGCAACGGTCGTCGCCAGCGCACCTACACAGTGGGTCGTCGAGGTGCAGGGGCCAGCCGGGCCCGTCCTCCAGGCGCTCGCACAACTCCCGGTCCACGACGTCGAGATCGATCCCTTCAGGCTGGAAGACTTCGTCGTTCGTTACTACGCGGAAAGCTGAGGCAGGGCGATGCTGTGGACGCTCGCGCGGCGGTCGCTGACCCAGGGACGATTCGTCATGCTCGGCGTGCTGATCGTCGTCACGAGCATCCAGATCATCATCGTCGGACAGGCGGCGGCAATCGAGCACACGCGGGGGTTCTCGCGCATGGCGGAGTTCGTGCCGGCGTTCCTGCAGCGGGGCCTCGGCACCAGGGCGCTGCTCCTCGCGTCATTCCAGGGCACTGTCGCGTTCGGATATTTTCATCCGGTCGTCGCGGTGCTGGTCTCGGTCCTCGCGATCTACTTCGCGACCGAGCCCGCCCACGAGGTCGAATCGCATCTCGTGGATCTGACGCTGGCGCGCTCCGTGCCGCGCCACCTCGTCATCACGAGAGCCATGATGCTCGCCGTGTTGCTGGTCGTCATCGCGACCGCGCTGATGGGTGCAGGCACCCAGGTGGGCCTGTTGTTGTTTGCCGAGCCGTCGTTCGCCGCGCCGCCCGCCGGCCGCGCCGCGCTCATGCTGACCCATCTCGCCGCCGTGGCAATCTGTTTCGGTGCGTTTGCGCTCGCCGTGGCCGCAGGGGCCAGGCGATGGCTCACTGCCTTCGCGACGGCGGCGTTCACGGTGGTGATCCTGTACCTGATCGACTTCCTGGCGATCGGCTGGCCGCTCATGCGGACGATTGCGTGGATCTCGCCGTTCCATTACTACGATGGCCTCGGCATTCTCGCCGGCGATGCCGCGCCGGGGCGCGATCTGACTATCCTGCTGTCGACCGCCGTCGCCTTTGTGGTGGTCGCCTACGTCCGCTTCAACCGGCGTGATCTCTGAGCGGACTCCCGAAACCGCCTGCAGCCAGGCCCTTCAGACCTGCCAGCCTCTGGGATGGCTCTGGCTGAAGCTGGTTAGCAAACTGGGTTGCCGTGGCGCTAGGATTGGGGGGGCCGCCCCTGAAGCCCGGCCGGTACAGGGGCAAACACTGGAGAATGCAATGCCGCGATGCGTTTTCTTCCCGCTGTTGCTATCAGCCGTCGCCGTCTCTCTTGCTGCTCAACCAGCGAAAAGCACAGGCGCCGCTGAGCAACTCACGGCTGAACGGGCCGAAGGCTGGCGCCTTCTGTTCGACGGTACATCGACGAACGGTTGGCGGGGATTCAAGAAGTCAGCGTTTCCGACGACCGGCTGGGTCGTGGAAAGCGGCTGGCTCAAACATGTCAAGAGCGCCGGCCAGGACTCTCAAGGCGGCGGCGACATCGTCTCGATCGACACGTTCGGCGATTTCGATCTGCGCTTCGAATGGAAGATCTCCGTGGGAGGCAATAGCGGCGTGAAATATCTCGTCACCGAGGACCGTGACGGGCCGATCGCTCACGAATACCAGGTGATCGACGACGCGAAGCATCCGGATGCGTTGATCGGTCCACATCGTGCGACCGCAGCGTTGTACGACGTCATTCCCGCGCCGGCAAACAAGCCGCTGAAGCCCGCCGGCGACATTAACTCAGGCCGGATCGTCATCAACGGCAATCACGTGGAGCACTGGTTGAACGGCGTGAAGGTGATCGAGTACGAGCTTGGCAGCGCGGCGTTGAAGGAGGCGAAAGCGAAGAGCAAGTTCAAGGACGTCCCCGGCTGGGAGGACAAGCTGAAAGGGCACATCCTGCTGCAGGATCACGGCGACGAGGTGTACTTCAGGAACATCAAGATTCGCGAACTCGGCAAGACCACGACATCCGGCGGTGGTGCTGGGCGCGAATGAATCAGAGCGCCCCATCGGCGCTGGTGTCTTGCCCCATTGGTTAGCGTATGCTAACATCCAGTCATGGCTACGCGCCCAGACCGGCGGCCAGACCGCACCCGGCCCTTCTACGTCTCCGCGGACGATGCCCCGGCGAAGCGAAAGATTCTCGAGACGGCGCTGGTGCTGTTCGTGCGCGACGGGCTCTGCGAGACCAGCGTGCGCGACATCGCCAAGGCATCAGGGTTCACCAACCCGGCCCTGTTCAAACACTTCCGGAGCAAGGACGATCTGGCGCGCTACCTGTTCGAGCGGTGCTATCTCGAGCTTGCGGAGCTGGTCTCGACCGCGATCGCGTCCGGGGATACGTTTGGTGCGAAGCAGCGCGCGGTCATCGACGCGTATCTGGCCGCGCTCGATCGCGACTCGAACAGCGTCCTGTACGTCCAGGAGGGATTGCGTCATTTCTGGCCACAGATGCCCGAGAGAGTCCGGCGGCATTCGATCGTCGGCGAGGTGCGCAGGCTCCTCCAGCTGGGCCGCGCTGAAGGCCGCGTTACCGACGACATCGACATCGAGCTGCTGACTACCGCCTGGCTTGGCACCCTGCAACAGTTCGCGCGATTCCGTTTCTTCGGCGAATTCAAGCAACCCGTTCGAGTGCTCGCGGACGCGCTCGACGCGCTGTTGATGAAAATGGCGCGGCCATAAATTTTTTTGCACCTACGGGTTAGCGGTCGCTTACTGGGCCGGAAACCCCCGATCGATCGCAAGGAGACCACGACATGACGAAGATCCACGCCATCGGCACCGGTCTGGTACAAGTGAGGCGGCCGCAGATGGAATCGCGCGGCAGCGGGCCCGCACGTCTGGCCCACATGCTGTTCGACGAGGAATGGTCCGAGTGGCTGCCGATCTACGCCTGGGCGATCGAGCACGACGAGGGGATCATCGTCGTGGATACGGGCGAGACTACGCGGGTCCACGAACGCGGGTATCACCCGCGCTGGCATCCGTTCTACCGGCGCGCCGCGCGCTTCTCGGTGCATCCCGACGAGGAGCTCGGCCCCCAGCTGCGCGCCCGCGGCATCAGCCCCCGCGACGTCCGACAGGTCGTGCTCACACATCTCCATACCGACCATGCCGGCGGGCTGGTTCACGTGACCGGAAGCCGCGTGTGGGTCGCGCGAGAAGAACTCGATCGCGCCGGCGGCATCGCCGGACGCGTGCAGGGCTACCTGCCGCACCGCTGGCCGAAATGGTGGCAGCCGGAATTCATCCGCTTCGACCGGCAGCCGTTCGGCCCTTTCCCAGAAGCGATGCCGCTGACGCGGCGCGGCGACGTCCTTATCGTGCCGACGCCGGGCCACACGCCACACCACGTGTCGGTCGTTGTCTGCGGCGATCCCTCGTTCCTGCTCGCAGGCGACACGAGCTACAACCAGAGCTTGCTCCTCGCCGGAAAAAGTTGACGGCGTCAGCCCCGATCCGCGCGTTACGCGCCGGACCCTCGCACGCATTCTGGCTCTTGCGCACGAACGGCCGCTGGTCTATCTGCCGTCTCACGACCCCGAGTCGGCAACCCGGCTCACCGATCGTTCAGTTCTGGAGGCTGGCTCGGCGCGAGCACTGGTTGAAGCAGGTTAGAACTCCGGGTGGCCAACGTGCCGCCGCACCCGAGATCCAGAACCTTCAGGCCTTTCTCGAACCTCGGGCTTGCGCGGGCCAGGCAACCATTGAGGCCGCCAGATCGTCTGACCCGCACAGGGTAACGCTCTCATGATTTCTCTTCTGCTCGATCTTCGCCATGCGGTCCGAGTGCTCGTCAAGAATCTTGCTGCCACGGCGCCCGCGGTGTTCACGCTGGCCCTGGTCATCGGCGCCACCACAGCCATCTTCAGCGTCGTCTATGGCGTGCTGCTGCGCCCGCTGCCGTATCCGGCTCCAGACCGGCTGATGGCCGTCTGGGAAGTAAACCATCGCGGCACGTACTCACGGCTCGCCGACCCGAACTTCGACGACTTTCGGGATCGCAACCATACGTTCAGCGCGATGGCGAAGTATGCCGATGGCGTGACGTCGGTCGCCGGCACGGCGGAGCCGACGCGTGCCACGGTGGCGGCCGTGACCAGGGACTTCTTCAAGGTTCTGGGTATCCAGCCCTCGCTCGGCCGCGGCCTCACCGCTGAGGATGCCCGCATCGGCGCCGAGCCGGTCGTGGTGGTGAGCCATCGGTATTGGGTGCAGTCGCTCGGATCAGCGGAAATCTTCTCGGGTTTCCACATTCGCATCGAAGATCGCGTGTACACCGTGGTCGGCGTGATGCCGGCCGGCTTCCAGTTTCCCGCCAAGGCCGACCTGTGGCTGCCGGCGGAGCTCGACGCAGAGAACACGAGCCGGACGTCGCACAACTATTCCGCGATCGGCCGCCTCCGGGACGGCGTCAGCGTCGCGCAGGCCAGCGCCGATCTCAGCGGCATCGCCAAGGACATCATTCGCCGTTCGGCAGAGCAAGGGGACTACCTTCTGGCAGACGCGGCGGCCGTGCCGCTGCAGTCGTCGATCACGCGGCGCGTCGGCTCGACACTCTACGTGCTCCTTGGCGCGGTCTTCTTCCTGCTTCTCGTCGCCTGCGCCAACGTGACGAATCTCCTGCTCGCACAGGCCGCGGCGCGGCAGCGCGAGCTCGCCATCCGCCATGCGCTCGGCGCGGGACGCGGACGGCTGGTCCGTCAGTTCGTGGCCGAGGCGCTGGTGCTCCTGACGATCAGTTGCCTGGGCGGCCTGCTGATCGCATCCCTCGGCACGAGCGCCCTGCTGTCGCTCGCCCCTGCCGATCTGCCACGCCTGGACGACGTCTCGATGAACTGGGCGGTCCTGACATTTGCGATGGGCCTCTCGGCGCTCGTCGCGATCGGACTCGGCCTCTTCACCGCATTGCGAGCAGCCCGTCGCGATCCCCGGGACAGTCTCGTGGACGGCGCGCGAGGTCAGACGGGCGGCGCCACCAGCCAGCGCGTGGGCCGGATCGTTGTTGCGGCGCAAATGGCCATGACCGTCGTGCTGCTCGTCGGCGCGGGTCTCCTAGGCCGCAGCCTGCTGCGCGTGCTGTCGGTCGACCCGGGATTCCGGACGGACGGGATCGTCGCGATGGATCTTGCGATGCCGTACTCGGACGATCCGGCAGCCAAAGCGCGGCTCTTTCCGTTCTATGCCGATGTCTTCGGCCGGCTGCGCGCGATTCCCGGCGTCGAGGAGGTGGCCGCGGCCAACGCGGTGCCGATGGACGGCGGGTTGCCCGACGGTCTGTTCCTGGAAGTTGCGCCGAAAGACGTGCCGAAGACGATGGCGGAGCTCAAGACCCTCTACCAGCAGAAAGACAAATTGGGGACCGCCGACTACTGTGCCGTGTCGCCGGCGTATTTTCGCGCGCTCGGGATTCCGCTGGTGCGAGGACGGCTGTTCGAGGAACGCGATGGATCCAGCGCGCCTCATGTCGCACTCATCAGCGAATCGCTCGCCCGATCGCGGTGGAAGAACGCCGATCCGATCGGCGCCACGATCGAGTTTGGCAATATGGATGGGGACCTGCGGCCGCTCACGGTCGTCGGCATCGTGGGTGACACGCGTGAGTACGGCCTGGAGCAGCCGGCCCGTCCCACGCTGTACGTCAACCTGATGCAGCGGCCCAAGTTCTCGGTCACCGTTGTCATGCGATCGAGCGCCGATCCGCGCGCGATTGCCTCAGGGGCACGCGACATCCTGAAAGAGGTGGCGCCCGATGTGCCGCCGCGCTTCCGTACCTTCGAGCAGATCTATTCCGCGTCGCTCGGCGCGCGGCACTTCAACCTCACGCTCGTCGGGGTGTTTGCGGGGACGGCATTGATACTCGCCATCGCCGGCATTTACGGCGTGATGACCTACAGCGTCACCCAGCGCCGGCGGGAGATTGGCGTAAGGATCGCGCTCGGTGCGAGCCGAAGGCAGGTGTTTCGGATCGTCGTCGGTCAAGGGCTGATGACGACAGCCATCGGCGTCACCATCGGCATCCTCGTAGCTCTCGGCCTGACCCGGACGATCGAGAGTCTGCTCTTCGGTGTCACACCCAACGATCCCGTGACCTTTGCGGCCGTGGTCGCGGTGCTGACGTCAGTTGCGATCGCGGCGTGCTATCTGCCGGCCCGCCGGGCGACGAACGTCGATCCTGTCGAGGCTTTGCGGCAGGAGTAGCGCTTATCTGGACCCTGCTCGATCGCTCGCAGTCGGCGTACCTCTTCTGAACGCGCGAGTTGAATCCGGTAGTTGATCTCCGATCATCTTAGCGGGACCTTCGCGTCGAACTTATGCGAGCAACGTGGGAGACACTGACGCTGCGTATGGTCGCAGCAACCACGAAGGCGCACAACGATGGGAATGACCTGCACGCTCTGGCGCGTGGCCTTGTCTGACGCCCAACGGCTGGCCAATACGAGTCCGGATCAGATTGAGGAGTTCCTGTTCGGCGAGCGAATCCGGACGCGATCACCAGCAAAACGCCAGGGACTGATCGGCTGGCTGAAGAGTCTCAGCCCGATCACGATCGAGACGACCACGGGGTCACCGCCGACTGACAGCAGCCACACTCGCGCGCGCGGTCAGCTCGACCTCGATTGGGCATGGCACGGACTGCACTTCCTGCTGACGAGCACCGCGTGGGAAGGTGACGAACCCGCGTGTTTTCTTCTGAAGGGGGGCGACGACCTGGGTGAGGACGAGATCGGCAACGATGTCCCGCGCGTGCTGTCGCCCGTTCAGGTCCAGCGGTTCGCCCAGTTCCTCGCACAGCTCTCGGCGGAGGAATTGACCCGGCGCTACGGCCCCGCGCGCATGATGAAGCTCGAGATCTATCCCGAGGTGTGGAACCGCGGTCGTGAGTCAGAGTTGCCGGATCTGCTCGATGCCTTCGAGCAGCTTCGCGAGTTCGTGCGCACGGCAGCCACTGAAGGCGAGGCGGTGATTGTTCTGGTGACCTGATGCGCTTACACCCGCGCAGCCTTCAGCGCCGCCAGCACCCGCTCGGCCCTGAACGGCACGCGGCGCAGCCGAACCCCGGTCGCATCGTGGATCGCGTTGGCCACGGCCGCGATGAGCGGCTTGCACATCGTCTCGCCAGCGCCGTAGTGGGGAAGATCGGACCGGGTCGGATTCGGATCGCCGTTCACCATCACGACGTCGATCGTCGCCGGCGTGTCCGCGTGCCTGAGGGACGGATGCGAGATCCAGTCGACACCCGTCGTCTTCTCCCCATCGAATTGCACTTCCTCGTGGAGCGCGCGACTCAACGAGTGGAGCATCCCGCATTCGATCGTGCGACGCAGGGCCTCGGGATTGATCACCAGCCCGCAATCGTGCGCGCACACGAGGCGCTTCACCCACACCCGGCCGGTTTGTCGATTCACCTCGACCTCGGCAATCTGTGCGACAACCGTCTGGTTGCGGAAGGCGTACGCGATGCCTCGCCCGGTAAGGACGGTGCGGCCATCGATCCGCCTGGGCGACGGGCGCGGATCCCATTTGAACGCGTCCGCCGCGGCTTTGACGACGGCGATGGAACGCGCGCGCTTGAAGCCGCTGTCGTCGGCGCTGCCGGCGGTGAGCAGCCGCAGGCGGAATTCGACAGGGTCCGCGTGCGCCGCCGCGGCCAGTTCGTCGATGAACGACTCGGCGGCGAATGTGATCTGTGGACCGTTCGGGTCACGGAGGTTCCCCGTGCGCAGCGGCGTCTCCCAGACGAGCGGCAGGCTGACGACCTGCGACGCCATGCGCCGGTGCGGGATCTCGTACATGTCCGAGGGGGTACCCGCGCTGCCGGCAGCCGGCGACTTGAGCCGCTGTCCCATGAGCTGCGCAATCAATACGGTCTCAGCCTCGTTGTAGCCGATGTGACCGTAGTCGGCGGCACGAGCCGAGTAGTCGACCGCAATCACGTTACCTCGAGCATCCAGGCCGCCGCGGATTCTGAACGTGAACGCTGGCCCCTTCGCGTCCCACCCGGTCTCTTCGTGCCGCATCCACTGTACGCGAACGGGGCGGCCGAGCTCTTTCGCCAGGAACGCTGCCTCGAATCCCGCATCGTCTGCCGCAGTACGACCGAAACCCTGAGGCCCCTCCATCCAGACCACGCGTACCTGGTCGCGAGGCATGCCAAGAAACTGCGCGACGCCGTTTCGCATGCGGTACGACTTCATGTCGTTGGAATAGATCGTCATCTGCCCGTTGGACGGATCGGCCATCGCGTGCGCCGGCGCGAAGGCGGTGTGCCCCTGGAACGGCACCTCATATTCGGCTTCGACGATCTTGACGGCGCCGGCCAACGCGGTGTCGGGATCTCCTTTGACTATCGGCTTCTGCTCCGAGGTCGGCGACGCACTGCGAATGTAGGCGAAGAGCTCGTTCGAGGGAGGAAAGGGTCGAGCGACCGGCTTTTGCCAGTTCACTTTGAGCTGTGTGGCCGCCTGAACGGCGTGTTCCTCGCGCTCGCACACCACCGCGACGTAGTTGCCTTTGCTGACGACCTTGACGAATCCCGGAATGCTTCGCACGGAATACTCGTCGATGCTGATCAGTTTTGCGCCTGCGACCGGCGGCTTCACGTTACGGGCGTGCACCATCCCCGGGACCCTGACGTCCACAGCCCATTTGAGCGAACCATCCACTTTCGCCGGAATGTCGTAGCGCTGTGGTGACTGGCCGACGATCTTGAGCTCCTGCACCGGCTTGACCTTCGCCGTGCCGGTCGTCGCATCGATGTTGTCGCCCGTCAACGTGACGTTGAAGCGCTTCCCGCCGATCAGCTCTCCGTAGGTGACTTTCTTCGAGGCATCGGCCTTGCCTGTAATCACACCGTCCTTGACGGTGAGTTGCTCGACGGGCACATCAAACCGCGCTGCCGCCATCTCGAGCAGGACCCGCCGCGCCTCCGCCGCGACCCGTCGCATCGGCCACCCGTCGACCTGGATCGCATCCGACGCGCCCGATCCACCCTGGTCCACGGTGATGTCCGTGCTGCCCATGATGCAGCTGGTCATCTCGTAGGCCATGTCCAGTTCGTCGGACATCATCTGCCGGAACGCTGTGCCGGTGCCCTGACCGCAATCGGTCTTGCCGACGTAGAACGTCGCGGTGTTGTCTTCGTGGATGACGATCCACGAGCCCAGTTGACGAAAATCGGGATCGGGATACGGACCGGGAGATTGAATAAGTCCCGTAGAAGCAAACGGACCCGCAATCGCCCCGACGCCGCTGCTCACGACGAGCAGGCCAGATCCCATCAGGAAGGTGCGACGCGAGACCGTCCCACTCGCCTGCTCCAGGAGCTCCAGTACTTGCTTCGGAACGCTCGTGAACGTCCTCATCGGACACCGCCTTTGCCGGCGGCGGTGCTGCCGGCCATCGCGGCAGCCGCACGTTTGATGGCGGCCTGAACGCGGTAGTAGGTCATGCAGCGGCAGAGCGTCGAGTTCATCGCCTCGCGGATCTGCACGTCGGTCGGGTTCGTGGTCCGATCGAGCAGCGCCTTGGCCGTCATGATCTGCCCGTTCTGACAGAAGCCACATTGCGGCACCTGCTCGTCGATCCACGCGCGCTGCACCGGGTGCAAGGTTCCGTCTCTGGCCAGCCCCTCGAGCGTGGTGATCTCGGTTTTCACGGACCCGCATGAGGTCACGCACGACCTGACCGCGGCGCCGTTGATGATCACCGCGCACGCTCCGCACTGTCCGAGTCCGCACCCGAATCGCGGCCCCTGCAGGCCGAGATCGTTGCGCAGGACGTAGAGAAGCGCGGTTGACGGATCCACGTCGACGGTGTGTGTCTTACCGTTGACCTTCAAGGTGACGCTCATATGCAGGAGCTCCGTAAGCTTCCGAACACCGGCACACTATCCGACACTCGGAACGCTGGCAAGGGGGTCCAGCTCAGACGAACAATCGGCCGCTCGACCTCGTATGACTCGTCATGCATTTGAAGCACGCGCTGCGCCGGCTCTTCCACTTTCCGGGCTTCACGAGCATCGCCGTCCTCACGCTCGCCCTTGGCATCGGCGCCAACAGCGCGATCTTCGCCGTCGTCTACGGCGTGCTGCTCAAACCCCTCCCGTATCCACAGCCTGACCGGCTGGTGGCTGTAGACCACACTGCGCCGGGCGTCGATCTCACGAGCGCGGGCTCCGCCCCGTTTCTGTATTTCACCTACCGCGAGCAGTCGAAGAGCTTCCAGGATCTTGGTATCTGGCAAGGGGACACCGTCAGCGTCACCGGGCTCGCCGAGCCTGAAGAGATTCCGGTCGTCGACGTCACCGATGGCGTGCTTCCCGTCCTTGGCGTGACGCCGGTGCTCGGGCGTCTGTTCACGCGGGCGGACGACGCGCCGGGAAGCCTGGAGACGGTGGTCCTGACCTATGCGTACTGGCAGGCGCGATTCGGCGGAGAGCCGTCGGCGATCGGCCGGCGCGTCACGATGGATGGCCGCGCGCGAGAGGTCATCGGCGTGCTCCCGGCGTCATTTCGTTTTCTCGATCGCGACGCGTCCGCATTCCTGCCGCTGCGGCTCGATCGCGGCAAGACGTTCCTCGGCAACTTCAGTTACCAGGGCGTCGGACGCCTCGCGCCGGACACGACGCTCGATCGCGCCACCGCCGACGTGGCCAGGCTGATTCCTGTCGCCATCAAGTCATTTCCAGCGTTTCCGGGCTTCAGCGAAAAGATGTTCGCGGAGGCGCGTCTCGGCCCGATCCTCCGACCGCTGAAGCAGGACATCATCGGGGACGTCGGCCGCGTTCTCTGGGTGTTGATGGGCACGATAGGCATGGTGTTGCTCATCGCGTGCGCGAACGTCGCCAACCTGTTGCTGGTGCGGACCGATGGCCGCCAGCAGGAGCTCGCCATTCGCGCTGCGCTCGGCGCAGACTGGGGACGAATCGCACGCGAGCTGATGACGGAGAGCCTCGTCCTCGGCGCAGTGGGCGGCGCGGCTGGCCTCGTCCTGGCCTACGGCGCCCTGCGCGTGCTGACCGCGATTGCCCCGGCGAACCTCCCCAGACTGAGCGACATTGCGATCGGTGGCCCGGTCCTTCTCTTCACGTTCGTGCTGTCAATCCTCGCTGGTGCGCTCTTTGGCGCCATCCCCGTGCTCAAGTACGCCGCCCCGCACCTGGGCACGGCATTGCGCGGAGGAGGGCGCACACTCAGCCAGAGCCGGGAACGGCATCGCGCGCGGAACACGCTGGTCGTGGTTCAAGTGGCGCTCGCGCTCGTGCTGCTCGTCGGCTCGGGGCTGATGATCCGCACCTTCCAGGCGCTCAGGAATGTGCAGCCGGGTTTCACCAGACCTGAAGAGCTGCTGACGATGCGAATCACGATTCCATCTGCCACGGTCAAGGAGGCCGAGGAGGTGATGCGCATGCAGCAGACGATCGCCGACACGATTGCCGCCATTCCTGGGGTGACCTCGGTCGGCATGTCGTCGGTAATCCCAATGGAAGGTCGGGGATGGAACGATCCGATCTTCGCAGAGGACAAGACCTACACGGAAGGTCAGATTCCGCCGCTGCGGCGCTTCAAGTTCATTGCCCCTGGCCTGCTGAAAACCATGGGGAACTCGATCATCGTCGGGCGTGATTTCACCTGGGACGATCTGTACGGCAAACACAAAGTGGCGCTCGTGTCGGAGAATCTCGCGCGGGAGCTCTGGCGTGATCCGTCGGCGGCGATTGGCAAACGCATCCGCGAAACGTTCAAGTCTCCCTGGCGGGAAGTCGTTGGCGTCGTCTCCGACGAACACGACGACGGCGTAGACAAGAAAGCGCCGGCGTTCGTGTGCTGGCCGATGCTGATGGAGGACTTCGAAGGCGACCGCGTGCTGGTTCAGAGGACCGGGGCGTTCATCGTCCGCAGCCACCGCACGGGAACGAGCGGATTCATCGGGGAAGTGAGTCGAGCGGTGTGGTCGATCAATCCCAATCTCCCGCTGGCCAACGTCCGCACGCTGCAGGAGATCTACGACAAGTCCCTGGCACGAACATCGTTTGCCCTCGTCATGCTGGCGATCGCGGGGTCGATGGCGCTGCTGCTCGGCGTGGCGGGAATCTACGGGGTCCTCTCGTATGTCGTCTCACAGCGACGGCGCGAGATCGGGATTCGAGTTGCGCTCGGCGCCCGCCGTCAGGAGGTGACGCGCCTTTTCGTCGGTCAGGGCTTGCGGCTGGCCGCCATCGGCATCGTGGTCGGTCTCGCTGCGGCGGCGGCGCTGACCCGGCTGATGACGTCGCTCCTCTTCGACGTCAGCGCGGCCGATCCTCTCACCTACGCAGGCGTGTCGCTGGGGCTCTTGTCGGCGGCGTTGCTCGCCAGCTACGTGCCGGCCCTGCGTGCCGCAACTGTCAATCCTGTCGAGGCACTCCGGGCCGAATAGGGGCGGCCTCGTCGGACATTGCAACATCGCTCAGACCAGGCGCGTTCGCATTTGGCGCGTCACAAAGTCGAACGGCCCGAAACGCCAGTTTTTCGTTTTCCATATTCGGCACGAATCTGAGCGCGGACCGCACCCAAATGAAAATCACCAGCGCACGCGTCCATCCGGATCGTCAACCAGGACTACCTCGTACTTCTCGAGCATCGGCAGCATGACGTGTTCGAGCTCGCGCTTCCACAGCTCACCCTCATAGAACTTTTCTTTCATCGGGTCACGCGACGCGAGATCCGGAAACCCTCGCATGAAGAAGAACGTGTCCTGATCTTCCACGGACAGAAATGGACCCAGGATCTTCATCCCGATCTCCGCGTGCGCCGGCACGGAGCGCGTGCGGAAGATTTCGATGAACTCGGCACGCTTGCCGGGTTTGGTCTTGTAGGTGCGCATCTCGATGATCATCGTGTCTCCGATCTCATGCTCGCTCGTGCGGCCGCCGCGATTCAAGAAGGCACGTTGAGGTAACTGGCACATCACCGGCGCTCGCGGTTTAGACTTTGATATGCACATCACTTCTCGAGTCGCGCTCACGATCGCAATCGGCGTCGGTGCCGCCGCTCCGGCCTCGGCGCAACGCCTGCCATTCGAGCGATCGATGGATGTGACCGGCGTAGCAAAGCTCGATGTCTCGACGATTCGGGGCAAGATCGAGGTGACTGCCGGCGACACGGGCCGCGTAACCATTACCGGCGCCGTGACGGTTCGGGTAGGGTTCGACGTCCCCGCAAATGCCGTGGAGATCGCCCACAGGATCGCCGACCATCCTCCTGTCGAACGCGAAGGAAACACGATCCGTCTGCGCCCGCCCGCCGACGCGACCGACCGTCGCGCCGTGACCGTGAACTATCTGGTGCGGGTGCCTCCAAACACTGAGGTGGTCACGCAGAGCGATTCGGGAGCGACGTCGGTGAGCGGCGTCAAAGGCCCGATCAACGTTCGCACCCAGTCGGGAGCGATCGATCTTGGCCGGCTTGGAGGCGCCGCGACGGTAACCACCGGATCGGGCGCGGTAACCGTGGACGGCGTCGCCGGCCCGCTGACCGTCACGACGAGCAGCAGCGCCTTTACTGGGCGCGGTCTCGCAGGCAGCCTCCGCAGCGACACGGGCAGTGGTGCCGTCGATGCCACGTTGACCGGTGACGGAGATGTCGAAGTCAAAACGGGTTCGAGTGCGATCAGACTGACCGGCGTTCGAGGCGCGCTCACGACCTCCACGCAAAGCGGTCGCGTGATCGTACAGGGCGCTCCAACCCGGCCGTGGACTGCGACGACCGGTTCGAGCAGCGTCGAGTTCTCCGTGACAGGCGCCGGCTTCAACGTCGATGCATCGAGCCGATCGGGATCCATCAAGATCGAGGGATCCCCCGTGCAGGGGTCCGTATCCAAAGACAAGGTCATTGGGACCGTTCGCGGCGGCGGTCCGGTCCTTCGCGTAACAACGGGGAGCGGCGCCATCAGGATCAAGGTCGGCTGACCTCGTCCCGCCGTGATGGTAGGACCATTCGTGTCGAGCTGCACCCGGCTCTGCCTGCCTGGCCGCGAACCCACGGTATACTCGGAAGAGAGGTCTGCGCTGTTTGTCATGGCTGGGCGCGAGCATTCGTGAAGCACACCATCCGCGCGCTCCTGATCCTGATCGTCCTGGCGGCCGTCGTCGGCGGCCTCGTCGCGTATACGATTGTGCGGCGCGGGATCAGCACACGCGCGGAGCCCAGCCGGGTCGAAGCCGTCATGGCTCGGACGATGCGCAGCTTGGCCACACCGCAGGCGGTAAAGTCGCGCCCGAATCCGGTACCGCGGACTGACGAGGTCGTGACAGGAGCTATGGAGCACTTCGCCGACCACTGTGCGACGTGCCATGGTAATGACGGCGGCGGCGATACGGAGATAGGGCGCGGACTCTACCCGAGGGCTCCAGACATGCGCGCCACCGCAACCCAGTCGCTCTCCGACGGCGAGCTCTTCTCGATCATCGAGAACGGTATCCGCCTGACGGGAATGCCTGGCTGGGGGACTGGGACAGCGGAAGGGGAGCGTGAAAGCTGGGCGCTCGTACACTTCATCCGTCACCTGCCGGCGCTCACGCCGGAGGAAATCGAGCGGATGGAAGCGCTGAATCCGAAGACTGCGGACCAATTGAAGGAAGAAGAAGAAACGCGCCAGTTCCTCGAGGGGGGAAACCCGGCGTCAGCCCCCGCGAAGACGCCGGCACACAAGCACGACAAGTAATCACGGTCGGAGGAATGGCTTTATGACTTCAGCGCGTAGAGGACACATGACGAAGCGAATTGCTGCACTATTTGCCACGGTCGCGGTGCTGACCCTCGGGATCGGCGCACGCCTGCTCGCACACGAGGGCCACGATCACAAAGTCATGGGCACGGTCACGAGCGCTGCAGCGGACAAGGTCGTGGTCAAGGACACGACCGGCAAGGACGTGACCGTCCAGGTAACCAAGGATACGAAGGTCAAGGCCAAACAGGCGATCAAGGTCGAGCAGATCAAGCCCGGTACACGCGTCGTGATCACGGCGCTCATGGACAAGGACAAGTCCATGAAGGCGAAGTTGATTGAAGTCGGCGTCGCACCTGCGACAACGGCGGGGAAGTAGGACGCGCGGCCGGCAAGGGCCGCGGCGCCCTACGCGCTCCTCACTGCTTCTTCGCGATCTCGGCTCGCATCCGCTCCTCGGCCTGGCGTAGCTCCGGCGTGAATTCCTTGCCGAAGTCGTCCGCCTCGAACACCTGCCTGATTTCGATATCCGATTCGATTCCAGGGAACGGATTCGGACAGCGCTTCACCCACTCGATGGCTTCTTCCTTGGACTTCACCTGAAACAGCCAGTAACCGGCGATCAGCTCTTTCGTTTCCGTGAACGGCCCGTCAATCACGGTCCGCTTGTCGCCGCTGAAGCGCACGCGTGCACCCTTGGAGCTGGGCTGCAACCCTTCAGCGGCCAGCAGAACGCCGGCTTTCACCAGCTCTTCGTTGAATCTGCTCATGTCGGCGAGCAACTTTTCGCTCGGGAGAACCCCGGCTTCAGACTCCTTGGTCGCTTTCACGATCACCATGAATCTCATCGTCATCCAACTCCTTGAACGGTTGCGGTCGGCCCCTCGCCGCCCCGCCCTCTGTCCATACGTCGATTGACGTTCTTCGGGATCGACAACGCTCTGCACGAGCTTGACGCCCGCGGCGGGCAGGAATTACTCGTACTTCAAGGCCGTCGTCGGATCAACGCGGAGGGCGCGTCCCAGAGGCACGAGGCAGGCGACAATCCCAACCATCGCGAGCAGCAGCGAAACGGCAATGAATGTCGCCGGATCGGTTGGCGTGATCTGATAGAGCTGCAATTTGATGAGGCCGGTAGCGGCCAAGGCCATTGCCAGGCCGGCCGTCAGCCCGATCGCGATCAGCCGGAGCGCGCCGAGGCCGATGAGCGACGCGATCTGGCGCGCGCCCGCGCCGAGCGCGATTCGCACGCCGAGCTCGTGGTAGCGCTGCGCCACGGCGTATGCCATGACCCCGTAGGTGCCCATCCCGGCGAGAAGCGTTGCGGCAGCGGCAAAGATTGCCAGCGCCACGGTGTACGAACGGCGCGGGTGCAGTTGGGCATCGAGCTGATCGGCCAAGGGGCCGACGTTGGCAAGAGCACGATTCGGATCGACCTCGGCGACGGCGCGCCGAACATCTGGCGCGACGTTTCCCGGTGAACCTGAAGTCCGTGCGAGAAACGTCATCTGGCCAAACATGTTGAGCCACGGCCCCCGGTATCGTGAAGGCTGCTGCAGATACGACGCGTAGATGACGGGCTCGCCGCCGGTCTGCGTGCGTCGGATCGGCACATCACGAACGACGCCGACGACCTCGCGCGGACGCTCGTCGGGAACGATGTCGAGAGAAAAGCGCTTGCCGATCGGATCCTCGCCTGGCCAGAAGCGCCGCGCGGCCGTCTCGTTGACGACCGCAACCCAGGGAGCAGAGCTCGTGTCCCGATCATTGAAGTCACGGCCCGCCACGAGAGGAACACGCAGCGTGCCGAACAGGTTGGGGGTCACAAGAAAGTAGCTCGCCGTAAGAGCGCTGAGATCGCCCGACGACGATGGTGCGCGGCCTTCGAGCGTCACGGTCATCTCGGGGACGATGATGCTGTTCAGATGCGGATAGGAAATGCCGGCGACCGCCTCGATCGTGGGCACGCGCCGCAGGCGGTCGTACACGCGCTGCAACCCGGTCGACGGTGACTGCGTGATCTCGAAGTACGGGAAACCGTTGTAGGACCCAATCAAGTTCGTGTATTCGACTCCTGGGATTCGATAGTCGAAGGTCAGGAGTAGGTCAGCGTCGAAGGTCAGATCCCGTTGAGCGAGACGGACGAAGCTGTTGGCGACGAGTCCGGCGCCGACCAGGAGCACGAGCGCCAGTGCGATTTGCGCGGCGGCAAACGCTCCCCAGACCGGAGGCCGTGACTGATCCGTTCCACCGCCGGCCTCTCCGCCGCTCCTGAGCGACAACAGGTTGCGGCGCGATCCGACCAACGCCGGCGTGAGACCGACCGCGATCCCCACGACAGCGGACAGACCGATCATCAACGCCACCATCCGCGCGTTCATCGAGACATGGGTGATCGCGAGTGCCCCCGGCGCGGGGAACGTTGACGTCAAGGCGCGAACGCCCCATCGCGCGACAACCATTCCAAGCGCGCCACCGATGAACGCCAGCAACAGACTCTCCGTGACGAGTTGCCGGACGATGCGCTCACGCCTGGCGCCGAGGGCAAACCGCATCGCCATCTCTGAACGCCGCGTGGTGCCGCGCGCCAGCAGCAGCCCCGCCACGTTCACACACGCCGTGGTCAGCAACAGCGCCACCGCCGCCTCCATCGTCAGGAACGGCGTCGCAGTCCAGCCGAAGAGCGCTTCGCGGACGGGCCGCACGCGAAGACCCCAGCCTTTGTGACGTTCGGGAAAATCCACGGCGAGCTGAGCGGCGACGGCCGAGAGGCTGGCCTCGGCTTGCGCAATGCTTACTCCCGCCTTCAGACGTCCGGTCACGACGAAGTAGCGCGCGGAGCCTCGCGCTTGAATCGGGTTGATCGGCAGGGGCGCCCAGTACTGAGTGCGCTCGTCCGGGTACCGAAAGGCCGGCGGCATCACGCCGATGACGGTGCACAACACCCCGTTCGCGCGAATCTGCCGCCCGAGGATCTTCGGATCGCCGGCGAACCGATGCTGCCAGAGCCGATGGCTGAGGATCAGGACGGCGGCCGGCCGGTCGGGCCGTGCCTCGTCGTCGGTGAACAGGCGCCCGATGGCAGGCTGCACGCCGAGCGTCTCGAAGAGGGAGGGCGTGAACAGCTGACCGTAGATTCGCTCTGGAAAACCGTTCGCTTCGTCGCCGAAGTCGCGCTCGTCCACGAGGGACGCGCCGAGCGTCTCGAACCCATCGGCGCGCTCCTTCCACGCGATGTAGTCCGGCAGTGACGCGTTGGCCACGCGCGCCGGGGCATCGAGCGGAACCGTTTTTACCACGACGAGTCGGCGGTCGTCGGGGAACGGCAGCAATTGATGCCGCAGCGCATCCATCACGCCGAGCAGCGCGCCGTTGGCGCCGATCCCGAGCGCCAGCGATGCGACTGCGACACTTGTCAACGCCGGCGTCTGTCGCAGCATCCGCAGCCCGTATCGCAGATCCTGATGCGCATCGTGGACCCACGTCACGCGGCGCTCGTCGCGAATCTGCTCTTCGAGCACGGTGACGTTGCCGAGCGCCAGCCGCGCCGCGCGGCGCGCCTCCGCGGCCGGCATCCCGCTCGCGAGGTGCTCCGCGACGAGCTGATCGAAATGAAATGCCAGCTCGCGTGCGGCCTCGCGGTCCAGCGCGTCGTGCTTCCAAATCGAATCCATGCGGTGACGCCAGATGCGAAGCAGCCGCGCGAAGCTCATGTCAGGCTCGCTTGAGGACGAGACGCACGGCGGACGACAGCCGATTCCAGTTCTCCTGCTCGCGATCGAGTTGCCGCCGGCCGTCGCGCGTGAGCGAGTAGAACTTGGCGCTGCGCCCGAGATCGGTGTCCTTCCAGACCGCGGTGATCCAGCCCTGATGCTCGAGGCGAGTAAGCGCGGGGTAGAGCGATCCCTGCTGAACCGACAGCACGTCGTCCGAGAGCTGCTGGATCCGTTTCGAGATGGCCCAGCCGTGCAGCGGCTCGCGCGCGATGGTCTTGAGAATGAGCAGGTCGACCGTACCCTGGAGCAGATCGGATGGTTTCGGCATGGCGCTTGACAAGCATACCTAGACTATCGACAATTCTCAACGCGATACCTAGACTATCGACAATCACGTGCGGCTTCGGCGCGCCCCTTCGATGCCCATGACCGTGATTCGGCGGCTATGCCTGACACTCGCCACTGGCGTGATGATGCTCGTACCCGCGCAGTTGCGCGATCTCGACGGCCATCCGGTGAATCTCTTTGCGCCAGCAGGCACGGCCGGCCTCCTGCTGTTCGTCTCCAGCGATTGCCCGATCTCGAACGGTTACGCACCGGAGATTCAGCGCGTCTGCGGTGATTACGCGGCAAAGGCCGTCCGGTGCTCGCTGGTGTACGAGGATCTGCGCATCGACACCGCAGGGGTGCGAACCCATCTTGCGGAGTATCGATACTCCGGCATGCAAGCCGTCATCGACGCGGACGGAGCGGTTGCGCGCCGCGCCGGCGCGTCGGTGACACCACAGGCCGTCGTCGTCGACGCGGCGCAACACGTGCGCTATCGCGGCCGCATCGATAACCTCTACGCAGCGCTTGGCCAGCCGCGACAAAAGGCGACCGTTCACGATTTGCGGGATGCCCTCGATGCCATCCTCGACGGCCGCTCAGTCGCGACGCCTGAAACTGAAGCGCTCGGCTGCTTCATCACCCACGCAAAGGACACACCATGAGATCCGCCGGGCTGGTCACTCTGTTGGCGTCGGCCCTGCTGGCGCGCGCCGTCGCGTCCAGGCCGGTCGCACCCAGGGTCACGTTTACCGAGTCGATCGCCCCAATCGTGTTCGCCAATTGCGTCACGTGCCATCGCCCGGGAGAGGCTGCGCCCTTCTCGCTCATCTCGTACGAGGACGTGATGAAACGGGGCGAGCTGATCGTGAAGGTCACGCAGTCGCGCTACATGCCACCCTGGAGAGCGGCTCATGGCTACGGCGAGTTCAAAGATGAGCGCCGCCTCACCGACGACCAGATTGCGACGATCGCGGCCTGGGTCAAGGAGGGCATGCCGCGAGGCGACGCGGCGAAGATGCCGAAGCTGCCGGAGTTCGCGGACGGCTGGCAGCTTGGCAAGCCCGACTTGATCCTCGAAATGCCCGAGGGCTTCGACGTGCCGGCCAGCGGCCCGGACGTGTACCGCAACTTCGCGCTGCCGACGGGCATCACGGAGGACCGGTGGGTGCGCGCGGTCGAGTACCGGCCGAGCTCGCGGCGCGTGGTGCACCACGCGCTCTTCGGGTTCATCCGCGGCGGTGCGGTCACGGACATCGCCGGATCCGACGGTCAACCCGGATTCCGCGGGCTCGCACCGGTCGCATTCTTTCCGGGGTTCGCGCCGGCGGGTGAGCTGGGCGGCTGGGCAGTCGGCGCGACACCGCGGTTTCAACCCGACGGGCTGTCGATGGCGCTGCCGAAGAATTCGGATTTCGTCCTGCAGCTCCATTTCCATCCCACCGGCAAACCTGAGACGGAGCGGTCACGCGTGGGCCTTTACTTTGCCGACACCCCGCCTGATCGCAAGCTGATGACGCCGGGCGTGCCCGGGCTCTTCGGACTCCTGGCCAACATCGACATCCCGCCCGGTGAGAAGAACTACACCATCGATGGACACCTCACGCTGCAGGCCGACATGCGCGTGTACGGCGCGGACGCACACGCCCACTATCTCGGAAAAGAAATGAAAGCCACGGCCACGCTGCCGGATGGCAGCACCCGGCCGCTTCTCTGGATCACCGACTGGGACTTCAACTGGCAGGATCGCTACATCTACAAGGAACCCATTCTGCTGCCGAAGGGAACGAAGATCGACGTCACGATCTCGTACGACAACTCCGCCGAGAACCCGCGCAACCCGAACAGCCCACCGAAACGCGTGTTATGGGGCGTGCAGTCGCTCGACGAGATGGGCATCGTGCGTTTCCAGATGGCGGTGGCGAACAAAGAAGACGAGCCGGCCGTGCAGGCGTTCATGGTCGCTGCCGTAAAAGCCGCGATCAGTCAGGCGGTCAAGGACGGCACGCTGAAACGACTCGCCGAAGAGCAGAGAAAGCTGAAAGGCGGCGGCGGGGATCGATGACCCGGGAAGAGAAGACTTCCCGGATCGGCAAAGGCGGGCGGACTCAGGGCTTGCCGCGACGCCATTGAGGTCGCCGGACACAGACGTCGTCGTAAAAACCCTTGTGGTAAGCTGCGACGTGATGGGCAGGATGCGGCGGGCGCTCACGCGTGTGGCAACCGGCTGGCTGGTGTGCCACATCTGCCTGCTCGCGTTGACCCCGAGCGTGCCCTGCAAGAGCCTTCAGCCTCGCACCGCTGAAGCGAGTTGTACTTGTACCCACGCCGAGGGGCCCGTGTGCCCCATGCACCGGCCGAGCGCCACCGCCGATCCGCAAGGCTGCTCGTGCCGCGGCGCGACGGATCCGCCGGCGATTGCGCTGGCGTCGCTCATCGGTCCCTCCGCAGTTCTTCCGACCGTCGTGTCGACCATCGTTCCGATCACCACACCCTCGACGCTCATGAGCGCCTTCGCCCCCTCGACCAACGTGGCGCTCGTGCCCGACGCTCCACCTCCGCGCGTCTGAACGCCACTCTTCTACAGTCAGCCGGCATTGGCCGGGGCGAACGATGACGCCGCAATTTCGGCGCCGCAAGCACATTAGCGCCGACGTTCGGCCAGATCACCGCCGTTGGTGACATGAGACAGATGCAACTGGGGGAGAGATGGGGATTCTGAGAAGCTTCGGTGTCGCAGCCGCGCTCCTCGGCGCAATGACGACTCTGCCCGACACGAGATCAGTGATCTCCGAGGGCGAATCCGCGGGGCTGAGCCTCTCTGCGCCGGGGCGTGCGAACGCGTATCCGTCTACGGCCGCGAAAGGCGGATTCGTCGTTGTCGCCTGGGCCGCGACCGCCCCTGACGGTCCGACGGACGTGTATTCGGCGGTCAGCCGCGACGCCGGACGTCGGTTCGACGCGCCAGTCCGCGTGAACGACGTGCCGGGCGACGCGCGCATCTCCGGCGAGCAGCCGCCACGTGTCTCGCTGGTTCCTGGAACAGGGCGCGACGCGGCAATCGTGATCGTCTGGACCAGCAAAGGATCGCAGGGCTCGCGGCTGCTGTATGCGCGGTCGGACGACGGCGGCAGAACCTACGGACGGGCGACCGCGGTACCGGGAAGCAGCGCGCCCGGCAATCGCGGCTGGCAGTCCCTCGCGCTCGACGGCAGGGGACACGTCGTCGCAGCGTGGCTCGACCACCGCGCCCTTGCGAGCGGAACGGCGTCAGCCCCGATGGCGCATCACGAGGGTCAGGCACACGCGGCGGGCGACTCGTCGGCCAGTGTGTCCCGCGCCCAGCTTTCCAAACTCTACGTGGCGCCGTTGAACGGCTCGGACGCGGACGCTCGTGTCGTCGCCGGCGGAGTGTGTTCCTGCTGCAAGACCGCCTTTGCGTCCGGACCGGACGGCGCGCTCTACGCCGCCTGGCGGCATGTGTACCCGGGCAACATTCGTGACATTGCGTTCACTCTCTCGCGCGACGGAGGTCGCACGTTCGCTCCTCCGGTGCGCGTCAGCGAGGATCAGTGGGTCCTCGACGGCTGCCCCGAAAACGGTCCTGCGGCCGCAGTCGATGCGAAAGGCCGTATTCACGTCGTGTGGCCTACCCTAGTGCAGGGAAGGATGCCGGATGCAGAGCCGACGCTCGCGCTCTTCCATGCTGTGTCGACCGACGGCCGTCAGTTCTCGCCGCGTCAGCGGATACCGAGTGACGGAACGGTCCGCCATCCGCAGATTGCGGCACTCGCCGACGGTACGCTGGCAATCGCCTGGGATGAAACGGTGAACGGCACGCGCACGATCGCGCTCGCCCGCGCCGCGATCGGCGCCGACGGCGTTGCGCGGATCGATCGCATCGCTTCCCACGACCCTCGCACGGGCACGTACCCCAGTCTGGTCGTGAGCGATCGCGTCCTTCTGGCGTGGACCAGCCAGGATGCACCAGCGACGATCCGCCTCGAATCCGTCGAGGCATTCGACAGGGCGCTGGAAAAGCGCAGCGCGGCGCAGTAGGCTGAAAGGGTTCGGCACTTGCATCCGAAAGGCGGTTATGACGACACGCGAATTCTTCCTCGAACGACAGAAGGCAGAGCTGCCGGTGTTTCTGAAGGTGCTGCGGGCGCTACCCAAGAATCAGTTGGGATACAAGCCCGACGAGCGGTCACCTTCGGCAGAGCAAATCGTGTGGACCCTTGCGAATGAGTTCAAGATCTGCACGGATGTCGCCGCGACGCACAGGGGCGAGTGGCGGACTGATGCGGCGCCGCCACTCGACGAGATGGTGAAGATCTTCGAAAAATCGTCGACGGATCTAAACGATCGGGTTTCGAAGATGGACGACGCCACCTGGGACAAGAAGGCGCAGTTCTTCTACCAGGGGAAGATGGTCTCGGAACAGCCGGTCGGCCAGTTCCTGTGGTTCATCCTGTTCGATGCGATCCATCACCGCGGTCAGCTCTCCGCCTACCTGCGTCCGATGGGTGGCAAGGTCCCGGCGATCTACGGACCCTCCGCAGACGAGCACGGGTCGTAGCGTTTCCAGACTGCCGTCGCGGCGCGCGCGCCGAGGCGGCAGTCACCAACCCGCAATCGTCAGCGATTCGCTGGGCACTCATTTTCGCCTACCGATCCCATCCAGCCTGACCGCCAGATCCCTTCTGATTTCGCCTGATCGGTGAGCGGCTTGACAGAGTTGTACTAATGCACTAGTATAATCAATCAAGTGAGCATGGTTTCCATCGATCCGCGCGACCCGACGCCGATCTACGCGCAGCTCGAACGTGGACTGCGGGCGGCCATCGCGACCGGGCGCGTTCGGCCGGGCGATCAGTTGCCGACCGTCCGTGAAATGGCCGTGGATCTCCGGGTCAACGCCAATACCGTGGCGAGGGTGTACGCGGAGCTCGAGCGTGCCGGCGTCCTGGAAACACGCCGCGGCGTGGGATCGTTCGTCAGCGCCACGCCGGCGCAGGCGCATCCGCCGCGCGAGCGCGACCGACGCCTCCGTACGTTCGTCACGCGCGTCCTGGCGGATGCCGACGCCGCGGGGCTGACGATCGATGAAGTCGTTGCGGCGCTGGAGGAACACCAGCGGGCGGGGAGTCGCCGCGCCGGCCGCTGATCCCGGTCTGCGGGTAAGAGGGTTTGTTCAAGCGCAAGGCCCATTGCGCGGGGCCCGCAGATTCACGTGCGGCCGCCCGTCGAAGACGGGCGGACAGGCCAACCGCCTCCGCCAAGGCTTCGGCGGTCCGCCGTACCTTCAGCGAAGGCGGAAGGCCGCCGCGCGAAGCGCGTAAGGCTCGTGGGGGTGTGGCCCCACGAGCATTGAGTAAGGAGCACACATGGTCTCCGTAGACCTCAGTCGTCGTTCCGAGGTGTACAGCAGCAACCGGCCGAGGACCAACGTCATCGCCATGGCGATTCTGATCCTCGCGATCGCGGCCGGGACGCTGATCTACCTGTCCACCGGCAGCGTTGGTGCTCTGGTGACGACGGTCATCGCCGGCTTCGTGCTGGCGCAGTCGCCACGCGTGGCCCAGCAGTGGGAGCGCGCCATCGTGCTGCGCGTGGGTCGCTTCATCGGTCTCAGGGGGCCCGGTCTCTTCTGGGTCGTGCCGTTCATCGATCGCGTGTCGTCGTGGATCGACCAGCGCACGATCACGACGAGCTTTGCCGCAGAGCAGACGCTGACGTCCGACACCGTGCCGGTTAACGTCGATGCGGTGCTGTTCTGGTTGGTGCACGACGCACAGAAGGCCGCGCTCGAAGTGCAGGACTACGCGCAGGCCGTCAGCTGGGCCGCGCAGACGGCGCTCCGGGACATCATCGGCCGCACGACCCTGACGGACCTGCTGCGCGGACGTGAGCGGATCGAAGCGGAGCTCCAGCAGCTCATCGATCAGCGATCGAACCCCTGGGGCGTGACCGTGTCGTCGGTCGAGATGCGCGACGTGGTGATTCCGGGCGCGCTGCAGGATGCGATGTCGCGCGAAGCGCAGGCGGCGCGCGAGAAGCAGGCCCGGATCATTCTCGGGCAGGCGGAGATGGAGATCGCGCACTCGTTCCAGGAAGCCGCCAAGTCGTACCACGAGAACCCCACGGCCCTGCATCTCCGCGCGATGAACATGCTCTACGAAGGGCTGAAGGAAAAGGGCGCGCTGATGCTGATCCCGAGCAGCGCCGTCGAATCCATGGGGATGGGCGGACTCCTCGGCGCCGCCGCACTCCGTCAGCAGAAGCTCGCGGCGGGCGGAGACGACGGACATACGTCTACCGAGTGAGAGTGCGTCTGCCTGGTCTCGAGTCGGACCCGTCGGCACAAGAGGGGAGGCGACATGTCACCAACATCACCGGACCTGCTGAACATTCGTCTCTGGGCCGCGATCGCCGTCGTCGGAGCCATCCTCGCGTTGATTGGCTGGTACCGCTACATCGGGTGAGTCGCGACAAGCGCGTCGGTACAGCAGACGGCACCTGGAGAACCGATGTCGGACATCCGCCTCGCGCTCCGTGCGCTGCGTGCGACACCCATTGTCTCGAGCGTGGCGATCCTGTCACTCGCGCTCGGCATCGGCGCCAACACGGCAATCTTCTCGCTGTTCAACGCGCTGATGCTGCGGCCGCTGCCGGTCGTCGAGCCGCAGCGTCTCGTGACCGTCTCCTCAGACAGTGCGCTCGCGCTCGGCGTGAAGACGGGGCTCGGCTGGAACGGCGCGATGTGGACGGCGATGGAGCCGAACCTGCCGCTCTTCGACGGCGGCTTCGCCTGGATGTCGCGCCGATTCACGCTGGGCCGGAGCGGCGAGGCGCACACGGTCGACGGCATGTACACCAGCGGTGACTTTTTCAAGACGCTCGGTGTGCCAGCACTCCTCGGGCGGACCTTCACCGCGGCTGACGATGTCCGCGGGGCGGCAGCAGCGGTTGGAGTCATCAGCTATGGGCTGTGGCAATCGCAGTTCAGTGGTGCAGCGTCTGTACTCGGTACCTCGCTTGTCGTCGAGGGAGTGCCGGTCACGATCGTCGGTGTGACGCCGCCGGCCTTCGCCGGCATCGAAGTCGGGACGCCCTTCGACCTTGCGCTCCCTCTTGCAGCGGAACCACGGATCCGCGGGGCAAATTCCTCGCTCCTGTCGCCTCGCAGTTTCCTGCTTGCTGTGATGCTGCGCCTCAAGCCGGGGCAGTCGCTCGGCGCTGCAACCGCGACGATGCGGGCGCTGCAGTTGGAAATGCTGCGGTCCCTCCCTCAGGCCCCGAAGTTCGTGTCGGAACCATTTACGCTCGTGCCGGCGACAGTTGGCGTGTCGAGCCCGTCGGCGGGGAGCAGCGGACTGCGGCAACGGTTCGCCCGGCCGCTTGCGACCGTGCTCGCGGTCGTGGCGCTCGTCCTGCTGATCGCTTGCGTGAACATCGCGAACCTGGTTTTGGCGCGTGCGGCAGCACGCCGACAGGAGATGAGCGTGCGCCTGGCGCTTGGCGCGAGCCCGTGGCATCTCGCACGCCCGCTCCTGATGGAGAGCCTCCTCCTCGCGATCGCCGGGGCTATCGCTGGACTCGCGCTCGCGGCATGGGGCAGTCGCGCGCTCGTCGCGCAGCTCGCGACGCCCACGACCCGCGTGGTGCTCGATCTCTCACTCGACTGGCGCGTGGCCATCTTCACGGCGGGGGTTACCATGCTGACTGCCGTCCTGTTCGGCACCGCGCCCGCGATTCGGGCGATCGGAACGGCACCGCGTGAGGCCCTGTCTGCGGATGGACGTACCATGTCGGGCTCGAGCCTCGGAGCTCTCTCGCACGTGCTCGTCGTCGCACAAGTCGCGCTCTCTCTCGTGCTGGTCGTGGCGGCCGGCCTCTTCGTCGGCACGTTCGAACGCCTCACAGCTGTACCACTGGGCTTCGACAAGAACAACGTGCTCGTCATGAACGTCGATACGAGTCGCGCGTCGATCGATGCCGCTCGACGACCTGACCTCTACCAGCAGCTCGTGGATGCGGTCAGGGGCGAGCCTGGCGTCGCTCGAGCGGCGGGATCCATCTGGACACCGTTGAGCGGCGGCGGCGCCATGATGACCGTGACCGCGCCAGGAGGCGCGGCGGCCGCCGAACGCGGCGTGGTCGCCAACTTCGTGACTCCCGGCTGGTTCGATACCTACGGCATCCCAATCGTCGAGGGACGGGACGTCGAACCGCGCGACGCCGCGGCGGCGTCGCCGGTCGTCGTCGTCAACGAAGCGCTCGCGCGGAAGTACTTTCCTGTCGGCAGCGCGCTCGGACAGACACTTGCCGGCGTCAGACCAGGCGGAGGAGTCCTGACGATCGTCGGCGTGGCGGGGAATGCAGTGTTTCGATCGGCGCGCGTCAGCTTTACGTCGGCATCTCTCGCGTTGCGCGATCCCATCCCACCGACCCTCTACATCCCGCTCACGCAATCGGAAATCCTGCGTCCGCCTGGATCGACGACCGTCAACGTGAGCATTCGCTTCGCCGCCGGCGCTCCGGCGACGCTGAGCCGCACGATCGGCGCCGCGCTCATGTCCGTCACCGACGGCCTCACCTACAGTTCACGGTTGCTCGAAGAACAAGTCCGCGCGTCGGTCGCGCAGGAACGGCTCGTGGCGTGGCTGTCCGCGTTCTTCGGTGGGCTCGCCTTGCTGCTGGCCGGCCTCGGGCTCTACGGTGTGACGGCGTATTCGGTTGCGCGCCGCCGAACCGAGATCGGCATCAGGATGGCGCTCGGGGCCGACACCAGCAGCGTCGTCACGCTGGTCCTCTCGCGTGTGGCCTGGCTCGTGAGCGCAGGCATCGTCGCGGGCCTGCTCGCGAGCGCGTGGCTGTCGCGCTTCGTGTCGTCACTCCTCTTCGGACTTGCGCCTCGCGACCCGATGGCCATGACCATCGCGGCCATTACCCTCGCGATCGCCGGCGCCCTTGCCAGCGGTCTCCCGGCGCTGCGCGCCACACGGATCGACCCCGCTGACGTCCTCCGCCACTCCTGATCGGTTTGACCTGGTCAGGGGAGGCCTGGCGCGACCCGCGGTCGCGCCCACGCCTGCGAGCAGATTGGCGGGAAATCGCTACCGCTGGTGGGATTCATCCACACTCAGAGAATTCACGAGCGTGCCAAGCTCCTGAATGTCGACCGGCTTGGTGAGATGTGCGTCGAACCCGGCTGCCTCGGTCTGTCGTCGATCGCGATCCTGACCGTATCCGGTCACAGCCACCAGGCTCACATCCCGAAGTTGCGCGTGATCCTTGAATCGCCGAGCGAGCTCGTAGCCGTCCATCACGGGCAACCCCAGATCGAGGACCGCCACGTCCGGCCTGATGCGCTCCGCCTCAGCGAGGGCCTGCAGCGGATCGTTGACGACCCGCGTCGTGTGCCCCAGCGCCGCCAACGCGTCGGCGAGCATGTGGGCGCCGTCGTCGTTGTCGTCGACGATCAGCACTCTCCGAGAGCGTCCAGGCAACGCTGACGAGGCGGCGTCAGCGTCGCGTGTCGTTGCCGAAGGGATGCCTTCCAGGAGGGGAAGCGTGACCACGAACTCGCTTCCTCTTCCCTTGCCCTCGCTGAAGGCGGCCACGGTTCCGCCGTGTGCGATGACGAGGCTCTTCACGATCGCAAGCCCGAGCCCAAGCCCACCCTGCGCGCGATCGATCGCCTGGTGTTCCTGCGTGAACAAGTCGAAAATCCGCGGAAGCATCTCAGGCTCGATCCCGATGCCGCTGTCACGAACGCGAAGGATCACCGTCCGGTCAGCCGCACGCCCGGTGACCGCGATGAGTCCACCCGCTTCCGTGTACTTCGCCGCATTGGTCAGCAGATTCGATACGACCTGCGCCAGCCTCGATGCGTCCCCCTCGAGCGTGAGGCCGCCCCGCGGCACGTCGATGTCGAGGTGATGCCCGTACCGTTCCAGCACGGGACTGGCCATCTCCACTGCCTTGACGACGACGTCGGCGAGCTCGATGGAAGCAGTCTTGAGCTGGATCTTCCCGCGCGTGATGCGCGAGATGTCGAGCAGGTCGTCGACGAGCGTCACGAGCTGTTTCGCCTGACGTTCGATGATCGTCCGCTCACGCTCGTTGGCGTCCACACCGCGGAGCCTCATCAGCTGCAGCGCTGTCAGGATGGGGGCAAGGGGATTGCGAAGCTCGTGACCGAGCATCGCCAGGAACTCGTCCTTTGCCCGGCTCGCGGCTTCGGCCTCGCGACGTGCGTTCGCGAGATCGGTGACTTCGAACACCACGACCACGATCCCTTCGACTCGTTCGGCATCATCGAAGAGCGGCTGATACACGAAATCGAAGAACGCTTCCTCCGGCATGCCGTCGACGCCGCGATTCAGCACGAGCCGAAGCGAGCGTCCGATATGCGGCCGTCCCGTTCTGTAGACGCCGTCGAGCATGTCATAGAGGTCGGCACCGGCTTCCGGCAACGCCTCGCGGACGGTCTTTCCGAGGATGGCGCGGTTCGAGACGAGAGCCAGGTACGGCGGGTTGGCGAATTCGTAGATGTGCTCCGGCCCGCGGAACACGCAAATGCCAACGGGCGCGTGCGTGAAGATCGTCATCAACCGGCGATGATGCAGTTCCTCGACCCTGCGAATGCGCGCGCGCAGGAGCTGAGACTCGACGCGTGATAACAATTCGCGCGCGGAGAAGGGCTTGATCAGGTAGTCGTCGGCCCCGGCCTGCAGCCCCTCGAAGCGCGACTCCTCACCGGCGCGGGCGGACAACATCAAGACCGGGATCTCGCGAAGCCGCTCGTCCGCCTTGAGCTCCTTCAACACACCGAAGCCATCGAGATGCGGCATCATCACGTCGGTGATGACGAGGTCCGGCCGGCGCGCAGCCGCCGCCGCGAGCGCGGCGCGACCGTTGCCAACCGCTTCGACCGTCCAGCGATGACCCAGCAACCGCGTGATGTAGTCACGCATGTCGGCGTTGTCATCAGCGAGCAGGATGCGGATGGATTCGTCGTGCTCGGACGGACTCGTCGCCATGTCAGCCGCGGCGCTGCTTGGCTGATCGCCGGCACCGTCCGGCAGCCAGCGCAGCGCTTCTTCGACAAAGGCTTCTGCGCCGGAGACCATCGAGACATCGCGCCCGCGCAGGTCGAGCCTGTCCGGCGGCAGGTGGCGAGAGCCAAGCGGGATGGAGACGGTGAACGTGCTGCCGCGATCGATTTCGCTCGCGACTTCCATCGAGCCGCCGTGGAGCTTCACCAACTCCTGCACGAGAGCCAGGCCGATACCGGTCCCTTCGTGGGTCCGGCCGCGGCTTCCGTCGATCCGGTGGAATCGATCGGACACATGCGCGAGCTCGTGCGAGGGAATGCCGCAGCCTGTGTCGCTGACCGTCAGCACCGCACGTCCACCCGTCGTCTCGAAATGGACGGCGATCTCGCCGTCCAGCGTGAATTTGTAGGCGTTCGAGATGAGGTTCAGAACGACCTTCTCCCACATCTCCCGGTCGACGTAGACCGGTTCGGTGTTCGCGGCGATGTCGACTCGGTAGGAAAGCCCCGCGCGCTGGGCCGCCGATCGGAAGACGCTGGCAATCTCGCCGGTGTAGGTCCCCAGGTCAGTCGGTTGGTACCTCGCGTCCACACGCCCGGACTCGATACGTGAGAACTCGAGCAGCGTGTTCACCAGCTTGCGCAGCCGCAGGCCGTTCCGCTGGAGCAACCCGAGGTGACTGCGATGCTGATCGCCTATCGACGGATCGGACAACAGGTCCTCGATGGGCGCGAGCATCAGCGTCAGCGGGGTTCGCAGCTCGTGGCTGACGTTGGAGAAGAAAACCGTCTTCGCACGATCGAGCTCCGCGAGGGCCTCGGACCGCCGGCGCTCAGCTTCGTATGCGCTGACGTTGGCCAGGCCTGAGGCGACCTGCCCGACGAGCAGCGCAATGAAATTCCGATACCCGTCGTCGACCGGCCGGAATGGATTCAGACCCGCCACGAAGAGTCCCGCGGGCTGTGATTGGCCCGGTTTCGCGATGGGAACGACCATGGCATGCCTCGGTGACCGCTCCCAGGGTCCCGATGGCCATGCCAGATCGTCGGCGAGCGTGACGAGAGTGGGCATGCTGCGGGCAGCATCCATCGCGCGCCGCCATTCACTCTCGTCGTCCAGATGAAGCGGAGCACCGGGGTGGGTGGAAGACATGCCGCTCAGAGCGGACAGGTTCGCGCGCTTCTCGCCATCTTCGAACAGATACACCAGCGTGAAGGGCAGATCGCGGGCGTTTTCTTCGAGTGTCTTGCCGACGGCTGCGAGCGCCTCGGCAGTCGTCGTGGTCGCCGACAGATTTGCGGTCAAGTCATGGAGCAGCGTCAGGCGCCGCTCGCCGATCACGCGCTCGGTCTCCTCCGTGACGACGCAGAGCATTCCGCCGGTAGCGCCGCTGTCATCGGGGATGGGGCTGTAGGAAAACGTGTGGTAGGTCTCTTCCGGAAAACCGCTGCGCTCGAGGAACAGCAGCAGGCTCTCGTCCCACGTCGCCTCGCCGGTTCTGAGCACTTTGTCGATTCGTGGTCCGATCTGAGGCCAGATTTCCGCCCAGACCTCGCGCGCCGGACGGCCAAACGCCCAGGGGTGCTTGGCGCCCAAGGTCATTGCCGCGTAGGCATCGTTGTAGAGGAATGTCAGGTCGGGGCCCCATCCCATCCACATCGCGAACCGCGACGTGACCATGATGCGCACGGCGCTTCGAAGGCTGTGGCTCCATGCGGATGGGTGCCCCAGTGGACTGCGGGTCCAATCGGTGGCCCGTATGAGCGCCTCGATCTTTCCATCATCGTTCGATTGCGACGCCGCAGCGTCGATGGACTGCTTGTGCATCCCCAGTCGGTCACCAGCCGACCCGGCAGCGTTGCACGAGCTTTGCCAGTACCGACGAGCAGTTGATGATTCCACGAGAGCAATGTGTTTCGGGCGCCCCACTGGTCCCCTCGTGTCTGCAATCCCTACGACCTGCGCTCAGGCGGATTACGCTCGCTGAGCTGGGTCGACCGCGAAAGAGCCCAGGGCGTGCGGCGGCAAACCTTCTGCAGATCAAGTGGGTGGAGGTCCGACTGGAGGTACGAGGATGATCCGCAAGCTCAGCACCGGCGAATATCGGCTCTATTCCCGCAAGCGAGACCCGAAAACAGGCAGGCGGAGAAACCTTGGTACGTTCAAATCGCGGAGCGCCGCCGAAAAGCACGAGCGTGCCGTGCAGTTCTTCAAACGGCACTGAGGGCGGTCAGTATTCGGCGAACGCCTCGTCCACGTAGCAGTACAACCAACGCTCCCCAGGCTCCGCCGAGGCGACGACTGGATGGCCACTGGCGCGCGCGTGCTTGGTCGCGTGCCGATTTGGCGATGAGTCGCAGCAGAGCGTCGCACCGCAGCTCTGGCACGTGCGGAGGTGGACCCACTTCGTGCCGTGCTTGACGCACTCCTCGCACACGTGTTTCTGTGGCCGCTTGATCGTGTCGACGGTCTCGATGTGCTCGCAGGTTTCAGGCATCACACTCACCGTTCTGTTCCGTTCACGACGTCGTCACGTGCCCTGCTCGCGTCCTGCATCGAGCCCGAACACTCGGATATGGTAGCGTGAGGCTACTGTGATGACTACTGAATCATGGCCGGCACTGGCGTACGACGCGTGGAAAGATACCTATGAAACCGTGCACCTGTGGGCGCAGATCGTCGGCAAGATCGCGCTCGCGCAGGCGCCCAAGCTCAATCACTCCTGGGGCATCGCGTTCAGGGTCACACCGCGCGGCCTGACCACGCTGACCCTGCCGCACGGGAATCGCAGCTTCACCATCGAATTCGATTTCATCGACCACGCGCTCGTCATCCGGACGTCGGAAGGCATGGTCCGATCGCTGCCGCTCGGCCCGCGGACGGTCGCCGATGTCTATCGCGACCTCATGGACTCGCTTCGGGCGATGGGGCTGCCGGTGAAGATCTGGCCGGTGACCGTAGAGATCCCGACGCCGATCAGGCTCGATCAGGACACGGCACACCATTCCTACGACCCGGAGTACGTCCAGCGATTCTGGCGGATCCTCGTGCAGCTCGAGCGGATTCTGAACGACGCGCGCGTGCCGTTCCTCGGAAAATGCAGCCCCGTCCATTTCTTCTGGGGCAGTTTCGACCTGGCGGTCACGCGATTCTCCGGGCGAGCGGCGCCTCCTCGCGAAGGACCAGAGTTCATGCGCGACGCCTACTCACGCGAAGTGATCAGCCATGGCTTCTGGCCCGGCGGCGCGGCCCTCGGTCCAAGCCTCTACGCCTACGCTGTACCGGAGCCTGCGGGCTTGAAGGAAGCGAGCGTCGAGCCGAAGGCCGCCTATTATCACAAGGAGATGGGGGAGTTCATCCTGCCGTACGACGCGGTGAGAACATCGCCAGCACCAGAAGCGGCGATTCGGGCCTTCGTGGACAGCACTTACGATCGAGCCGCAACGCTCGCGGGGTGGGACCGCGTGCTGCTCGAGCAGCAGTGAACACGCCCTGACGGCTCCGACGTTCCAGCCTGCACCCCAGCGTTTCAGCCGGAGTGCAGGCCAGAACCGCTGATCAGCGCTTACGTCGCGAAGTGGGCCGGCGGCCCTTCGCCTTGGCTCGCTTGACCGGCCGCCCCGTTCGTCCGGCGCGATCGGTGGTCCTCGCGATTACCCGCCGTCTGTCGGGCAGCAGGCCCGCGAAGCCCGAGAGCAGGCGCGGCTGCGAGTCGCCTCTCGCGACGGCGGACATCTCGGTCAATCTGGACAGACGACGTGTCGCCTCTTCGAGGTGATACGCTCCGCCGCCAAGCGCAACCCACGTGCCGACCTCGGGGTGCATCACCAGACCGGCAGCCTTATTGTCCGCGTCACTCGCAGGGTAGTCTACGAACACGTCGACGCCGCCCATCACTCCAACCGGGACGCCATCGGCCGACCAGTTGATGAAGACGTTCACACGATAGCGCCCGGGCCGTTCGAATGCGAATCCCGCCGTGCTCCAGAACACGCGCACGCTGGCCTGGCGCGCCGCACCGGGATCGAGCACGTCCAGCTTCGCTGACTCGCACAGGATCGTGAACGGCCGCACCGGGCGCTCTCGCCCGTCACCGTCGGTTGTCGTGATCGCCGCAAACAGCGCCTCGATGCTCACGTCGTTGGGCGTCACGAGCGGAACGGAACCTCGATTGGTCAGGGTCCACGATAACTCCAACGGCTGACCGAGTGCGACGCGGTCGCTCGCCGCAGTCACCACCAGCTCCAGTTCCGATGAATCGAACTGGTGGCGATCGGCTGCCTGCGGCGCACCGGCCGGGAACCAGCTCGCAAACGGCCACCCGCCCGGACGGATCACGGGATCCGGCATGTGATTCAGATGGTGGCGGACGGTGGTGTTGTGCGCGAGAGCGATCTGATCCGGGAAGACACCCGGCAAGCCGGTGCCTGGGCCGCCCAGCACGTCGGCGACGCTCGGCGTCGTTGTCATGATCGAGTTGTCGGCAGCCGTCTCGGACTCCTGATGGATCTGGTTCAGCGTGTGGGTCACCTCGTGCGCCGCGCTCCGAAGGTACGCGCGCGGGATGTTCCGCTGCTTCTGGTTGGCGGCGACGCCGAAGTTCGACGAATCGGACACCGGATACCCATCGTCGGAGAACGACGCGCAGCCTTCGCGCGGAACACCGATCTGGTCGTACATCACGCCGCGCGAGCAACCCAGTTTTGCCGGCACGACGACGAGGTGCACGTGCCAATCGGTATCGAGGTTCGTGGTCGGATTACGGACCGAAGTCATCAGACTGTGGAGGTCCGGCGAGCTCCAGCAGTCGGTCGGCACGATCCCGGGCGGCACGGGCACGTTTGCCTGGTCCTTCACGACTGTGAGGTGCCATCCGGTTTTGGCAAACACCGTGTCGAAGAACTCCATCCCGCCACTGCCGTCAGGCACAGGAGCCGGCGGTACGGCGCCGGTGAGCGTGTCGACCTCGAGCGACGCGCGCCGGAAAAACGACGAAACCCAGGCGAGCGTCACGCTGCCTTTGTCCACTCCCGCTTCGAAGAGCCGTCCTTCGTAGAAGGGACCTCCCGTCAAAGAAAACGGAAAGGGTGCGCCGACTTTCTTCAGCTTCATCGTCACGGTGCGGGTGGCAGTCGCTGGAAACGTCCCTTGGTGCTGACCCGCGGGAGGCTGCGTGTAGTTGAACTGATCGGCAACGATGGTGAGCCGACACGCTGCGGCCGTCGGCACGACCGTCGGGGACTGAACGCTGGTGACCTTCAGGTATGAGTGGTAGCGCGACCGCGGGAAGATCGGGATGATCGGCTTCTTGCTCGGCGCTGGCGCCGGCGGCGCGTCGAGGGAGCTTGCGGCCGCTGCAATGGACTGTGCAGGCCTGATCGCCGCTCGCGCTGCCGGAACGCCACCAGGTCCAACGGGGGTGACCGGTGACACCGGCGCCAGGATCTGATTGCTCCCTGGCGGATCCGCCACGAGCTTCCTCACATACAGATCGCCGCTCACGATGATGCCGTCTGGCCCTGCGTCAGGTGCGGCACGATCGACACGCAGTGTGCCCTCGAACAGGGTGCGGCCCCCGATCGGACGATGCGTGATGACGTAGCAGCCATCAAGGAATTCCAGCTTGCACGGCTTCTGCGGTGCCGCCTGCGGCAGTGATGGATCATCTGCCGTCGGGTCAGAGACGGCTTCGCTCGTAATGCCGATTGGCGCCGCGAGAGGCACACCGAGCGTCACGCTCGGGCTCGCTGCATTCGGGACGACGCTGGATTTCCTGGAAGTGGACGACGATGAGGAGTCGGAGCAGTTGCACATGACGAACGTTCCCCCTTCTCAAACACTCACGGTGGAGAGCTCCCAGTCGATGCCTTGCGGTGGTAGACCACTTTGCAGCCTTCAGAATCGGTGAACTCGAACTCGTCATCGCCCATGACGATGGGGTAGCGCACCAACTCGTCGGTCGCGACGCTCAGGACCAGAGTCTGGGATCCTTCCAGACGGTAGATCCCCGCGTCCCACCAGACCATGCCTTGCGAGGGACCCCGTGCTCCACGATAGGTACTCCCAGCAAACGCAATCGTCGCCGGATACTTCGCCGCACACGAAGCCGTCGTGACCTTCGTCCACTCGCCCGTGAGTCGTGCGGAATCGTTTCGACCGGCCACCGTTCCCCCTCGCGTCAGGTCTAGTCGCTGACTGCGGAACTGGCGATCGACTTGGATCGACCGCTTGCGTTCCTACGACTCGCGTCGTTCAGGCTCGCGTAGTTATAGCAGGTCGACGTTCGTTCCCCGCGCACGATGTGTGACGAACGCAATGCTCGGTGCAGACTCATCCGTAGAGAAATGGAAACGTCGGGGGCACAAAAAAAGGGACGATCCGCGATGGACCGTCCCGTCTTCCTTCCGGCCGTGAATCGTTATTCAGGGGTCGCGATGCCAACGGCGTTCTTCAGCTTGTCGTAGTAATCGAACATGAATTGCTTCAACGCGGTATGCCCGAAGCCTTTGTCGAACTCGTACTGACGCATTTCGGCGAACGCACGATCCGCAGTCCACTTGTCGTGTGTCAGCCGATAAACGGCCGTCATGACGCCGGTGCGATGACGACCGCCCTGGCAATGCACGTACACGGGTTGATTCGCGGGATCGTTCACGAGCTTCAGAAACTGGGCGACGGCGTTCGCATCAGGGCGATCCGACGTCGTCATCGGAATTCGGAAAAAATTCATCCCGGCATCCTGAACGGACTTCTGTTCGCTGGCCAGTCCGCCGCGGGTGAGATCGATCACCGTTTTCACGCCGAGCCGCGCGAGGCTCGCAAAGTCATTACCCTTGGGCTGCGAGCCTCGGTAATAGGTGTCGTTGATCTCTCCGAAGTTATCGATCGTGATCTTCGACAGGGCCTCCGCGCGGTCGGCAACTGACGCGGCCTTTGCGATAGCAGCCGACGGCAAGCCGAGCATCAATGCGACTAGGATGACCGCTTGAGAACGACGCACTCCCCTGATTGCAGGCACCTGGCACCCCCCTTTTCCCTAGGACGAGTTGGATTGTGATTCGGCCTTTCAATCGCAGACTCAGAGATCAGGCAAGCCGGGTACCACCGCCACTCAGCTGTTTATCTCCTAGTTACGCTGACACTTGAAATGATGGGCTTGGTAAACGAGGTGCCCTGAGCCTGTTTCGTCCGTGCCCTTCCGAGGACAGCTGTGCCGAATGCGAAGGTAGGAGCTTCCTCAAGACGTTCATGGACCGCTTCGCGATCTGGATCGA
>DATAEK010000398.1:0-6827 GCA_036258055.1 Vicinamibacterales bacterium
ATAGTTTGATGATAGTCGAAGCGTGGTCGCACAACCGCAAGGATTGGTAGCTGATCCTGGTCGTCGATGACATCTCGGCCGACGAAAGGTCGCGGCGGAGTGGGCCGAACCGACAGGACAGTCGAGCCGGGAAAAAGGACGCTGACGAGCCGGAATCGTCGGTTTTAACGGCAAATTGGGTAATCCGCTGTGGCAGGGCTCTTGCCTGATTAAGGATAGAGGCCGCTATGAAGCACAACTCATCATTCCTTACAGCAGCTCTTCTCGCGGTCCTGACGTTCAGTTCGGCCACGGCGTTTGCCGATGACCATCGTCGTTCAGGCCCGCACGGTCCGCAGGCGCGGAGCGCCGCGGCGCCTCCTGCCCGGGGTCCAACGGGACACTACGCGGTTCCGCGCCAGCATGTGGCGCCCGCTCCGACGCGCCCGGTGATCGTGTCTCCACAGGTCGTGCGCCCCTACGTCGCACGCCCCTACGCGGTACGTCCCTACGCGGTACGACCGTACGTCGTGCGTCCGTACGTGACGCCTCGATACTATCGGCCGTACGTTCTGTCGCCGTTTTACTCGGCGCCGTACTTGTTCCGTCCGCACTTCAGCCTCGGCTTCGGGATCTCGCTGGGGTATCCGGTTCCGTTCTACGCCTACCCGTACGCGGTTCCCGTGTATGGCTACGCGGCGCCGCCTTCGCCCGTGATCGTGGGACCGGGCTCGACCCGGTACGGCGGCATGAGCCTGGAGATTTCGCCTGACAACGCGGCCGTCTACGTCGATGGCGCGTATGTCGGCGTGGTGCGCGACTTCGACGGAACACGTCAACCGCTGACGCTCGTGAACGGACGCCATCACATCGTGATCGATGCGCCGGGCTTCGAGCAGTGGGCGTTCGATGTCGATATCGTCTCGGGTCAGGTCCTTCCCTACCGCGGCGATCTGCAGCCGCTCCAGTAAGCGCAGATTGAGCGCGGCCCTGAAAAGGGCCGCGCTCTCATTGCGAAACGCTCGCCAATTTCCCTCAAACGCGCCGCAGCCCGGCCAATCGCGGTTCAGGTCACGCTACCCGAGAAGCTTCAGGGCTTTCGGCAGGTCATCGTCAGCCACGGCCACAACGGCGGCGGTCTTCTGCGTGCGCGGCGAGGCGGTCGCGTAGGCGTAACGGATGCTGATGCGGGCCCGGGCCAGCTTTTCAACCGCCTTGGCCAGCGCGCCAGGGCGATTCTTCAACTCCAGGAACAGCACTTCCTCCGCCGCGAACAGGTAACCCGCTTTTTTCAGCTCGCGTTCCGCGAGCTCACGATTGGGCACGAGGAGACGGACGACTCCCTTGTCGCGGCCCGTTTCCGGCGCGGAGAGTGCCAGCACATTGACACCGCCGTGCGCGAGATCACGGCACAATCGCGCGAGCGTTCCGATCTCGTTGTCGAGCGGAAGATTGAGCTGAGTGGCGGTCGGCATGGTGGATGATCCTGCAGTAGTTGGTGAGGTGCTCACCGGCCCGTCTTCACGAAGACGACGCTGCGGCGATCGGGCGAGAGCGAGGGCTGCACGCAATTCACTCCGTCACACGCGCTGACGTTCTGGGGCGCGTCGCTGCCCCGCTTCACGAACACGTCGGTCCACTCGATCGTTCGGGAGAGGCCACGCTTGGTCTCGGTGCGGGTGTAGACGCTGGTGTCGCCGTAGCTGCGATCCTGGCCGCGAATCTGCGCGACGAGCGTGCGTTCGTCCTCGGATTGCCCGTCGTGCGGAAGCGGTGTCAGCGTGCCGTTCTTCAACGCGAGCGTGGCGAGCGGAGCGCCCGCCACGGGTGACTCGAGCAGCACGACAATTTCATCCCTGGTTGCGGGATCGAACCCCACCAGCTTGCGGACGCCCGTCGCTTTCTGCAGTGGTGCCGTTTGACTCTGCTGGGTGTCGAGACGCACGACGGCGTCGCCCTTCAGCGCGTAGACCATTCCATCAGGTCCGATGATTGGCGATCGATAGCCACCGCCGGTCGTGAGGGCCCTCGGCGCGCGGGCATCGAGCGCCACGATCCAGATGTCACCCGGGGCAACCTCGTCGCCGGGCCCGCGCATTTGCGTGGGCGCCACGGTCAGGCCGGCGATACGCAGGAGTTTCGTGATGATGGACTCCTTCGGCGGCGGCGGAGGCTGTTGCTGCGCGGCCGTCACGGCTGCCAGCGAAGCGATCATCACGATGGTCACGGCCCGCCGCTGATTCATGCGCTCACCTCGATCGCCCTCACAAAGGCCGCCCTCATCGGTTCCCGAACAGCTTCGGCAGAATCCGATCGAAGCCGACAATCTCTGTCTGCTTGATCTCACCGCGAAGGGTCAGCAGCGACCTGACCTGATTGCGATCCCGCACCAGATAGGTCGCCGCGTCCTTGCCCTCCCACACGAGCCAGGCCTCACTGCCGTCGGTCATCGGCTTCTCACCGACCGCGGCCACACGCGGCAGCGCCTTGTCGACGATCAGCACGCCGTAGTTGACCGGGAGCAGCAGCACCTCCACCGCCGCGAGGAACGCGAGCAGCGCCCAGGCGGACTTCGAGGGTCCGTTCGAACCGGCCCGTCGCGCGATGATCAGAATCCCAATCGAGACGGCGCACGCCGCGACGAGCGCACTGAAATAGATCGGCATCAACGTGTCGTCGACGAGCAGTTTCACGAGCCACGCCGGATCTCTCGGCAGCTCGTGCGCGAGCAGCAGATCGCTGAACGCGAAGCACTGCCGCATCACGAGCTGGATCACGAGGACGGCGACGACGATGCCCGCGATGGTCAGCCAGCGCGGGTGCAGCAGCGCCTCCCGGACGCGGGCGTGCACCTGCTCCGGCAGCATCCGTTCGGCGAGCCAGCCCAGACCGACAATCGGCAGCGCCACCAACAGAATGTTCGGCACCGCCGACACCAGGTACACGAGGAATCGAGCTCCGGTGAACAAGTACCGCTCGTCGAGCACGGCGAGATCGGTGCCGATCCCAATGGCGGTCAGGTGAAACCGGAGCGCAAGATACCCCGCCACGTAGAGCAGAAAGCTGCCGACGACGGTGTATTTGGTCCAGTCGCCGACGAGCGCGCTGATCCGCTCACCCAGATCGTGCAGGAGATCGTCGGCCATCTACCTCCCAACCACGCCGAACGCCGCCCAGAAGTAGGGATGGCTGTAGGCCGGATTGCTTTTGACTTTGACCAGCGCCAGGCGCGCGGCCTCCGGCACCGGACGCGTGGCGGCGGCCTCGTAGAACGTCTGCATCCAGAGCGCTGTGGCCTCCGAGTTCACTTCCCAGTGCGAGAGGACCAGCGTGCCGGCGCCGGCGTAGAGAAGCCCCCGCAGCATGCCGAGAATCTCGTTGCCATGCGTCGCCTCCGCGCGTCCGGTCTCGCAGGCCGACAGCACGACGATCCGGCTCTTATCCAGCGGCAGGCCGAACATCTCCGCGGCCGTCAGCCGGCCGTCGTCGGTCGCACCCTGCCCGAGCAGGAGATACGACAGCATCGGTTCGGCGGGGTCGTACTTGCCATGCACGGACAAGTGAATGACGTCGTAGTCGCGAACCCACGTCTTCACATCGCTCTCGCTCGCACGCGGCTCGATGACTACGCGGCTCCTCGACGGGAACTGCTGCGCGATCGCCGTCACCTCGCGGCGCGCCGCAGGGATCTCCGGATCTGCGACAGCGAGCAGACGTCCCCCGCTCAGGGTTGTAGACCGTTTCAGCGTCAGCAGGATCGATGCGCTCGGCGCTGTCGTGATCTGGAAGCGCTCACCGAGGTAACGGCCATCCGCCGGGTCCTGGAGTACCTCGAACGGCACGTACTGCAAATCCTCGTGAGGAATGATCACGAGGTGATTGGTGCCAATCCCGGACGCGATCGGCTGAAACAGATACAGGAACAGTTCCCTGGCGGTCGTCTGATCGAATGTCGCGTTCCGATCGGCGAGGCTGCTCTGGAGCAACCCCACCTTCTTGATGAGTTCCTCTCGGGGGAGAAAGACGTTGCGGACCACCACGGAGTCCGGCGTCAGGTGCCACACGTAAACTCCGGGTTTGGCGACCAGGTACTGCAGCACTTCGTACTGTTCCTCACGCATCGAGCGCTGCAGCGCGGCCAGGGTTGCAGGCTTTGCGCTGACCAGGCTCTCGAGGCGCGGCGCCTCTGACGCCATCCGCGCGTGGATCTTCGCGTCCTGATCCTCGAGCGCCCGGATCTCGGCCTGAATGGATGTCACGTCGGCGCTGGCCTTCGCCGTGTCGCCAGGCGTGATGACTTCGAACAAGCGGCTCTGTGCGTCCGCGATCTTCGTGCGAAGCGTGGCGGATTCGGCGAACAGGCGCTGCTCATCCGGTTGCCCGAGGGTGAGGGCCCGGCTAGCCAGCAGATCGGCCAGCGATCGCGAGCGCGATCGCTCGAACACCTCGAATGCATCGGCATACCGCCGGTGATCGAGAAGCTGTTGCACGGCGGCGTAGTAGAACTCCATGCGATCGGCGCCGAACGTCCCACGGCTCCGTTCACTGCGCAGCAGGCGCCGATCCGCATCCAGGAGATCGACGGCCTTCAGAAAGTGCGCGAGCGCGGCGTCGTTGTTGCCTCGCATCTCGTTCACCGCGCCTTCCACATATTCCGACCGCGCGTCTTCAACCGGCCCAAAGGCGGACTGACTGGAGGACCGCTTGGCCAACTCGAACGCCTGAACGACGCCAGGATCGATGCCGGGTTCGGCCACGAACGTGTTCGTCACGAGGACGTCGCCGGGGCGTTTGGGGTGAAAGATGTCGGCCTTCTCGAGGGCCTGAGTGCTCTGCTGCTGGCCGAGCACGATCGTCCGATGATTCTCGACGTTGCGGATGAACTGTTCGGTCTGGCCGGCAATGAACGTGTAGCCGAGACGGCGTGCGATCGCGAGCGCCTGCTGAAGATCCGCGCGCGCGCGATCGAACGCCTCGAGGCATTGCGGGTTGTAGCGGTCATAGCCGCACTTCTCACCGGTTTTCGTGTAGACGTCCGACCGATTCGAAAACGCAAACCACGACGCCATCGGGTTCTTCGCCTCGGCCGCCACCGCCACCTCGCGCGTCAGCGTGTCGACCGCGGCGGCCAGGTCCAGCTGCGCAACCTGTGCCGCTCCGAGCACGTCGAGCGCCTGCGCGAGAACATCCTTGTCGGCCGTCGTTTCCGCGAGGCGCACGGCCTGCGTTGCGTCGGCGATCGCCTGACCGAGATTGTGCTGAGACGACTGGGCCAGTCCGCGCCAACTGAGCGCGTCGCTTTGACGGACGACGTCCTTTCCCCGTCGCGCGGCTTCCTCGGCGAGCGTGTAGAACTGTGCCGCGGCCTGCCACTGGCCCTGCATCCGGTAGACGTGGCCTTGCTTGATCAGACCCAGTGCCAGCGGCGACCAATCGTTGCGGGCGGCCAGCACCCGATTGCTGGCCGTGAACTCCGCGTCGGCCTGTGCGAGGTCCGGCAGCCGCGACCGCATGTCGCCGGTCTTACGAAAAGTCTCCACGAACGCCTCGAGGCGCTGGATGGCGCGATTCTGCAGCTCGATCGGATCGCTTTGCGCCAGCAGGGTCTGGGGCACGACGACGAGGCCCACGCCTGCGGCGAGGATTCTGACGATGACGTCGCGACCGTGGCGGGTCATCTGTGCCTCCTGGAAAAACGGGGCCCAGGACCAACAAGTCGGGCTCGCAAGACGAGCTCGTGCGCTCGATCCAGGAATACTGTTCACTTGCGTTTGCGAAGGCAAGCAGTGTTTTGCGCGTGCATTTTCGTGTATCAGGTACAGCGGCCGGGCTTGGCCGATGCTCCAGGGTTCCTGCGTTTCCGATCCGATTCTGAACGGGAACAGGACGCCGCAACCCGAATGGGTGGCGCTGAGCCGCCCGTCAGCCACTAAAATTTCCTGATGGCTCACCCGCACTGCCTCGCACCGTCCCGACTGCGCACGCCTGTCGATGCACCGATCAGCGCAACGTCCTACGGCCGTCTCTTTCCCGGCCTTCCGCTGTTCTCGGCAGACGATGCGTTTCTGTACGCGCTTGGCCGCTCGGGCGGCCTGTGTGATTGCGGCGATGGACACGACGAACCGTCGTCGCTCGGATCGGAGGCGGCCGGCTGGCCGTTCTTCGGACAGTTCATCGCCCACGACATCACCGCCGATCGCTCGAGCATCCGCCATCACGTCGATCCGGGCGAGCTGAGGAACGCGCGCTCACCGCAACTGAACCTCGAGTGCCTCTACGGCGACGGCCCGATCGGCCATCCATATCTCTTTCGCCGCGACGATCCCGCAAAGCTGCTGCTGGGCCGAGACGGCGCTGACGTCTTGCGCAACGTCGAGGGCACCGCGATCATCGGTGACCCTCGCAACGACTCGCATGTGTTCATGTCACAGATGCACTTGGCGTTCGCGACCGCCCACAACGCGTTCGTCGATCGCACGCGCGCGGCCGGCGTCGATGACGGGCAGGTCTTCGAGCACGCGGCCAGGGAGTTGCGCTGGCACTATCAGAACGTGATCCTGCGGGAGTTTCTGCCACGCCTCATCGGCGGCGAGCTGACGAAATTGATTGCGAGCGGCGACCGCCGCTTCTATCGGCCCGAACGAGATGCGTTCATCCCACTCGAGTTCGCAGACGGGGCGTATCGCTACGGCCACTCGCAGATCCGGCACGAGTACCGGTTGAACGGCGAGTCGCCGGCGATGCCGATTTTTCCCGATTTGATGGGTTTCTGTCCGGTCCGGCCCGAGCACCGCGTGGATTGGACGCGACTCTTCGATCTGAACGGCAGCGCCACCGCGCAGCGCGCG
>DATAEK010000404.1:0-11454 GCA_036258055.1 Vicinamibacterales bacterium
AGCGCGCTCAGCGCCGATAGCAACCGCGGCTGACCGACTGACGCGCTGACGACCTCTTCCATCGTCTGCACTGCCGTCACCGGAACCGAGGGATCGATGCCGGCCACGATCTGTCGCGCGCTCTGCACGATCGACGTCAACTCCGGACAGGTCGCTGACTCGGCAACAGCCAGTCCACCACCAAAGCGCCCAGAATGGCAGGCAGAAACCAGGTGTTAACGGGCGGAGGCGTCGCCTTTCCGCCACTCGCGGTCGCGCAGATGCGACCAGCGTCCGTCCCAGTTATCGCCCCGCTGTTTGACGAGGTTTCACGGTGTGACCGTTGCCGGACGCACCTTGCGCTCCTGCCTGATTCCGGGGCCGCGACAGCGGGCGGCTGCTCCCGATTCAGGCGTCACATTCCAGCAGTGGATGTAGACTGCATTGAGATGACGGGGAATCGGTGGCGGTGGCTCGCGTGCGTGACGTGTGCCGCCCTGTTCGCTGTGCACGGTGGCGCGGGTGTGTCCGCGCAGCGCCCGGTGTCACACGAAACAGGAGTGGACGCAGCTGCGGCCACGGGATCGGATCCAGCTCCGGTCTCCATTCGCATCAATGCGATCGTGACCGATCGACGCGGCCGGCCCATCGTCGATCTCAAGCCGTCCGACTTCGAGCTGCAGGACAACGGCGTCGATCAGAAAATCGAATCGGCGGTGCTCAAGGCGATGCCACCCGCTGACTCGGCGCCCGGGTCGCCGATTCGGTCCGCCGAAGACGAACAGCACGCGGCGCGTGAACCGGACACGCGCCTCTTCGCGATCTACCTCGACGAATTCCACGTTGCTGACGGTCTCGACAGCGTCCGCGTCCGCGACGAGGTGACGCGCTTCGTCGACACCGAGCTGAGACCCCGCGATCTGCTCTTCGTCCTGAAGACGCTGGATCCGGTCGGTAGCATCCGGTTCGTGCGTGACCGCGAGACCGCGCGCGCGACCATTCGGAGCTTTGCCGGACGGAAAGGGGACTACGCGCCGCGCTCGTCCTTCGAAGAGCAGTTCTTCGGCCGGACGCCGGAAGCCGTGGAGTCCGCACGCGGACAGGTGGTCATCACCGCCCTCCGCGAGCTGGCGATGCGGATGGGAGAGCTCGAGCCCACGCGCGCCGCGCTCCTCGTCGTGACCGAAGATTTCGCGCGTGACGGCGGCGGCGCTCGCCAGCGGCGGCTGCCGGACTGGCAGGGGTTGTCGCGGATCGCCGGGCACTTCAACTTCCCGATCTACACGTTCGATCCGCGCGAGCAACAGGACGCCTCCCCGGCACAGGCCTCCGATCAGTCACGTTCCGGCGATCAGCCGCAGATGATTCTGCAGGGGTTGGCCGCGCAAACCGGTGGTGAAGCGAGCCTCGGCGGACCCGCTTTCGCGTCCACATTGACGCGCATGTCTCGCGACCTCGATGCCTACTACGTTCTGACCTATCAACCGAGCCAGGCGACCGACGGACGGTTCCATCCGATTCAAGTTCGCTCGAAGCGGAAGGATGCGCAGATCCGCGTGCCGACCGGGTACTGGTCGCCGCTCAGCAGCGAGTGGCGCGCGTGGCTCGCCAAAGCGGCGGCGCCGCCGGCGCCGTCGCGGCCGCCGCGGGTACTCAAGCGGAGCCCGCTCATCGACACGTGGATAGGCTTCGAGCGCGGCTCGGACGGGCGGATGCGTCTCGTCTTCACGTGGGACAGCGCGACGACGCCATCGGCCACCCGGCGTCCGCCACCGCACACCGTCGTGCTGAAGGCGACGACGCCCGCCGATACTCCAATCGTCGAAAGTGAAGTGGAGGCCGTGCGCGCCGCGCCCGAGCCCGGCGAATCGCGCGATCGTCTCGCCTTCGAGGTTCCGGCGGGCCGGATCCAGATCGATCTGACGATCCTCGGCGCGGACGGCTCGACGCTCGACACCGCCGCGCGCGACATCGACGTGCCCGCCGCGCGTGGCACGACCCCCGTCATCCTGCCGGTGCAGATCGTACGAGCGCGAACGGCGCGTGATTTTCGGATGATCGTGGGCGGGGCGGTGACGGCGCCGTCTCCCGCGCGTGAGTTCAGCCGCACCGAGCGGCTGCTCATCCGGACACCGGCGTTCGACCCGGCCGGGGCGCCGATCACCGTCACGGGCGCCATCGTCAACAGCAAGGGTCAGCGAATCCGTGAGATTGCGCGCCTCGCCTCGGCTGCCACCAGCACCGAACCCGAGTTCGACCTCCCGCTCGGGTGGCTTGCACCCGGCGACTACGGAATCGAGATCAGCGTCGTCGGCGGCACCGGATCGACGCGTCAGCTGGTGCCGATCAGGATCACCGGGTGATTGCCGGAACTGCCTCAGACTTTCCTCAGCCGTTCCGCTGCTTTCTCGAGCGTCTCGTCCTTCTTCGCAAAGCAGAACCGCACGACTTTCGGCGCCTGCTGCCGGTAGAGAAACGGCGAGGTCGGGATCGATGCGACGCCGTGCTCCTTCGTGATCCTGATCGCGAAGTCGGCGTCGGCTTCGTCCGAGATCGCTGAGTAGTCCATCAGTTGAAAGTAGCTGCCGCGGCAGGGCAGCGGCCGGAATCGTGAGCCAGCCATGAGCCGCAGGAACAGGTCGCGTTTGGCCTGGTAGAACGGCGCGAGCTCACGCAGCCCGCGCCCTTCGGCGAGGAAGTCGGCGATCGCGTATTGCACCGGTGTGTTGGTGGCGAACGTGACGAACTGATGGACCTTGCGGAACTCTGCCATCAGCGCCGATGGGGCGACGGTGTAGCCGACTTTCCATCCCGTCGTGTGATAGGTCTTGCCGAATGAACCCACGATGAAGCTGCGTGCGGCGAGCTCATCGTCGCGCGCCATGCTCTCATGTCTGATGCCGTCGAAGATGATGTGCTCGTAGACCTCGTCGCTGACGATCACGATGTCGGTGCCGCTGATGCTGGCGCGCAACTCCGCGATGTCGTCCTTCGTGAGGACCGCACCCGTGGGGTTGTGGGGCGAGTTCAGCATGATCATCCGCGTGCGCGGAGTGATCGCCTTCCGCAGGGCATCCCAGGGCACCGCGTAGTCAGGAAAGCGCAACGAGACGACGATCGGGGTGCCGCCCGACAGCTCAATCGCCGGCACGTACGAGTCGTAGCAGGGTTCGAGCACGATGACCTCGTCGCCGGTCCGGATGATCGCCGCCACCGCGTCGAAGATCGCCTCAGTGCCTCCCGACGTCACCGTCACCTCTGTCTCCGGGTCGTACTGACGGCCGTAGAACGCGTCGTACTTCCGCGCGATCGCCTGGCGCAGGGCCGGGACGCCCTGCATCGGCGCGTACTGATTCCGCCCCGCTCGCATGTGCTTCGCCACGGCATCGATCAGCGCAGGATCGCAGTCGAAGTCGGGAAAGCCCTGTGAGAGGTTGATCGCATCGAGATCCGCCGCGAGCCTCGACATCACGGTAAAGATCGTCGTTCCCACGGACGGCAGCTTCGACTCCAGCCGCATCACGTTGTTGCCTCGAAGATGCCGGTCTGACGGTTCTTGCGGACCGCATCCCAGCGGAAATGCTGCCCGTTCATGGCGATGTAGACGCCGGGCGGCAGGACCTGCACGAACGACAGCGCGCTGCCCAGATTGAAGAGTCCGTCGGAACTGCCGAAGGCGTACGGCACCATGGCGCCGGTCAACACCAGCGTCTTTTGCGCGAGCCGTGCCGTCGCGAGCGTACGGGCAGTCTCGACCATAGTGTCGGTCCCGTGCGTGATGACGATGGCGCGCTCGTCGGCCTGCGCGCATCGCGTCACGATCGCCGCGCGTCCCGCATCGTCGAGCTCGAGACTGTCGATCAGCATCGCCGTGTCCACACGAACGCTCACCCGGCATCGCCCAAGCCGCAGCATTTCCGGCACATGCGTCTGGCGGAAGAAGAGACGCCCGGTGAGCTCGTCGTACTGCTTGTCGAACGTCCCGCCTGTCACGAGGATCAAAATTGACATGTCGGTGTGGGTGCCTAGGTGCCTAGCGTGCCTAAGGTGCCAGGGTGCCTAAGGTGCGAGGGTGCCAGGGTGCGAGGGTGCGAGGGTGCCAGGGTGCCAGGGTGCGAGGGTGCGAACGTGCTTCGTCGTCGTCGCTTGTTGCCATCGAGCACATGCACCGCATCTTCGCACCTTTGCACCCTCGCACCCTTGCACCTTTGCACCTTTGCACCCTCGCACCTTGGGCACCCTCGCACCCAGGCACCCAGGCACCTTTGGCACCGACAAACATGCTTGCAATCCCCGCCACCATTCTGTCCGAGCCGCTGCGTCGTTGTCAGCCGGCGCACCGCGTGCTCCAGCGCAGCAAATGCAGGCGAGGACGCGATTTAGCGGGGGTTGAGGACGGTTCACGGCGTGTCGGCACTGAGGTTGCGAGAGCTGTAGGCCTGGGGAGGAATACACATGTTCGCAATTTCTGCGATTTTGATCGGCGTGGTGGGCATCTTCTACGTGCGGCGCCGCAGCGCCCGCAAGAAGCAGCACGCATAAGACGCGCGATCCGTTCGGCCGGTCCTCGTCACCGGGGGCCGGCCGCATTGCCTTGACGCCGCTCGTCGACGATCGACGTGCCGCTCGCCCGTGCGAGATCGTCGGCAGCCGACAGCACAATCCGTCGCAGCCGATCGGGATAGTCCGGCGGCACGCGTGCGAGAAAGCTCTTCACCATTCCAGCCGCGGCGGCTGAATTGTGGCCGCTCAGCGTGGTATCCGCCCAGCGTGTCGGGAAGAAGATGTCCCCGGTCCGCTGGATCTCGACCAGCATGTCGAGGCTCACGGGAATGTACTTCTCTGACGCTGCCGCACGCAGCGGATGGTGCAGGTACGACAGCCCTTCGAGCGCCCACGGCTCACGCCGCCGGTTCTTCACGTCCTTCAGGCTCTCGAAAAATTTGTCACGCACGCTCTGATCGGGGGAGAGCGCCGGCCGTACGAAGGCGAAGCGCGCCTTTCGATCCGGGTTCTCGATGCGCGTCAGCTGTTGATCGAGGATTTCGTTCCACGAAGCTACTTCTCTGACGGCGAGCTCCAGCGCCAGCGAAATGTAATCGGGCTCCGCGAGCACGAGACCCGGCACATCTTCCGTCTTCCGCCAGACACGTTCGAGCCAGTCGAGCGTCGGTTTCGTGACGGCCGTGTCCCTGAGCACGTTGAACCACGCCGACTTGAGACTCGAGGAGGGGGCGCGATCGAGACCCTCTCGCAGCACCCGCTCGACCTCCGGCGCGACCGCGCTGCGTTCGGACGCCGGAAGGAACTTCCAATAAGCCTGCTGCAGATATCCGAGGATCCCCTGGACGTTTAGCTCGTCGGTTTCGCCGGGCAGCACGCGCAGCGCGTGATCGATGAGCGCTCGCGCCGGCACCCGGCGATCGAGCATCTGATCCCAGAGCGTGACCCACGCCGCGCCGCGCTGGAGTCCGTCGAGCCAGTCAGGCGGGGTTGCGAGCAGGTACGTAATCGTCGCGGGATCGAGCTCGAACCCGCCGTAGCCAATGCCATCGCCGGTCGGCAGGACGAAGAGCGGCGCCGCCAGGCCCGCAGCGTCTGTGATCTCTACACGGCCGCTCGCAAGGCGCACCTCGATGGTCTTGGTCGGAGGCTTCGCGCTGTCGCCGCCAGGCAGCCCGATCAGCACGCGCAGTCTCTCGTTCCACTGCAGGCCGCGGTCGCCGACCGGGTCACTCTGCACGAACGCCAGGTGCGCGATCCTCCCATTGGCGATCTGAAGATCGGTGCGGATCCTTGGGCGACCGGGCTCGTCCACCCACGCGTGGCTCCACGCCCCGAGATCCTCGGGCGTCCGGTCGTCGAGCACACGAATCAGGTCGGGCCACGTCGCATTGGCGAACTCGTGCGCCTTCAGGTACTGACGCAATCCGTCACGGAACGACGTCTCACCGAGGATCCCCTCGAGCTGTCGCATGACGATCGGCGCCTTCTGGTAGATGATGGCGCCATAGAGGCTGCCCGCCTCGTCGAGGTTGTCGAGGCGTTGACGGATGGCATTGCTGCCGAGCGTGCGATCGACGTCGTACGCCGACGGATAGTGCGCGTAGAGAAAGCGCAACTCGTGGTTGATCTCCGGGAACGACGGGTTGACGATCTTCGCGGCCATGAAATTGGCGAAGACCTCCTTCATCCACACGTCGTTGAACCATCGCATCGTGACCAGGTCGCCGAACCACATGTGGGCGGTCTCGTGCGCAATCACGCTCGCGCGTCCCAGCTTCTGGTTCTGCGTGGCGGAGGGATCCAGCAGGATCCCCGATGCGTTGTAGAAGATCGCGCCGGCGTGCTCCATCCCGCCGAACTGGAATGACGGCACGAGGAGGAAATCGAACTTTCCGAACGGGTATTTGATCCCGGTGTACTGCTCGAGCCAGTCGATCGCAGTTGCGTGGAGATCGAACGCCGCATCGCGGTTGCGGGCAACCTTGGCGGCGTCGGTCTCGCGATGGAACATCCGGAACGTGCGGCCGTTCCGTTCACCGGTTTCAATCGAGAACTTGCCCGCGGCGAACGCAAACAGGTAGGTCGAGAGAGGCTGCGTCTCCGCAAACCGGAGCGTGATCCGCCCGCCCTCCTCGGTGCGCGCGGTTTCCGCGCCATTGGCGAGCGCCTGCCAGCCGGCGGGGATGTCGAGCGCCAGCGTCCACTTCGCCTTGAGATCGGGCTGATCGAAGCACGGAAACGCGAGGTGCGCCCGCGCCGGTACGAAGATCGTGTACATGAAATCGGGGTTCCGGTTGAGCGACGCGTCGCCCGCCGTGAACTCGATCCCGACCTCGTTCGCGCCTGCCCGGAGCGCAGTCACCGGCAGGACGAGGTGTCCGTTGACGGCCTCGAAGGACGTCGCGGTGCCGCCTGCGGTCACGCGCGCGACGTGGTCCTTCGGCTGGCTGAAGTCCAGCGACAGCGGCCGGCTGGCGTCCGACAGGCTGAATCGGATGACGGCGCGCCCGGTCAGCGGCTCCGTCGCGGCCGCGGGGACGGTGAATGCCAGCTCGTAGCGAAGCGCGGAAATTCGGCGCGCGCGATCCTCGGCGAGTTGCTGAGGCAGGCCGGACCCCGGTGGGTCATCGGCCGGCGGTGTGACTGAGAGCATCGAGACCATGGCGGCAGCCATCGCGATCACGGCTGGCTTCATGCCGGCGATGATATCAGGCCGCCCGTCGCTGTCGCAGCGCGGTCAGCGCGGCGATCACCACGACAAAGCAGAGCGTGATGATCGACAGTGCCATGAACACCGCGTAGCGCTGGCGTCCCATGACGTCGAAGAGGCTGAGGCCTGTCGCGGCGAGTGCTGCCACCGTCGACCAACGCAGCAGCGCCGGGAGCTGGTCCAGGCCGTTGATGAGGATCATGACCGCTGGAGTCGCGACGAGGAAGACGTAGTCCCATCCTTGCGGCGACAGCAGCGGCATGAGCACGAGCAGCATCGATCCTTCGAGCGCTTCAGGAAATCGCAGACCACGCCGCCGCATGAAGGCGTACACCGGTGGCGTCAGCAGCAGGAGCGCCGTGATGGCCGCGAGCCATGCGGCCGTATGCCCCGGCTGCAGCCACTTCGCGTACATCGCCGCGATCGAGACATTGTCCGGGTTCAGCAGGTTCGGCGCCGTCGAGTCGCGGACCGTCTGCCACCACTCGCGATGGAGGGCGATCGTCCCGTCGATGCCGTACACCGGTGCCGGCAGGATCAACGCGACGCCCAATCCCAGCACCGACGCGGCAATCGATGCGATCTTCCGTCGCGCCAGGAGCCACGGCATCAGGATGATTGCGTACGGCTTCACGACAATCGACGCCGCGACGAGCGCACCGGCCAGCGGTTCCCGGTTCCCTCGCATCGCCACGATCGCCGATCCGACCAGGACCGCGAGCAGCAGGTTCACCTGTCCCAGCACGAGCTCGTGTCCGTAGAACTTTCCCATGGCCACGAGCGTCAGCAGCAGGAGCCACCAGACCGGCTTGCGCCGCTGCGGCAGCATGCTCAGGCTGAGCGCCGCCAGCGCCGCCAGGAGCGCCACGGACAGCGTGAACCAGCACGCCTTGGCGACATCGAGTGGCAGCAAACCCGCAGGAATCGCAAGCACGGCAAAGCCCGGCAGGTACTTCAGCTGGTAATGGCGATCCTCGATGCGGTACAGCGGCTCGCCGAGACGTGCGCGGACGCCCGCTCGCCAGTAGACCTCGAAGTCGGGCATCTTGCGCGCGGCCTGGGCGCGAAAGACGAAGAAGAGCGTCAGGCACGCGCCTGCAAGAGCGGCGGCTGTCAGAGCTCGGCGCATGAGGATCGGTCGGCGGGCGATCGCGCGAGCCGGGATCGGATGTGGCTAGCCTCGCTCGAGGCCCACGAGCGTGAAGCCGGCAGTCGTTCTCCTGAAATAGATCGTCAGCGGCTGCGACCACCCGGGTTGATCCGGATGAAACGCACGCACCTGCGCGGCCACGAAATCGGCCTGCCCGGAGATCACAGAGGCGGGCGCTTGTACCCGGCGTTCGGTGAACGTCTGTTCCTGGCCGATTGATGTCAGCGCGCCCGACGCGTTGTCGACGTTCGACCACTGAATCGTGAAGTGATCGGCCGCCGGTCCGACGCCGGCGTCCTCGGCGGCATTGGTGAACGTGAGCGTGCCGTCCTGCTGGAGCGAGGGTGACACGATGGGGTTCGTGCCGTTCAACCAGCTCTTGAGGATCTTGCTGCGCCGCGCCAGGATCGTGTCGATCATGTACTCCGTCGCGTGCGGATCCGAGAACTGCGCGGTCTTGACCATCGTCCGTACGGCGTTTTCGGGTACCGCCGCGACGATGCGCGCCGCCCAGAAACGGTCTTCTGGCCGCGCGTTCAGGAACGCGACGTTCGCGTACTCCGGCTTCCACGCTTCCGGCCGGAAGTAGGTCGACTCGAACCGTCCGATGGCGGGGAGGTCCGGGTACTCCACCTTCACCCACGGCCGCACGTACAAGCCGAGCGTCAGCATGGTGATGAGCGTCGGTCGCGACTCCCAGATGTACTCGTTGCCGGCGCGCGGCGACCCGGCCCGTGTGCTCCCGCTGCCGAACGCCGATCCGAAGTCGATCAGGTGATGCCGCAGGATGGTACGGCCTCCCTGGCGGATGAGCGTATCGAGCGTATTGCCGGCGCGCGAGTCGTTGTGATTCAACCACGCGGCGAACACCGAGAGCCCGCGCAGCTCGCGACGATGCTCGTGCGCAAAGATATCGTTTGGATCGTCGGGCCGGGTGCCGTGGTACCGGAACGGACCGACGGACGTGCCTTCAAGCGCTTTGCTCGCGAGCGCGCGGTAGGTGCCGTCCGGTGACTGCGCCGCCTTCTTCAGCACCTCGTCGACGTCGCGAGCTCGCATCCGCCGCTGACGCAGTCCCTCGTTGACGGTCGCACCCGGGTCCACCACCAGAGCGTCCCGCCGCAGCGTCGCCAGATAGTTCTCCGGCACGTGATACCCGAAGGCGTACAGGAATTTCGTGGCGATGACCTCGGCACCGCTCGCCATCTCCGGGTTCGACGGCGGATCGAACTTGACGAAGTAGACCTGCCCCGCGCCATCCCGGATGGTGAAGCCGGGGGTGACTCCTTCCGTTTTCGCGGCGATGATCGTCCAGGTTCCGGTCGGTCCTGAGCCCGTATCCGGCCCGCGCGCGAGCGCGTCGTCGGTCATGGCGCGCTGTCCGATCCGGTTCGTGAACCAGCTCGAATCGGGCACCTCGTCAACCGAGTTCACGTTCAGTGCGCGCTTGTCGGCTCGATCGCCTGCGCCGAGATATGAATTCTCGAGGTAGTCGTACTGGTCGCTAATCGGCAGCGGCTTCACGTTCACCGCATCCTGCGTCTCCGGGTCGTGCCAGATCGGATCGTCAGGGTAGAACTTGGGGGTTGCCGCGCGGCTGCCGACGCCTGCGATCGACGCCACGCCCAGCGCCGCCGCGGCCAGGATCCGGATGACGATCTGGCGCTTCGTCCTCATCAGAAGAACCGGCTGTACTTGACGAAATAGTGCACGCCTTCGCCGCCGCCGCCGCCGATGTCGAAGCGGAAGAAGACGTTCTTGTAAGTATTCAAGCGGAAGCCCACGCCGTAGCCGTGCTTCAGGTCCTTGAAGTCGAGATCGTCATCGGCCGATGCGACCTTGCCCCAATCGGAGAACAGCGCCATGTCGAGACCGGAGAACACCTCCCAGCGGTACTCGACGTTCATGTACATCGCCTTCTCGTCGCGGAAGCGGTAGTCGGCGAAACCACGGACAGTCGTGCTCCCGCCGATCGTCGGCTGAAAGTAAAAGGGCACTTGATCGCCGTCGTCAGTCGTCGTTTCGATCACACGCGCCTGGAGCGCGAACACCCGCTTCTTGTCGAACACGGGCAGGAACTGTTGCAGGTGCAGGTCGAGGCTCCGGAAACCGTAGCGATCGAAGTCGAGGTCGGCGTAGTTGCTCCAGGTGAGCGCGTAGTAGCCACCCGACCGCGCATTCCGCGGCTGATCGCGATAGTCCACGGCGCCGAAGATGTCCGTGTACCGGAAGTCCGGCTGCGCGACCAGGCCGGGTGCATCGAGATCCGTGAAGAGGTCTTCGATCGACGGAAAACGCGAATCGGTGCCGGAGTCGATCGTCGGCGCGATCCAGCCGACGCGTGCACCCGTCGTCAGCCACGGCAGAGGACGCCCGATGGCGCGGCCGAGGACTCGCGGCCCCTTGAACAGGTAGCTGACGCGATTGTCTTCCAGCGAGTTGTCTCCGGGTCCGTAGTAATCCTCTTGCGGATGCCTTCGCCAGCTGGTTTCGACGCCGAGCTCGACGCGCTCGTCTGCCAAATAGGGAAGTGAGAAATCCGCGCGAACGAGATCGTAATTCCGAAAGGTGATCCCGCCTTCGAGTTCCACGCGTGCGGTGCGATCGAACAGATCGTGCCGATACCCGCCGCCGAAACCGATACCGGCGCCGGTCGGCCGGTCGGTGTAGCCGTAGCGCACGAAGAAGCCGTTGTGCGGGTTCAGCTTCACCAACGGCTGTTCACGCTCGATGTAGAGGAGGGCCCGTTCGAGACGCCCCGGCTCGTACGGCTTCAACTGAGAGGATTTCTCGGCGCGCTGGCGTTCGAGCTCTTCGGCGCGCGAGCTCTGTGCGTGCGCCACGGACGCACCGAACGCGAGCGCCGCCACCACCACGGCGCACGGGCCGGGCATCCAAGACATAGGCCACTGACGATATCGCAGGCAGGGGGAGGGAGTCGATAGTCGGCAGTCGTCAGTCGACAGTCGGCAGTCGCAGTCGGTAGTCAGTCGGCGGTCGGCAGTCGACGGTCACAGTCGGCAGCCGGAGTCGATAGTCGGCGGTCGTCAGTCGACAGTCACAGTCGGCAGCCGGAGTCGATAGTCGGCAGTCGTCAGTCGACAGTCGG
>DATAEK010000413.1:0-3040 GCA_036258055.1 Vicinamibacterales bacterium
TCCCGCTCGTCCTGACGGAAAAGCAGGCGTCGGCGCCAGGCCGCTGGAATGATGTCGTGCTCGTGCCCCCGACCGAGACATTCGCGAGTGAGTGGTTGGTGAATCTTGGAGGCATGACCCTCGTCCTCCATCACCTGCCAGGTCACACGCCAGACTGCATCGTCGGCTTCATTCCCCGAGCGTGGAGTGCTTCTCGCCGGCGACACGGTCGAAACGCCGTGCCCCGTCGTGCCGAAGGACAGCCCACTCGAGGCCTGGATCGCGGAGCTACGCCGCTGGGCCGCCGACACGCGGGTCCGCACCGTCGTGCCGGCGCACGGGCCGATTGGAGGTCGCGAGATTCTCGAAGAGAACGTGACCTACCTCGAGGGGATTCTGAGCGGCCGCCCGATCGATCCCCGAGGTCCGCTTACATCGTTCTATCGCGCCACGCACGAACAGAACCTGCAGTGGAAGGCTGGCGCAAGTAATTGATCGATCACTTAACGGCACTTGCTCCTGATCTCCTTGGCTCCTGTTGCCAGGCCGCTGACCGTCGCCGTCTTACTGCGCTCCTGCGCGCGATGCGGGCAGCAAGTCGTCGAACAGCGGCGGCACACGGACGACGCCCCGCCGATGTGTTTCGGCTTCGCGAACGAGATCGGCGACCACGTCGGGATGGAGCGCGGCGACGTCGGTGCGCTCACCAGGGTCTTCGGCAAGATTGAAGAGCAGCGGTGGGTTGTGCTCCTGGCGCGGACCGCCCTGACCATAGGATCCGCTGGTAATGAAATGGGCCTTGTAAGCGCCCTTGCGCACGGCCCTGAGCTCGTTGTCCCAGTAATAGAAGAGCGTCGTCCGCGGACTTGGACCGGTGCCGGTCAGCGGCGCCCGAAGGTCCACGCCGTCGATGATGCGGTCGCTCGGAACGTCGGCGGCCGCGAGCCTGGCTCCGGTGACGAACAGATCCATCGCGGATCCAATGTCCGTCACGACCGCAGGTTTGACGCTACCGGGCCACCAGAAGATCGCCGGCGTTCGCACGCCGCCCTCCCACGTCGTGCCCTTGCCCAAGCGCAGCGGGCCCGCGGATCCGGCGTGCGTCCCGAACGCCAACCACGGCCCGTTGTCGCTCGTGAACACCACGAGCGTGTTGCGATCGAGCGCCGCCGCGGTCAGCGCATCGAGGACGCGGCCGGTGCTCGCGTCGAGCTCCTCGATCACGTCACCGTAGATGCCGGCGCCGCTGTGCCCTTCGAACGCCGGCGAGCGGGCGAGCGGAATGTGCGGCAGCGAGTGCGCGAGATAGAGAAAGAACGGCGTTGTCCGATGTTCGACGATGAACTTCACCGCTTCATCCGTGTACCGCATCGTCAACGTTCGATGATTCACCGGCTGCTCGATGATCTCGCCGTTTCGCATCAGCGGAACGTCCCAGTACTCGGGCTTCGGGGTGTAGTAGGCGGGGCTCTGCCATTCGTTCTCCCGCGGCGCGGTCATGCGCATGTCGTGCGAATAGGGGAGTCCGAACCAGTAGTCGAATCCCTGTGCCATCGGCAGGAACTTCGGAAGCTGCCCGAGGTGCCACTTCCCAACGATCGCGGTCGCGTAGCCACGCGTCTTCAGCACTTCCGCCAGCGTAATCTCCTCGGCAGGTAATCCCTGCGCGGCGTTATCGCGGAACACCTGCGGCGAGTCACCTCGGGGCGTACCGTACATGCCGTTGCGGATCGGCAGACGGCCGGTAAGTAGTGCCGCGCGGCTCGGCGAGCACACGGGCTGCACGTAGAAGTTCGTCCACTTCTGACCTTCGGCCACCATCCGATCGAGCCGCGGCGTTTTGATGTTGGGGCTGCCGAAGGATCCGACATCGCCATATCCGAGGTCGTCGGCAAGGATGATGATGATGTTCGGGGGACGCTGCGCCCGGGTCGTCGCCACCCCGGACACCATAACGAGGACCATCGCCAGGGTGATCCATCGACGCGTCAGAGAACCGAGCATGCGAAGCTCCAGTTGCCTCAATCCCTCATCGTCCGATGGGCATGCTCGGGCCCCGTGGCTAGCGCAGCCAGAACACGATCCCGAGAGTACCGCCCAGCATGGTCAGGATGGAGAGAACGAGCACGAAGTCAACCGGCCTCAGCTCTCGCAGGACGACGACGCGGCGCGATCCGGGCGTGGGAACGGTTCGCATGTGTCCTCCTCAACACGAGCAGGTGGAGGGACTTGTCTAAACGGCTCGTGTTCACCGGATTTGACACCATCCTGAAGCCAGGGTTCATCTTAATTCCGGCTCAGGTGTCGGACCAGTCGACTGGGCGCTCGGTGAGGCCGGGCCGACGCTTCCTGAGAGTGGTCCGTTCAAGCGAGGACTACGCCGCGTCGTCTGACCCGCCGACGTCGCGCGGGCTGACCGCATTCGTGCGGGTGAACCGGCTCGGCCGCATGCCCATCGCCGCGGCGTAAGGCGGACCGTCGAACCCGCCGCTTGCTCGATAGTGTTCGTCGGCCTTCAGCTGAAAGCGGCGCGCCTTGGCCAGGCGACCGCGGGCGCGATGGTACTCGGCGAGACGGCTGTAGCGATCGAAAAAGTAGACGTGCGCTTCCGGTTTCAGATCGGCGTCACGGCCTATGCGTACGGCCCAGACCATGGCCTTCGCGGACAAGAGATCCACGACGAGCGCCAAGTGCGATTCGGATCGCCGGGATGAGGTGCCCATGACCTTACTTCGGTCCGATTTTACGCCTAACTCACAAACAGGGATAAGGAGGCTTCGTTTGGGTTACTCACTTACCGAAACCGGTGCCCCGTCAACTCGAACACGGCGCGCACGACCGGCCACTGAAGAGCCCGAGCACGGTCATGCCAAACACCGAGAGCCAGAAGGCAACGGGCCGCTCAGCCTGGTCGATCGTTCCCTCATCGCTGTCGTACAGGGTTCCACGAAACATCGCCACGATGGCATAGCCAACAAAGCCGCCACCGACGATGGTCGCGACGAAGCGAAGTCCGCCTTCGGTCCCCATGGTCACCCCTTCTCCGATTTGTTGAGATTCT
>DATAEK010000424.1:0-9102 GCA_036258055.1 Vicinamibacterales bacterium
CCAGTCCGAAAGCGCCATCAAGCCGATTCAGGCAGCCAATACGCGCGCGTTGAGTCCGCGCTATGCCGCCGACTATCTCGCGTTCCTTTCATCAAAGGGCGGCGCTGACGGGCTGTGGAAACTGGACAACAGCGGCACGGCGGTGGAGCTCTGGAAAGGCAGCGCCGGCGGCGTCGTCGCGCCGCCGGCGATCTCACCCGATGGCAATCGAATCTGCTTCTCCTACCGCAAACAGGGACGTGCACAACTTTACGTGATCAACGCCAACGGCACGGGTCTCACGACATTGGCGAAGTCCATTGATGTGCAGAGCGGCGCGTCCTGGTCGCCGGATGGCAAATGGGTCGCGGTCGCCGCGAATCAGGGCGACGGGACCCGCGTGTTCAAGATTCCGCTCGACGGCGGTCCGCCTGTCCGGTTGCGGGATACGTTGTCCTTCAATCCTGTCTGGTCTCCCGATAACCGGTTCATCGTCTATTCCGCGCATCGCGGAAGCGGGAACTTCGACGTCGAGACGATGACTCCTGATGGCGCGCCAGTTGTTGTGGCCGCGATGGCGTCCTTGGCTTCGCGTTTTCCCGTGGCGTTTGGGACGCCGTATCGCTTCACGCCGGACGGAAAGACGCTCATCACTCTTCAGGCCGCCGCTCCGAATCAGAACTTTTTCCGCTTGGATCTCGAGACCGGCGAGCAGCGTCAGCTCACCAACTTCGACCTGAAGAGCGGCTCGGCGATTCAGAACTTCGACATCTCGCCCGACGGCAAGCGGATCGTGTTCGATCGACTGCGCAATCACGCCGACATCGTGCTGATGAATCTAGCGCGGTAGCTCGAATCGCAGGAAGAACGGATCTCTCAGAAGCGAACGTCGACGAGACCAGAACGAGAGAGAAAATCAGCGTTTCTGGTAAATGACCGTGTATTTCCCGTCGGCAACGCGCACGTGCGACCGCTCGGCGAACACCTCCGGGAAGCGCGTGGCCCACTCGCCCAGCTCGGACTTGAGAACGAAGAAGATCTCGTACTCCGCCCCTGGCCCGCCGCCGGCGTATCTGAGGGTTTGCAACTCTTCGCGGCGTGCGACGTGCGGAACGAGCGTCTCGCTCGCCGTCACCGAAGCGTCAACCGGTATGCGTGCGGCCATTTCTCTGACTTCCCTGTAGCGTTCCTGCGCATCCGGCGATATCGAAAAGTTCACGTGCCGAAACCCGGCATGGAAGTGGCGGTGCGGCACTCCGACCATTCCGTACTTCATGCAGAACACCGCCGATGCCAGCGCCCACAGGCAGAGCACGGCACGTCTGGTCACGCCGAGCGTTCGCGTCGAAGGAACAGGCCAGAACCTGACGATCGCGAGGAGAGCTCCCACGAAGGCATACGGGACGACGTGCAGCGTGTACTGAAACCCGATCGAGTAGACCAGCTCGCGGGTCGCGAGAAGACTCATGGCGAATCCATAGGCCATCAGCACGACACCCCGAAGTGTGAAGAAGGAGAAGAAACACAGAGGCGCCGTCAGTTGCACGACGTACTTGATCTTCTCCCGCTGAAAAGCGAGGGCCATCACGCGGACCGGATCCGACAGCACGGCCCACAGCAGCGCCGAAGGCGGCGCGCCGGGAGGCACGAGGCCCTCGTAGTACCACCCAAAGCTCTGGCCCGGATGCGAGAATCCGGCAATGACGACGTGCACGAAGACCACGTAGGCCGCGGCGCCCGCGAGCAGGAGAGCGACACCGCGCTTCCATTGTTTTGCGAGCAGGCATGACAGGCCGAACCCGATTATCACCAGTGAAAGGTCCTCCTTCACGAGCAGGAAGATCGCGACAAACGTCCAGAAGAGTGCCGGCCGATCGATGAGATGGAACCAGTACGCGGAAAAGAACAGCAGTGGCGCAAACGCGAGCTCGTGAAAATCGTAGAAGGCCGCGCTGCCGATCGCCGGATGGAGGAGATAGAGAATCGCGACGAGCAGTGCCTGCGGCCTGCTCCGAAGCAAGCGCTCGGCGATCAGGAAGAGCGGCCACGCAGCCACGCCCAGGAGGACCGCCTGCGCGACAAGAAGCGTCTCCGGTCTCGGCGCCGCGGCGTAAACGGGAACGAGCGTCAGCAGAATGAATGAGGAGTGCTGGCCGAGGTGCCTCTCGAGCAGCAGCGGGGACCAGAAGAACCGGCCGTGGACCGTGTTCCAGAGGACACTTTCGAACACGCCGAGATCGAAGGCGCGCGTCTCTAGCGCCTGGTGCTGCCGGATCGTCTGCACCGAGACGAAGATCACGAATGCCGCGATCATTGCGAACAGTCCGCCACGCCCCGACGCAATCACGACGAATCGGCGAATGACGGCAGGCCGCGGATCGACCGCTGGCTCTTCGACCTCATGAGGAACTGACATTTCTCGAACAGAACGAGTCGAAACGACCAATCAGGACGATAGGACACATTAGGGCCGTCTCGCGGTTAGCATAACGTTCGTTCTCGGTCCCTGGTCAGCCCCCTTTCCCCTTCGACAGCGCGGATAAGGCCCTATCTGGAGACCGATTGTCGACAGACTGGTTCGGAATGGCAACGGAAAAACCACCAGCAGGAGACAGGCGGGCGCCCCGGCGCCGACACCCCTCCCCACGTTGACGCCACGCGCCCTCACCAGGTGGCGTCGACGTCGGGGACCTCTCGTAACTGGTCCTCGGTCGAGTCAAGATCCAGGGGTGGCGACCGGGCTGGTCGAGGCTCGGGGATATCAGTAGGAAGCCCGAGGTGGCGCTAGATCCGCTGCATCACCGACGCCTGCTCAATCAGCGCCACCAGACGCAGCCGTCCGCCGCATCGAGGAAGAGGCCAGGACATCGACCCCAAACGTGCGCCGCATCAACTCAGCCCACCGATAGGCCCCGCCGCGGGACGCTCGGCTCGCGTCCCCGTCAGGATCCGCTGATGATGCGGCATCGGAGGCATCAATGCCAGCGGCTGTCGCTGGAACCAGCGCGGACCGCCACGCCGCGCGCGACGCGAGGCGGTAGTACAGCAGCAGGTTGACGCGCGGCCGTGGCGTCAGCACGGCCAACTGCTTCAGAAGCTCAAGGGGATCGAAGCGCACCGTGCCGGTGCCGTCCGCTCAGCGGTGTGGAGCCTGAGCCACATCTCGCCCTCGCTGGTCCTCTACAGTCGCCCCCGGACGAGTGGCGGCCGCAAGGTGTACCGACAGAGCCGCTCCAGCCGATCGCGTTGGCCGGCGCGTACCATCAGCGCGGCGTGCAGATCGACTCCGTGGGCGTGCGCGTGGCATGGCCCCAGCACCGTTGGCGCGATGTCTTCCGGCGAATCGCCGCACCGGCGGACGCGCGCGCCCGCCCTCGCGAACCAACGCTCTTCAGGAGAATCCGAGGGCCAGGCAAAATCGAGAAGAACCTGACGCACTCTGGATTCGACCCCAGGCGCAGCATGTTTTGATCGCAGGGCGCCCGAAGCTAGTCATCGTGTGGAACGACCAAGACTTTGCCGTGGGACTCCGATTCGAGCTCACGGTACGCGTCGACGACCCGATCCAGCGAGAAGCGGCCCGCGATGACAGGGGCCAGCCGTCTCTTCGTGGCAAGCGTCAGCGCCTCCGAGACGAACGCGCCAACCTGTTGATGACCGACAAGGCCCGCTCGGGGTCCGTACTTCGTCACGAAGACCGAGCCAGCATCCATCAAATGAAGAAGATCGATCGACGGCAGCGCCCCCGATAACTGCCCGTAGTTGATCAGGCATCCACGTGGAGCCAGAAGCCGGAGGCTGGTGCGATAGGTCGCGGCTCCGACCGGGTCAAAGACGGCGGAGGCACGGCCATCGGTCGCGGCGCGGACCGCGTCGTACACATCCTCACTTGCGCGATCGACCACGTGGGTGGCTCCAGCCGCGCGCACAGCATCGATGCGTGCCCCACTCGCAATGCCGATGACGCGCACGCCTCGCTCCGCCAGATAGGCCACCAGCAACAATCCGACCGCTCCGGCCGCGCCCCATACGACTGCCGACGCGCCTGGCTCGAGCGGCCAGTGCCGGACCAGACCCGCCGCGGTGACACCAGCATGCGCAAGACTGGCGCCGTCCTCGAAGCTCAACTCGTCGGGCAGGCGGGCCAGCATGGACGCGGAGGCCACGACGAAGGTCGCGCACGAGCCGAACACTGCCGTCCAGCAGACGCGCGTTCCTAGGCCCACCTGGACCTCCGGCCCGGTTGCTACGACAACGCCCGCGCCTTCGAAGCCGACCGCGTAAGGAAATGGAATCCGGATCGAGTAAGCGTCGGTCCTAATCAGACGTTCCACGTGATTCAGCCCGGCTGCTTCGACCCGCACAAGGATCTCGCCTGCATTCAAGGACGCGAGATCCTCGACGTCAACCTGCAGCACGTCGGGCCCGCCAGGCCATCGCGCATACGCCACGCGTCGTTTTCGGCCAGGCTCTGTCATGCCCGTATAATGTAAGCAGACACTTATTTTTGTCAGCTTGCATTTCTGGCGCGGATGGCTGTGACTCGTAGACCCAAGCTTTCTCCGCGGAAACTGCCACGGCAGGAGCGCTCGCACGCGACCGTAGAGGCTCTGCTTCAGGCGACGACTGACATTCTCGTGCGCCAGGGCGTCGGCCGTCTGACGACGAACCGCATCGCCGAGCGCGCCGGCGTCAACATCGCGTCCCTCTATCAGTATTTTCCGAGCAAGCACGCGATCATTGCCGAGCTCCGTCGTCGGCATGGCGCGGAGCAACGTGCCGCAGTTCGGAGCGCCCTCATCGAGCACCGCGGTGACGATCTGGAGACGACGCTTCGAGCCTTGGTGTCGATGGGCGTTGCGGCGCATGCGGTCAATCCTGAACTGCAACGAGTCTTTGCCGAGGACCTGCCGCAGCTGGCCTACGCGGAAGTCGCGACGATGGACGCGCCGCTGTTTGCCGAATTTCGCGAGTTCCTGACGTGCTCGACGGCGGGGATCGGCGATCCCGAACTAGCGATGTGGATGGTTGCGACAGTGGCCAACGCCGTGATCCATCGCGCGGTCGTCGAGCGACCGGAGGATCTGTCGACAGGATCGATCAGGGACGAATTGGTAGCGCTGCTCGTGCGCTATCTGAACGGGTTCCGTCAGGGCGCTGGACATTCCGTGAGGAAGAGCGCATCCCCAGATCAGCGGTGCCCGATGAACTCCCCAGGGCTAACCCCGAGGAGGTCTCGGAAGTCGCCGGTCAAATGAGCTTGATCGTGTCCGACACCTGAAAGGTCGGTGCTCGGCCCACTTCGTGCCCGTTTCCGACGCCGATAAGAGGGCACCGTCGCCGACAGACTCCATCCCGCCGGCGCCGATCGGCGCGGTGATTTCGTAGGCGCCGAGGCGCGTGCCCAGAGCGACGGCCAAAGGTAGCGTGATTATACGAGCGGAAACGACGAGAGGTGGCGGTACATCGGGTGCTGCACCTCGGCCGGCGATGGCAGGACGAAGCCGGCTCCGACGCCGCTGAGGAGCGCCTGCAGCGCGGGACGGCGTCGGCGGATGGTTCAACGGTCGGGCGGAGAGCGATCGTCTTCGGCGGGTTGCGATCGGTGCTCATGGGCCAGCAGTCTAGCACCGGGACGAGCGGGCTGTCCGGCCGCCTGGCTGCCCTCGCGTATGATTCGACGTATGCGCGGTTCTAGTTTTATCCGAGGGGCTTCGCCCCTCGGACTCCCCCACACGCTCTCTCGCTCGCCGCTTCGCCGGCTCGCTCCGTTCGCGTGGCTCGCTCCGTTCGCGTGGCTCGCTCCGTTCGCGTGGCTCGCTCCGTTCGCGTGGCTCGCTCGCGACGCCCGCTCGCACTCTCTCGCGGTTTTCCTCGTGTCCTTCACCAGCGTCGCAAACTCGCAACAGCCGCAGGATCAGGCCGCGCGCGAGGCACTCGCCGCGGAGACGACGGCCGATCACCAGGACATGATGGCGCGGCTGGGTATCCGCACGCTGCGCCCCGGCCCCAGCGGCAACGAGTCCGCGCCCAATCACGCCAATTACGACGAGGCGCTCGCCAACCCCTATCCGATTCTTCCTGACGCGCTCACGCTTGCGAACGGGACGAAGGTGACGTCGGCCCGCGTCTGGAAGACGCAGCGGCGGCCCGAGATCGTCGAGCTCTTCGAGCGCGAAGTCATCGGGCGGATTCCGCGCAACGTGCCCAAGGTGACGTGGTCGGCAACGGCATCCGAGGAATGGTCGCTGGGATCGCGCCCTGTCATCGGCCGACAGCTCACTGGCCACGTCGACAACTCGTCGTTCCCGTCGATCACGGTCGACATGCAGATGACGCTGGTCACGCCGAAGGCCGCGATGAAGCCGGTGCCGGTGATGATCATGTTCGGCAGCGGCCTGCTGCCATCAGCCGAAGCGGCGGTGGGTCGTGGACGCGGTCGGCCGCCAGCCGCCAGCAGCAGCGATCCGCCGCCTGCGGAGCAGCTGATTGCTGCAGGCTGGGGCTACGCGTCCTTGACCCCGACGAGCATTCAGGCCGACAACGGCGCCGGATTGACGAAAGGCATCATCGGTCTCGTCAACAGGGGCGAGCGGCGGAAGCCCGACGACTGGGGATCGCTGCGTGCGTGGGCATGGGGCGCGTCGCGCGCGCTCGACTACTTCGAAACGTTGAGGACGGTCGACGCAAAGCGCGTCGGCATCGAAGGCGTGTCCCGTTATGGCAAGGCGGCGCTCATTACGATGGCGTTCGACGAGCGCTTCGCAGTCGTGCTGGTTGGATCGTCAGGCGAGGGGGGCGCCAAGCTGCATCGCCGCAACTTCGGCGAGGCGGTCGAGAATCTGACCGGCTCTGGCGAATACCATTGGATGGCCGGCAACTTCCTGAAGTACGGCGCCGAAGACGCGACCTTCGGCTCGAAGAACGCCGGGGACATTCCAGTCGACGCTCACGAGCTCATTGCGCTGTGCGCTCCGCGCCCGACGTTCATCAGTTACGGGATCCCGGAGAAAGGCGACGCCAGGTGGCTCGACCAGCAAGGGAGCTTCATGGCCGCGATCGCCGCGCAGCCCGTCTTCCGGCTGCTTGGCGCCAGAGATCTCGGCCGATCCGACGACTACACGAACGAGAGGATGCCGCCGGTGAACGAGGGTCTGCTGAACGGGCAGCTGGCCTGGCGGCAGCATGACGGCGGTCACACCGACGGCCCGAACTGGAAGTACTTCATCCCGTGGTCCGAAAGGATGCTCGGTCGTACAACCTCTGCGAGGAGCGCCAACGCGTCACCATCCTGGTCCGCGTGCGACCCCGGGCGAACCCGGCGCGGATGTATATAAGAACGCGGCAAACGCCGCGAGAATTCCATTCGCTGCTGGCATGGCTTGCTCGTGCCCGTGGACGGCGAGACGCACCGCCCTCACTTTGTAAGCAAGCACCGCGAAACTGCTTCGGTTGGCGTGGCTAGAAGCTATCTCATAAGCCGCCAAGAGGTAACAGCGCGAGCGAGCGTTGCGAGCGAGCCACGCGACCGGAGCGAGCCGGCGCAGCGGCGAGCGAGGGCGCGTGTCGGGGAGTCCGAGGGGCGACGCTCGGATGAGACTAGAGCCAGCGTTTCACCACGGGCTGCTAAGCGCGCCCGCGGATCTTGGCCACCCACCAGCGCAGGCCAACGAGCAGGAATCTCGGGTCCTTGAAGAACTCCGGCGGCTTTCCCTCGAATCCGTGGCCGATGAACTGAAAGACCCAACCAACGACGAACAGGGCGGTGGGTATGGGCCAAAGACTCTCGACGAAGAGCGCGGCGATGAACAGCGGGAGCGAGAGCGCGATCATCGGGATCCCGAAGGTATGGAGAACCCGGTTGATCGGATGCCGGTGACTCTCTGCGTATTGCGCGATCCACTCGTCGGAAGAGCGAGGCATGTCGCGGATGATGACCCGGTTTGCGACGAAATGGCAATAGGCACTGTGCAATCGTGCGCCTGCACAGTTCGCTACAGGAGTCCCCGGCGCGCGAGATTCTTCATGAGCGCCACCGAGCCGAACGTCCAGGGCGCGATCCGGTCCGTGTGGTTCACGCGGTTGATCAGGGTGCCGAGCGCCGGGGTCGAGACCTCAACGACGTCACCCACTGCGTGGGTGAAGCCCTGGCCCGGCCCGAAGCGGTCGACGGTCGGTGCGAACATCGTCCCGAGGAACAGCATCATGCCATCGGGATACTGATGGTGCGCGCCCATCGCGTGATCGACGAGCTCCAGCGGGTCGCGGCTGATCTGCGACATGGAGCTGGTCGCAGTGAACGTGAACCCGTCCGCTCCCCTCACCTTCAGCTCCACCTCGCACCGCCGCACCTCGTCTGGTCCGAAGCGCTCGTCGAAGAGCCGGATGAACGGGCCGATCGCGCCGGACGCGTTGTTGTCTTTCGCCTTGCCGAGCAGCAGCGCGCTCCGTCCCTCGAAGTCGCGCAGGTTGACGTCGTTGCCCAGCGTGGCGCCGACGCTGCGGCCGGCGCTGTTGACGGCGAGCACGACCTCCGGCTCGGGGTTGTTCCACTCCGACTGCGGATGGATCCCGATCTCGGCCCCGGTGCCCACCGCCGACATCGGCTGTCCCTTGGTGAAGATCTCCGCGTCGGGGCCGATTCCGACTTCGAGGTACTGAGACCACACGCCTTGCGCCAGCAGCGCGTCCTTGATGGCGCGCGCCTGCGGGGAGCCCGGACGAATATCGCGCAGGTTGCTGCCGATGATCGCGACGATCGACTGCCGGACGGACTCCGCCTTGCGCGCGTCGCCGCGCGCCTGCTCTTCGATGACGCGCTCGAGCAGGCTGGCCACGAACGTGACGCCGCTCGCCTTGATCGCCTGTAGGTCGCATGGCGCGAGCAGCCATGGCGCTCGTGGATCGCGACGCTCGGGGTCGGAGCTCACCAGAACGTCCTCTACCGATCCGATGCGCGGCAAACTGCCGGCGTCGCGAACGGCCGCGACGGGATCCTCGAGATCGAGCAGTTGACTGCAGGTCGGGGCGACGCGGGACAGGTCGTGGAGGCCGTCGCCGTTCACGGCCACCACGGCCGGCCCATCGACGTCAGGCAGCCATGCGCGCCCGACGAGCGCGGCG
>DATAEK010000431.1:0-7572 GCA_036258055.1 Vicinamibacterales bacterium
GGGAATTTCGTCACCAACGGCGAGGTGCTGAAACTCCGGAAGGATACGGGTGGCACTCGGACGATCCAGATAGCCGAACAGCCGGTCGAGCCAGTCGTAGCTGTACAGACCGCCGCGCTGATAGCCGATCTGCACCAGCCACGGCCAGATGTCTTCCGGCGGCGCAGCGACGCTGACGGCCATCGTTCCTGAATACGTCGGATCCACGAGCAGGCTATCGCCCGCCATGACCCGCGACAGATCGGCTGGGGTGGCGCCCCAACGGCTCATCCACCGCCGAATCGGAAACCAATACAGCACCGCCAACGTGAGAATCACGAGGAGGGTTGGAATCATGGCGGATCTCCTTTCAGCTGACGGAGAGGCAAACTACGCCACCGAGCGCTCGGTGATCGCGCCTCGAGCGTCAGTTCGTGTTTTCTTCAGAAAATCGAGCACGCGCGCATCCACGATTCGACGTTGACTGAAACACATGTCGTGGCTGGACTGTGGCACCAGTTCGCCTCGGACGTCAGGAAAGAGCCGGCGAGCCCGGGCCAACGCCGTTGCCGGGTCGCAGATGACTTCGTGGTCGCCGATGAGCAGCAGTGTCGGGACACGCATCGCCCGCAGTCGATCGTCAGGGAACAAGACGGGCATGACACGCAACGTCTCGACGGGAACTCGAAAGTGCTTCAGACCGAGGTACGTCAACTCACGCACATACCGTGCATCCGTCCCAGTGATTCCCAGCCAGCGCATGAACCAGTTCACGGTGACCCGTGTCGGGAACCACACCATGAGCATCCCGCGCAGGCTGAACTGTCTGACCATCGGCACGAAGCCTCCACCCGGAGACAGCAGCACGAGCTTCTGCAGACGGTCTGGTGCGCTCAGGGCGAAGTTGAGGGCCAGCCAGCCTCCGTACGACTGGCCCACGAGACAGATGCGGTCGAGGTGCAGTCCGTCCAACGTCTCGGCGAGCCACACCGCGTAGTCTTCTGCGTTTCGTATCGGCTCCGTGGGAATGCTCTTACTGGGCTGACCCATGACGTCGATGGCATAGACGCGATAGTCCTTGCTGAAATCGGCGATGTTGGGCGCCCACATCGCCGATGTCGCCATATAGCCGTGTAAGAGCACCAACGGTGACGCATCCTTCGGCCCACTCACGATGATGTGCGTCATCCCGAATCGGCTTGGAACCTCCATCTCTTCGTACGGAACCGGCCACAGCTTCATTACGGCGTGATACGCGGCGAGAAATGCGGCTTCACCTTCGGGAGTCTTGAACACAGATGTATGCGACATGGCCATCTCCGCTCGCTCGGCAATGCCAAGCAGTTGCTTCCGCTGCATGATGAAGTGCACCACCCTGACGACGACTCTGGTCAGCAGCAACGGCAGCACGTGGAATCGATACCCTGGGCCGCCGCGGGCGCGCACGAGGACACGCGTCACGCCCGGTGCCACTTCGTCGAGCACAAACGTCCACGTCACATCCAGCGTGCCGTTCGGGGCGAGCCACCCAAGCATCAACACCCGCTCGGGTTCGATCGCCAGCACGACGAAGCCATCCGTCACGCCAGGCAAGGCGGGAAAGATCGTCCCCACGGCCGGATGCTGCAGTTCCGGCACGATACGCGTGGCGCTCGCCTGCCGGCCGTTGTCGAGCCAGTCGTAGCTGTACCAACCAGCGCGGTTGCCGGCGCCCATTTGCGCCAGCCAAGACCACACGTCGCGCGGCGGTCGTCGAATCGTCACGCCGTGCGTCAGCGTGTCAATGGCTTCTGGAATGCGCTCGTCTCCCGGAAGTGCGCGACTCTTCTCCTCGCGAGTTGCGCGCACCGATCTTGGCAAGCTCGCGAGCGTCGCCCAGTCGTACCGCCAGATGACCACGATCGCCCAGACCATCACGAGCGTGCTCGTGACGGCGGCCACCAGCCCGCCGGCGTTCGGTGAGGCCGTGACGAAGTTGAACGACGCGTGCCACAGTACGGCCGTGAGGACGCTGCCGCCGCTGCTGTTGTACAGCCACGTCAGGACGATCGCTCCAGCGAGCACGCCCAAGAAGAATCCGGGCAGAATTCGGAGACCAAGGGCGGTGTAGCTGGGCACGTAAAAGAACGCGGGCAGATGCCACCCCGCCCAGCCAATCGCAAGCAGCAGAGTGCTCGACATGGCCGAGTGCGTTCGTTGCAAGCGAGGCAACGCAAAGCCCCGCCAACCAAGCTCCTCGCCAACGCCGCTTGTGAGGAACCAAAGTCCCCAGGCCATCACACCCAAATCGGGCAGGAAATTGATATGGCCGAGCGACGTCCATGTCGGCCTCGTCTGGCCGGCGATCCGGGCTGCGACGAGGGCGATGACGAACAAGAGCAGGGGTGAGCCGACTCCGACCGTCCACCAGAAGATCCCGCGAGCGACCGATCTCGGTTCGGCACGCTCGGCTGTCCTTGCCGGTTCCCGAAGCAGCCGCGCGATCAGCAGCGCCGCCGCTGCCGGGCCGAACGCCGCCAGATAGTGGAGCGACCACGGAAGACGGTGGAAGACGAAGCCTTGCGCCTGCAGGGCGAGCGGTACGGCAATGCTCCACGACACGACGTACGCCACGAAGAAATATGACGACAGCGGATGTCGTTTGACCCAGTCCTTCATGCGGCACGTCCTCTCGAATCGGCGTCGGGAGGGGCCTTTACCTCGATGGCAATCTGGTCCCGGAATTGAGCGCCGTCAGCGACGGCGTCGAATAGAGGAGAGATCGGAACCGGCGAGCGATGCGAGATCGACACCTCGGCCAACCCCCCGTTCCAGGACGCATGAACCTTGCCGATCCCTATCGCCTTAAATCACTGGAACATGGACCCGCCGCCGCTGAGACCTTCGGGAACGTGCGGAATACCCCCCAGCGACGTGCGAAATTACGTCATGGAAGTGCCGGATTTCCGGCGTCGTCGCGCGTTGCACGCGGTAATCGACGCGCAGCATCGCCTCACGCGAGTGGCATCCGACTGCTCGTGTACGCCCTCAGTCGAGTGTGCTTCCGAACATGGGACTGCCGTTCTCCAGAGAAGACTTCTTCGTGGAGCATGGCAGCGTCCTAAAGATCCCGCCGTTCGGTCTTCCGCATTTCTTCTCGGGGTCAGCGCGGACTACGCGTTGCCCGTTGCCGGAGCTGCGCTGGCGGTGTTCGAGTTGCAAAAATCGCAGACGTCATCAGCGAACGCTGTTCCTCCTCTACACCGCCCGGTAGCGAGGTGAGTCATGAAACGAAAGACGTTGCTCGTCTGCGGGATTCTTGCTTCGTTCCTCTATGTCGGCATGACGCTCTTTGTCGGCATGTGGTTGGAAGGTTACAGCTCTTGGTCGCAGACGATCAGCGAGCTGTCCGCCATCGGCATTCCGACGAGGCCGCTGTGGATGCTGCTCGGCACGGTCTACAGCGTGCTCATGGTCGCCTTCGGGACCCTAACTTCCCAGCACGAACGCTCTTCGGACGGCTGTGAGATTTTCGGCATCTCTCGGTGAAATTCCCCAGATCCCGCAGGCCTCGCGTGCTATCCCGGTTGAAAATCGAACGACTTTCGAGGTGTTCCCACTGCTCGGGGTGGCGCAGGTCTTGCCCTTGGGTCTCACGAGCATCGACGTGTTCCGAGCAGCTCTCGTTTCAATCGTGCTGACGCTGACGTTGGGGCAAAACACCGCGCTCTTGTGCCGCATTCTGTGTCATCCGCAGGGGAGCGTGAATAGCGGCTGCGAGCACCAGGCTCCAACCTCGGTCCCAAGCGTGACCGGAAGCGAGAGCTGCACCCAGGTTACGTCCTGGGCAGCGCCATTCGTCCGCGAAGACGGACGACAAAGGGCGTCTGCTTCGGACGCGGCAAACGGTGTCGTTGTCGCGCGATTTCAATCCGCGCGTCCGCCATGCCCCTGTGCGCCATGTCTTGACGGTGCGCAGCCACCCCCGCCCGAAGCACGACCTCTCGTTGTAGCCCTCCGAATCTGAGCCACAGCCGCCCCCGGCTGTAGGACCGCGCGCCAGCCGTACCCACAGCAGAGTACCTGCGCGTTGCAACTCGCGCGGGCCGTGACAACGCCGATTGGACGTTTGTTCACGGTTGCCAAACCCGAGTGCAGAGGCACAACAGCACAACAGAGGCCGTGACCGCCATGAAGCCCGTCCCAGCAGGTCGATTCGCTCTCGTGCTCGTGCTGCTTGTCGCCAGTGCGCCAGCGCCATCGGCAGCTCAAGTTGTAAAGGCGCTCCCGTCGCCGCTGGGTCTGAGCGACGTCGTTCGATTGGCGAGCGAACGCCGGGACGAGATCGAAGGCGCGCGGGCGCGAGTTCGGGCAGGAGAGGCGAGACCGGCCATCGTGTCGGCCCTCGCCGATCCGATGCTCTCGCCTTCGCTCGATCACCTGCCGTTCATGCTCAATGGCGCCAACTGGAGCGTCACGGTCGAGCAACAGTTTCCGCTCTCTGGCATCCGCCAGCATCGCCGCGCCTCGGCACTTGCGGACGTCGATCGGCTCAAGGCCGAGACTAACCGCACCACCCTGGATGTTGGCGTCCAAGCAGCCAACGCGTTTCTGATGCTCATGGAGCGGCGGCGGACGGAGGCTTTGGTCGCCGAGCAGTTGACGTTTGCCCGCGAGGTGGTTGCGGCGGCGAATGCGCGATACGCGAGCGGCACCGCGCCGCAGTCGGATGTTCTGAGGGCGGAAGTGGAAGTGGCGCGACTCGAAGCCGTGGCTCGCGCGCTCGTCGGCGAAGTTCGTGGCGCCGAAGCGATGCTGAACACGAGCCTCGCGCTGGATGCTGATCTTCCCATCCCGCCGCTCGCCCCGCTCGGCCTGGCGCAACCAGTCCCACCGTGGTCGGTCATCAAGAACGCGCTGACCTCCCGCCCTGAGCTGATCGCCGGAGGCGCCGAGATCGCACGGGCCAAGGCCGACGTCGAGGTGATGCGGGACATGTTCCGGCCGATGGCCACGATTCGGACAGGGCCGGCCTACACCATGACAGATGGCAACGGCTGGATGGCCATGGTCGGCGTCAGCTTGCCGATCTGGCGCGGCAAGCTCCGCGCGGGCGTGGCCGAGGCAGAGGCGATGCGAGCGATGTCCGAAGCCGATCTCCGCGCGATGACGCGAATGATCGAAGGCGATGCGGCAGTGGCGGTGAGCCAGGTTCAGGCCGCTCGCGATCGACAGCTCGCCATCAAATCCGATGTTCTCCCGCGCGCTCGCATGGCGATCGACCCCGCACTCGCCGGCTACACCGCCGGTCAACTGCCGCTGGTCAGCGTGATCGAAGCGGTTCAAGCATTGTGGCTCGTGCAGGCGGATTTGATCACGGCTGAGACGACGCTGGGTCTCGCGTGGGCACAACTCGGACGGGCAATTGGATCGTACGAAGGGATACTCCGATGACACCTGCTCTCACACTTCGTCGCGTTGGAGCCCCGCTGCTGTCGGCGGTCGTCACAGCCGCCGTCCTCAGCGGTGCGCTTTGGGTTCAACACGCGCGCGAGCAGTGGCCGTTTGCGTCGGGCAAACCGGATGCGCCGGCGGTTGCGGCCGCGCACGACATGGCGGCGATGGAACGTGCCTCTGATCCTTTAAGAGTGCCGATCGATGTCGAATCATCCACGTTGCAGGAGCTTGGAGTTCGCGTCGAAGAAGTCCGGCGTGAGTCTTTGACTCAGTCGGTACTGGCCGTTGCGACTGTCGTCCCCGATGAATCGCGCATTTCCCATGTGCATACGCGCGTCGCGGGATGGCTCGAGCAGCTCGACGTGAACACGACCGGTGAGACGGTAATCGCCGGTCAGCCGCTGGCCCACATCTTCTCGCAGGAACTGCTGTCGTCGCAGACCGAGTACCTCGCCGCACGCAAAGCCACCGCCGCGTCCGGGATTAGGAGCGCGGTCGTCGCGAGTGGTCGCACGCGCCTCGGCGTGCTGGGCATGACGCCTGCAGAAATCGACGCGATCGAGCAGAGCGGCGAACCGAAACGCCTGGTCACCGTCGTGGCACCTCGAAGCGGTGTCGTGGTGAATCGAGGCGTAACGGTGGGCACAGCGGTCGATCCGTCGACGACGCTCCTGACGATTGCGGATTTGTCGCGGGTCTGGGTGCTGGCAGAGGTAGCTGAGGCGAACATCCCCGCGGTACGGGTGCGATCCACGGCACTACTGGACTTCCCGGCATCCGGACGCCAGCCGTTTGCGGCCCGCATGGACTTTTTGTACCCAATGCTGACAGAGCGCACGCGAACCCTCCGCGTGCGGTTCACGGTGGCTAATCCGCGCGGCACGCTGCGGCCCGGTCTGTACGGCACCGCTGCCTTCGCGTCGGCCGGTATCCCCACGATCACCGTTCCGCGCGACGCCGTCGTCGATACGGGACGGCAGCAGCACGTTTTCGTCGTCGTCGGCGACCGCTTCGAGCCGCGACCAGTAACGTTGGGTGTACAGCTCGCCGACCGCGTCGAGGTGCGATCAGGCCTGAAGGCAGGTGACCACATCGTTGCCGCCGGCGTGTTCCTGCTCGATTCGGAGAGCCGCCTGCGCGCGACGGGCGGAGCAGTTGGGCACAGCCACGGTGGCGCGTCGAAGCCTGAGGACATTCCTTTACAGCCGGCGACACAGGCACCGAACGCTCCGCCTGTGGATCGGCATGCGGGACATCGGGAGTAACCGCCATGGTCGAACGTCTCATCGAACTATCGGCGCGGCACAAGTGGGTCGTCTTCAGCGTCGTCCTGGTGCTCATGTTGTGGGCTGCAGATTCGGTCCGCAAGACACCGCTCGACGCGCTGCCCGACATTTCCGATCCGCAGGTGATTGTCTTCACCGAGTGGATGGGACGCAGCCCCGATCTGGTCGAAGACCAAATCACGTATCCGCTCGTACGCACCCTGCAAAGCACGCCGGGCGTGGTCACGGTTCGTGGCTATTCAATGTTCGGCATGAGCTTCACGTACGCCTTGTTCGGTGAAGGGACCGACATCTACTGGGCCCGAACGCGAGTGCTCGAACAGCTCGGACGGGTGCAGCAGCTGCTCCCGCCAGACGTGACACCAACGCTCGGCCCGGACGCGAGCGGCGTGGGTTGGGTCTACCAGTACGTTCTGAAAGATGCGACCGGCAGGATGGACCTCGCCGAGTTGCGCGCCCTGCAGGACTTCTCGGTGCGTCCCGCCCTGCAGTCCGTCGCTGGCGTGGCGGAGGTCGCGTCGCTCGGGGGGTTCCAGCGTCAGTACCAGATCGTCATTGACCCGGAGCGACTGGTCGGCTTCGGACTGACGCTCGGCGACGTCACTCGATCCGTGCGCGACGCGAATGCGGAGGTCGGCGCGCGTGTGCTCGAGCTCGCCGGGCGCGAGTACGTGTTGCGCGGGCGTGGCTACGTCAAGGAACTCGCCGACCTCGAGCGCAGCGTCGTAACCGTGGGCGCGGGCGGGGTGCCGATCCGACTCGGCGACGTCGCACGCGTTCAGTACGGGCCCGACATTCGGCGCGGAGCTGCGGATTACAACGGTACGGGCGAAACGGTCGGCGGCATCGTCGTGATGCGGGTCGGCTCCAA
>DATAEK010000002.1:0-23561 GCA_036258055.1 Vicinamibacterales bacterium
CCCGTTGCCGCTGCCGCTCGCGCCTGCGGTGATCGTCAGCCACGCCGCGCTGCTGCTCGCCGACCACGTGCAGCCGCCTTGCGCCGTCACTGCCACGGAACCCGTGCCGCCCGCGGCCACCACCGACTGGCTCGCCGGCGAGATGCTGTAGCTGCAGGGCGCCGCCGCCTGCGTCACCGTGAACGTCTGCCCACCGATCGTCAGCGTTCCCGTGCGCGCGCTCGTGCTGGTGTTGGCCGCGACGCCGTAGCTGACCGACCCGTTGCCGCTGCCGCTCGCGCCTGCGGTGATCGTCAGCCACGCCGCGCTGCTGCTCGCCGACCACGTGCACCCGCCTTGCGCCGTCACCGCCACCGATCCGGTGCCGCCGGTCGAAGTCACCGATTGGCTCGCCGGCGAGATGCTGTAGCTGCAGGGTGCGGCGGCCTGCGTCACCGTGAACGTCTGGCCACCGATGGTCAACGTTCCCGTGCGTGCGCTGGTGCTGGTGTTGGCCGCGACGCTGTAATTGACCGAGCCGTTGCCGCTGCCACTCGTGCCCGCGGTGATCGTCAGCCACGCGACGTTCGCAACCGCGCTCCAGGCACAGCCCGAACCGGCGGTCACCGCCACGGTGCCCGTGCCCCCCGCGGCGGGCGTAGCCTGACTTGCGGGCGCGATGCTCGGAGCGCAGGTTCCGGTCGTCTGGAATGTGAAGGTGTTCGACGGCGTGCTCTCTGCAGATCCGCCCGGCCCGACGGCACTGACGTGCGCCTCATAGACCACATTGGGCGTCAGCACGGACGACAAGAGTGTGCTGATGTTGAATCGGATGATGCCGTCCGGATCCGGCGTCAACTTGCCCAGACTGGACCCGAAGACCGGCGTGGTCTGACCGGGAACGTAGACCGAAAGCTGGTAATCGGTAACGACGGGCGTGCCGTCGGCATTGAGGGCGTTGTGGCTGGCCGAGGGCGTGAATTCGACCGTGTTCGGATTGACCACGGTCTGCGCGCCGGCGACAGCCGCCGTGAGAACGAGAGCGAACGCAATGCCGGCGCGGACGGGCGCGCGACGGAGTGCAGCTGTGTGCATGAACACGACTCGAATAGAGGGACGGGTCGCGAGCAGTGCTGGGGAGACGAACGGCACTAGGCAGGATCCGCGCCAATCTGGCTGGCACACGACGATCTGGAGCCGAACCCTCAAGGAATGTGCGAGATGGCCAGACTTTTCGTTCCGAAACTGCACGCCCCCGCACATCACACGCCGGCACGATGACTCTCAATACACGCAGGTCGGATTTCGGTTTCGTGTTCGGCCTGCAGCTCGAAACGCGGCGCTATCCGCCCTACTCTGAATGGGATATAGAGACAGATCAGCTCACCGGCGAAGGTCGGCGAGGCGAAGGTCGCGTCGCGCGAGTGGAGGGATCAGCGCTCGACGCGAAAGGCGATGTACATCAGGCGATCGTGACGCTCGACCTGCAGCACCGCGGCGGCGTTGGCCGGCAGCGCCGCCATCGCGGTCTTGAGCGACTCCACGGTCTCGACCGCCTTTCCATTGAGTGCGTAAATCACATCCCCCGCTTCCAGCTTGCCCTGTTGCGAGTACGGAGTCACGGGCGAGACGATCGCAACCACCACGCCTTTGTCGCGCCGCAGCTCCGGCAGCAGCTGCGCAACCTTCGGCGTCAGATCGAGTCCGAGCACGCCGAGCTCGCGGATCGTGTTCTGCGGAGAAACGAGCTCGCTGAGGCGCCCCGTGTCGTACTCGCGTTCGGCGACCGGCACACGGACGGTGAGGCGGCGTTCGCCGCGCAGGACGCCGAGCGTGACGGTATCCCCAATCGCGCGCGTGTAGATGTTGATGCGCAGCTGACGGCCATTCTCCATACGCTTGTCGTCGAGCGTCAGCACGACGTCCCCCGGTTGAAGCCCGGCCCGTTCCGCCGGCCCGCCTGGGACGACGTCCGCGAGCACCACACCGGCCTCGGGCGAGATGTGAAGCGCTTCCGCGATCAGCGCGGTCACCGTCTGCGGAAAAATGCCAATCTCGCCCCGCCGTACGCGACCGTGTTTTCTGATCTGACCGAACACGTTGCGGACGATGTTGCTCGGGGCGGCGAAGCCGATGCCCTCGCTGCCGCCCGACTGCGTGTAGATGAGCGTGTTGATGCCAACCAGCCGGCCCTCGGTATCGACGAGGGCGCCGCCGCTGCTGCCAGGATTGATCGTCGCGTCGGTCTGGATGTAGATCATCGGATCTTCCGGCGTCAGCTGACGCGCGACCGCGCTCACGACCCCGAGCGTGACCGACGATTCGAGGCCGAGCGGGCTGCCGAACGCCAGCACGATCTGTCCGGGCCTCAACGTTTCCGAATCACCGAACGTCAACGTTGGCAGCCCCTGCGCGTCGACCTTGATGACCGCGAGGTCCGTTTCGCGATCGATCGACACGATCTGCGCGCCGACGTTGCGCCCGCGGCGCCGGAGGATGGATCGTCCCGAGGCGCCGCCGCTGGCGGCAAACGGCAGCTCCACCTCGAGCCGCGTCGCATTCTCGACGACGTGGGCGTTGGTGACGATGTAGCCGTCGGAATCGAGAATGACGCCGGATCCGCTGCTGCGCTCGAGCGCCGGCTCCCCGGAGGCTGCCGCATCTTCGTTGTCTGGCGGAGCGTAGCCCGTGACGAAAATCTGAACGACGGACGGGCTGACTTTCTCCGCGAGCTCCTGGAGCGATCGCGACAGATCGATCAGGCTGTTCGTCTGACGGGCGGGGGCCGTCGCCTGAGCGTACGCGGGCGTCGCGACGAAGACCGCCAGGGAGAGGAGCCAGGGCAGGGGGCTTCGTGTCGAAAACATGCCGGAGATTGTAGAACGGTCGTGGACGCCCGGCGCCTTGCGGCCAGGGGTCCGTTTGCGTATGCTTGCGCCCGGGGAGCGACCATGGATCTGCTGCAACTCGAACACTTTCTCGCAGTTGTCGAGGAACGCACCTTTACGCGCGCGGCCGAGCGCGTCTGTCGGACGCAGCCAGCCGTCAGTCAGAGCATCAAGAAACTCGAGGAAGAGGTTGGCGCGCCGCTCTTCGCGCGCGACGTCCACGAGGTCTCGCTGACCGAAGCCGGACGGGTGCTCGCCGACTACGCGCGGCGCATGGTGAACATGCGCGATGAAGCCATGCGCCAGGTTTCCGAGCTCCGCACGCTCAAGGCAGGCACGCTGGCCATCGCGGCGCACGAGTCCGCGGCCGTCTATCTGTTACCGGCGCCGCTCCGCAGCTACCTGCAGAAGTTTCCGGACATCAAGATCGGCATCTACCGGTCGCGCCTCAATGAGATCCCGCGGCAGGTCCTCGACCGCGAGGTCGATGTGGGCTTCGTCAAGGACGAGCCGGCGTTCCACGATCTCCAGTGGGTCGAGGTGCACACCGATGAGATGATGCTCATCTCCTCGCCGACGCATCCGCTGGCGCGACGCGCGGAAATCAGCGTCAGAGACCTGAGCGCGGAACAATTCGTCCTGCACCATCTGTGCAGCACGACCGCGGACATGATCCTGCGCCTGTTCGAGCGCCATGGCTCACGCTGCCGGATCGTGGCCGAGCTCTGGAGCTTCGAGAACATCAAGAGCTTCGTCCAGGAAGAGGTCGGGCTGGCGATCGTGCCGGGCGTGACTGTCCGGCAGGAGCTGCGTGACGGGACGCTCGTCCGCATTCCGCTTCGAGAGCTCTCGATCCCGCGCCGCACGCTGATGGTCTACCGCGAACAGGGGTACCTTTCTGACTCCGCGCGGGAGTTGATCAAGTTGGTGCGCAACTTCAACTGGGAGCGAATGGAAGCGCCCGCGCGTCCGGTACGGATGCGGGCCGCAGGCACGGGCGAGCTGAGAAGCGTGTAGCGTGTAGTCGGAGTCAGCGGACAGCGAAGATAAACCCCTTACCGTCCACCGGCAATCCGATCCGTGTACTCCGTCTCCACGTTCTCGAAAAAGACTCCACGAAACTGCCCGGGCTTCAGCGCGGGCAGTTCGAGCTCGAAGTCGTAAGCGCGATCGGCATCCAACATCGACACGTCCGCGTAGAAGCCGACGAACGTGCGTGGTGCCGCGCGGACCGCTGTGTACGCCTTCTTCAATTCAAAAGTCCGGCCGTCGATCGTCAGCCGGGCGTCCCACCGCGCATCGGGCTCCGCAATCTGGACGAACAGGAACAGTCGCTCCGGCACCAGCCAGGTTGTCCGAAAGTCATCGGGGGTCCAGGGGATCGGCCACGCCTTGCGGCGCGCCGCGAGCTGATCGAACACGCGGCGCGGAACCGTGAAGCGGCCGGTGACGCGTCCCCCCGCCGGCGCTGCCACTCCTTCGATCACCGTCTGATACTGCCGGAACGGCGTGCCCTCGAAGCCGACCGGGAGCGTCACGCCCGCCTCGCTCTTCGACGCGATTGGCACCGCGCGTCCGTTGACCGTCGCGCTCGCGGGCGCGGATCCGGCTGGCAACAGCACGAACACGTCGCTCGTCGAACCGATCTCGCCACGCACATCGGTCAGCGCGAGGGCATCGCCCTGCAGCGTGACGCGGCCGGGCACATTGAACACGAGCGGGCCCGCCATCGATCCCGCCGGCTGCAGTTCGAGCACGACCGCAGTCCCGCCGGCAACCGTCAGCGACGCCTTGTCGCCCAAAGACCAGCGTCCCGCGCCCGGCTTCCCCACAAGGCGGCCCTCGATGGGGTACAGCTCCTTCAGCACGTAGGTCCCCGGCACCGTCAGTCCGATCGTGTCATCGAGGGCGAACGCCGCCTTCAACTGTTCGGCATTCGGGTTGAAGAGGAAAATGAAACCGCGGTCGCCGTTGATCGCCGCGGTGCCGTCGACGCGTCCGAGCGCTGGCTGACCGAGGATGGAGCGCGTGCGCCTGAGGTATTCCTTGTTCTTCGCGGTCCAATCGATCCATCCGCGAAACCAGCGCCGATCCGCGTCCGAAAACAAGCGCTGCTCATCGGGATCGCGGGCCGGGATCAGGTTGAGGACGTTGTTCCATCCGGCGGTCGCGATCGACGAGAGCAGCGAATAGCGCCAGCCCAGGTAGTCCCAGTCTCGCGCGCGAAACGATTGCAACACGACGCCGTGGTCCTCGGTGCGCCGCTCCGGCATTTTCCCGCCGTCGTCGCTGCGCGCCGTCTGGTGGGTGATGAAACCGGGGACGATCTCGGTCGGCGCGAAGTCGTACATGCGATACCGGTACGCGGTGTAGCGTTGACGATCGGCCGAGACGCGATCGAAGTGCAGATCCGGAAACGGAACGAAGCTCTCCGGTTGCTCATCAGTGGCCGTCGGGTGCGGATAGCTGCCGGCAAGCCAGGACCACGGACCGTAGAGCTGATACGCCTGCCGGCCATCGATCGCCACGTCGGGGATCCGTTTCCGCAACTCCTCCATCACGCGACGCCAGCCCGCCCACTGGGCGTAGGGGCTGGTTCCGTCGTAGTTCAGAAAGGTGTGATCGAAGGCGTAGCCGCCGATGCCCGTGCGCTGATGGAAGGTCACCAGCGTTTCGATCAGCCAGTCCTGCAGGCTTCGCACGCCGAGGCTGGCGTACTGCCGTTTCGGATTGTTCTTCGCAGCGACGAGCCAGTCCTGGCGCTGCGCGAACGGCAGGACGGGATACACGTACGCGAGCAGCTTGACCTGTTTCGTTTTCGCGTACGCCAGCATCTCGCTCACCGACGGCGGAATCTCGCCGGTCTTCACGTCCCACTGGTTGGCGCGAATCTTCTGGCCGAGACCCAGCCACAGCACATGTTCCCAGCTCCAGTCGTCGACGCTGTCCTCACGCCGTGAGAGCGCCGAGTTTGAGGGGGCGTACAGCACGAATTGCGCCCCGAGCTCCGCCGCGCGATCGATGATGCGCCGGTACTCCTCGCGCCCGCTGTCGGTGGCGACGTCGATCTGGTAGTCGTTCGCGCACCAGCCGACCATCACGTTGAGCGGCGCCACAGGCCGGTAGAGCAGGAAGGCTCGCACCAGATCGGTGAAGGCGGCGATCTCGGCCTGATCCATCCCGGGAGCCGGAGTATCGTCGGGCGGCAGGGCCCACTCGGGAACCATCTTCGCCGGCAGTACTCGACCAGACAAGTGATACGGCGCGAGCAGGCCGCGATCGGATGCAAATGATCCGTACTCGGTCCGCCACTCGATCTCCGGCGCGTAGCCGACGTTGACTTGCGCCGCGTTCACTTGTGTTCGAAGAAACGGATTCTGCACGGTCGCAAGCAGGCCGCGCTTGTCCTGGAAACGCAGAAAGACGCCGTAGTCGCCGATGCCCAGGTTTGGATGCGACGAAACCGGCGTGTAACTGGAGGCAACGGGCTCAACCAGTTGCGCCCGGACGACCTGCACGTCGTTGACGCGGTAGGACGCGGACGGCGTTTTCGCGATGAGGATCTGCTTGCTGATGAACTCCCAATCCGGACGAAGCTCGTAGACGACGTCGATCTCGTAGCCACCGGCGGTCCACTTGCAGGTGAAGCGCTCCTTGTTCCCATCCTGCTTCGGTGACTTCAGACTTGCGCTCTCGATGGCCTGTCCATCGATAGTCAACCGGAACCCGTCGTCTTTGAAGCGGTAGGTGCGGCCAATCCGAACGTCGGTCAATGCCGTCAGGCCGCGATCGCCGAAGAGCGCGCTGATCCGGCCGTTCACGAGGGTGGGGGCCCGGCGCGCCTCCGGCGCGGTGACAGCCACGGCAAGAGTGGCCAGGAGCGCCGCGCTGAAGCGGCGCCACGACCGATTGAATGGCATGTCCGTCGGAGTGTACCACGCGGCTCAGCAGGGCCGACGTGGGCCTCCACCATCCGCCACGTTGATGGATCGATAAGAAGGTCCTTGTTGCCCGGACTGGCAAGTGTGAATAGGCTGTCAGGCCATGAGACCCTTCAGAATTCTGCTCGCCTCGGTTGTCGTCGCGGTCGCCTTCGCCGGCGGCGCGGCGTGGACGGTCGATCAACACGCGATTCCCGTGAAGGTTGCCGACAAGGTTCCCTCACAGGCACGGCCGTTCCGCCTCGAGGACGTTCGTTTGCTGGACGGGCCGTTCAAGACGGCGATGCAGCTCGATCAGCAGTACCTTCTGAGCCTCGACCAGGATCGCCTTCTCCACAACTTCCGCGTCACGGCCGGACTGCCGTCGACCGCGACACCACTTGGCGGATGGGAATCTCCGGAAACCGAGCTGCGCGGCCACACGATCGGCCATTACCTGTCGGCGCTCGCGATCATGTACGCGAGTACCGGCGATGCGCGGTTCAAGACCCGCGCGGACAGCATGGTCACCGAGCTCGGGAAGGTCCAGGATGCGGAGGCGAAGAAGTTCAACCCCGGCTACCTGTCGGCGTTCCCCGAGGAGTTCTTCGACCGCGTCGACGCCCGCCAGCGCGTGTGGGCGCCCTACTACACGATTCACAAGATCATGGCCGGCCTGCTCGAGGTCTATCAGCTCTGTGGCAACCAGCAGGCGCTCGACATCGTGAAGAAGAAGGCAGACTGGGTGACGTTCCGCGTCGATCGCCTGACGGAAGAGCAGCAGCAGCGGGCAATGCAGACCGAGTTTGGCGGCATGAACGAGGTGCTGGCCAACCTCTACGCCGTCACCGGCGAGGCCAAGTACCTCGACACGGCGAAGAAATTCGACCACAAAGTGATCTTCGATCCGCTCGCGCGCGGTGAGGATCCGTTGAACCGCCTTCACGCGAACACGCAGATTCCGAAGATCATCGGTGCCGCACGCGAGTACGAGCTGACCGGCGATCCCCGGTATCAGCAGATCGCCACCTTCTTCTGGGATCGCGTCGTCAATCACCGCTCCTACGTGAACGGCGGCCACAGCGACGGCGAGAGCTTCTTCCCGCCGGAGGAGTTCTCGCGTCATCTCGGGACCTCCAGCTCCGAGACGTGCAACACCTACAACATGCTCAAGCTCACGCGGCACCTGTTCTTCTGGCAGCCGTCAGCCGAGCGGATGGACTACTACGAGCGGGCCCTCTACAACCACATTCTTCCGTCACAGGATCCCAAGACGGGCATGATGATCTACTACTGCCCGTTCCGGCCCGGCGCCTTCAAGACCTACTCGACGCCGAACGACTCGTTCTGGTGCTGCGTCGGCACCGGCATCGAGAATCACGGCAAATACAACGACTCGATCTATTTCCACGACGACGGGGCGCTGTACGTGAACCTGTTCATTCCGTCGGAGCTGACGTGGAAGGACAAAGGGTTGACGCTGCGGCAGGAAACGCGCTTCCCGCTCGAGGAAACGACAAAGCTGACGATCGCGGCCGCGCCGTCCGGCTCGTTGACCATCAGAATCCGGCATCCGTTCTGGGCGAAGGCCGCGACCGTCGCCGTGAACGGGCGGGCGGAGAACATGACGTCAAAGCCAGGTTCGTACCTGACGCTCGAGCGCGCCTGGAAGGCCGGCGACATCATTCAGGTCACGCTGCCGATGTCTCTGCGGACGGAAGCGATGTCAGACAACCCGAAGATGGTCGCGTTCATGTACGGCCCGCTCGTGCTGGCGACGGATCTCGGCACGACCGGAATGAGCGCGGTCAACCGGTTTGGACCGAACTCTCCCGGCCAGCAGATTGGACGCCTGCCGGCGGTCGAGATCGCATCGCTCGTTGCACCGGAAGTATCCCAACTGCCGTCGAAGATCGCGCCAGTGGCTGGTCAGCCATTGACCTTCGAAACCAAAGGTCTCGGCCAGCCGCGAGACATACGCCTCGTGCCCTTCAACTCGATTCTCGAGTCGCGCTACAACGTCTACTGGACCGTTTACACGCCGTCAGAATGGGAGACGCGGAAGACCGAGCTCGCCGCCGCCGCGGCACGGCGGAAGGACGTCGAGAGCCGGACGGTGGACAGCGTCGACGTCAACAACGACGCGAGTGAAAAGGCGCATCAGTATCAGGCCGGAGGCGCGCCGGCGCAGGGCAACAATCAGCAGGCCGCGGTCACCGAGGGCCAGATGTTCGGCCGCCGCTGGCGAGCCGCGCAGCGCGATGGGTCGATCAGCTACCAGCTCAAGATCGATCCCGCGAAGCCCGTGACGCTGGTGGCGACGTTCCTGGGGAGCGAAGGGCGGCGCCGCGAATTCGTCGTCCTGGTCGATGGTGAAAAGGTTGCAACCGACGGCCTCGAGTATCACCCGACCGAGCTCCTCGATCGTGAGTACAAGGTGCCGGAGCAGCTCACGAGGGGGAAGACCGCGATCACGGTGAAGATCCAGCCGCAGCCGCAGGCCGCGACCGGATCGCTGTTCGAGATTCGAGTCGTGCAGTAGGCCGCAACCATCCCACGTTCCCCAGAGGGCACCATGCGGAAGCTTCTTTCGATCCTGGCCATCGTCATGTGCTGCGCGGTTGTGCGCGCCCAGACTCCGCAACGGACGGCCGTGACGCCGCCTCAAGTCGGCCCGCAATCCGATCGCGATCCCTTGAACCCGGCTCCTCGACGCCGGGCGGACGAAGGACGTGGACCATTCAAAGCGCTCGTCATCCGCGGAGCGTTTCTGATCGACGGGACGGGAGCGCCTCCGATCGGCCCGGTCGACATCGTGATCGAAGGTAACCGGATTCAATCGGTGCGGGGCGCCGGCGCGCCGGGACTTCCGCTCCGATCGAATCGGACGCCCCAAACCGCCGATCTCGAGATCGACGCGACCGGGATGTACGTGATGCCCGGCTTCGTCAGCCTGCACGAGCACGCGGGCGGCGCACCCAAGAACCCGGACATCGAGTATCCGTTCAAGCTGTGGCTCGCTCACGGCTACACGACGGTTCGCGGCGTGCCGCTGACCAACCACGCGATGGTCGTCAGCGAGCGCGAGCGCAGCAACCGGAACGAGATCGTCGCGCCCCGCATCATCAACTTCCAGCGGCCGGGCGCGGGCTGGGATAAAGGCGTTCCCGATACGCCGGAGCAGGCGCGCGAGTGGGTCCGATGGGGCACGGCCAACGGCCTGGACGGCCTGAAGCTCGGCGCCCAGCGTCCGGACATCATGGCGGCGCTCCTTGACGAGGCCAGGAAGCACAAGATGGGATCGACCGCTCACTTGCAGCAGACCGGGGTCGCGCAGATGAACGCGCTCGTGGCGGCGAAGCTCGGACTGCAGACCGTCACGCATTTCTACGGACACTTCGAAGCGCTCCTCAAGGACTACGTCGTCCAGCCGTGGCCCGTCGATCAAATCAACGACGACGAGCAGATGCGGTTCGGACAGGTGGCGAGGCTGTGGGACAAGATCTACCCGCCGGGCAGCGACGAGTGGAAGGCATACCTGCAGGAACACCGCAAGCTCGGCACGACCTTCGATCCCACCATGACGGCGTACGCCGCCGGACGCGACCTGATGCGCATGCGCAATGCCGACTGGCATGCCCGGTACACCCTTCCGTCGCTCATGGACTTCTACTCCCCCAGCCGCAGCAATCACGGGTCGTACTGGTATTACTGGACGCTCGAAGACGAGATCGCGTGGAGAAACTTCTACCAGGTGTGGTTCCGGCTGTTGAACGACTACAAGAAAATGGGCGGCCGCGTGACGGCCAGCGCCGACGCGGCGTTCATCTACAACACGTATGGCTTCGGGAACATCCACGAGCTCGAACTGCTCCAGGAGGCCGGCTTCCATCCGCTCGAAGTCATCCAGGCGGCCACGTATAACCCTGCCATGACGCTGGCCGAAGCCAAGGGGGAAAGCATCGATCGCGGCGTGGTCCGGGCGGGACTGCTGGCGGATCTGGTCATCGTCGATCAGAACCCGTTGAAGAACCTGAAGGTGCTCTACGGCACCGGTGCGTTGCGCTTGAACGATCAGACGGGCAAGCCCGAATGGATCGGCGGCATCAAGTACACGATCAAAGACGGTATCGTGTACGACGCCAAGAAGCTGCTCGCTGATATCGCGGGGATGGTCGAGAAACAGAAACAAACGCGGAAGGTGACGACGCCGTCGCTGCAGTAACCGAGGGTCGCTACGTTTTCTACTTCTTGTCTACGCGCGCTTTGATGATGTAGTCCAGCTTCGGAAACTCTTTGAGTAACCAGGCATTCCCGCCGTCGAAGAGCGGATCCTGATGGCCGGCACGGATCCCGCCACCGGCGCGCTCGCCGTACTCGGCATAGAGCGAGTCGGCGACGTCCATGCCCTCGACGACCTTCGCGAACGGCACGAACGGCTCCTGGTCGTGGGTCGCGCGGTTGTCACGCAGATTGATGAAGACCTGCGTGGTTCGCCCGTTCGGATCCTTGAAAGCGTAGGCGACCGTACCGCGGCCATTCGACTCACGGAAAGGATCGTCAGGAATGTTTCTGTTCCGCCAGGCCTTCGCAATCGCGGGATCACCATTGATTCCGAACTGCGCCCACGTCGCCGCGCGGATGCGGAAGAATCGCGCACCGTCGTAATATCCCGCCTGTACCAGGCTGTAGAACCGATCCGCGCCGTGCGGCGCCCACTCGCGTCGCATCTGCAGGATCATCGGGCCCTTGTTCGTCTCGAGGGTGATGCGGCATTCATCCGGCGCGCGGAGATTGACGGCGGGATCGTCGGGGTTCAGCAGCACTGGCTGCTGACGCTCAGCAGCCAATGCCCAGGACAGCATGGCAATGCATAGCACGCACCCGAGCGCTCGATACATAGCCGACATCTTATGACGGCAGGCCGCCCGCCGGCCGGATCAAGCGGCGGGCGGGCAAGGCCAAAGGCCGTCGCGCGAAGCGCGTAAGAGCGCGTGGGGGTGGGGCCCCACGCGCATTGGAAGATGCTGACCTAACCCGAGATACGATGAACGCATTCAGAACGGCCGGAAGCCGGAAGCGAACCACAAGGAGCCAACATCCATGCGTGTATCCCGTCGCAAATTCGTCGGCGCTGGAGCCGCCGCAGCTGCTGCAGCCGCTGCTCCAGCCGTCAATGCTCAGCGTCAAGGTCGCGGCAGCACCGGCGAGGCCGGCGAGATACCGGCATCACTCCGCGAGTTGAAGCCGCTGCCCGGGCAGGCAGTCCCGATTTCCGACAACGAGCGGAATGCGCGCATCGAAAAGGCGCGAAAGCTCATGACCGACAATGGCATGGGCGCCATCGTCCTCGAGCCCGGCACGAGCATGACGTACTTCACGAACGTCCGGTGGGGACTGAGCGAGCGCCCCTTCCTGCTCGTGATTCCCGCCAAAGGCGAGCTCGCGTACGTGACCCCCGGTTTCGAGGAACAGCGCGCGCGCGAGCTGACGGGGTCCGTCAAAGACGTGCGCGTGTGGCAGGAAGACGAGGACTGGGGAAAGGTCGTTGCTGGCATCCTGAATGATCGCGGCATCACGACCGGCAAAGTCGGCTTCGAGGAACGGGTCCGCTTCTTCATCGCCTACGGTGTGCACACGGCAACGCCGGCGGTTCAATTCACGCTGGCCACGCCGGTGACCGCCGGGTGCCGGATGATCAAATCACCCGCGGAGATTGCGCTGATGCAGCGCGCCAACGACATCACGATCGCGGCCTACAAGGCGGCGTTCGCCACGCTGCACGCCGGCATGACGCAGTTCGAGTTCCAGCGGAACGTCCGCATCGCATTCGAAGGGCTCGGCGGGCCCGGTGGATCCGCAGGTGCGCAGTTCGGCCAGTACTCCGCTTTCCCCCACGGCAGCATCACGCCACAGCGGCTCAAGGACGGCGACGTCGTGCTCGTCGACGGGGGCTGTTCGATCGAAGGCTACCAGTCCGACATCACCCGCACGACCGTCTTCGGCACACCTTCGAAGCGGCAGGCGGACGTGTGGAACCTCGAAAAGGCGGCGCAGACCGCCGCGTTCAAAGCGGCGCAAGTCGACGCCACTTGTGAATCGGTGGATGCGGCGGCGCGCAAGGTGATCACCGACGCCGGCTTTGGACCGGACTACAAGGTTCCCGGCCTGCCCCACCGGACCGGTCATGGCATCGGCATGGACGGCCACGAGTGGACGAACTTCGTTCGCGGGAACAAGACGCCGCTCGCACCGGGCATGTGCTTCAGCGACGAACCGATGATCGCCATCTACGGCGAGTTCGGCATCCGCCTCGAGGACTGTCTCTACATCACCGAGAGCGGCCCGAAATTCTTCACCCAGCAGAGCCCGTCGCTGGAGCAGCCGTTTACCTAGGAATGCGCGAGTCGCTATCCGCTGTCCGCCGTCCGCCGTCCGCTAACAGCATTCGCGGGCAGCGGGCAGCGGGCGGCGGCAAGCGACGCCGCCCACGGTCGATCCGACAGTGCTAGACTCACCGTCGGCTCCCCATGAACATCGCCGAAATCGCGCGGCGCGCGAGCGTGTCGACCGCCACCGTCTCGCGCACCATCAACCAGAGCGGCCCGGTGAAGGCCGCCACGGCGCGCAAGGTCTGGCGCGCGGTCGCCGAGCTGAATTACTACCCCAACAGCCACGCGCGCGCACTTGTTTCCGGACGGAGCCGGCTCCTCGGGCTCATCGTCTCCGACATCACAAACCCGTTCTTTCCTGAGCTGATTCGCAGCTTCGAGGCGCTGGCCATGCAGCAGCAGTACGACTTGCTGCTGACCAGCACCGACTACCAGACCAGCCGGATGACCGTCTGCCTGCGCCGTATGCTCGAACGGAAGGTCGACGGTGTCGCGATCATGACGTCCGAGATGGATCTCGGGCTGATCCGCGAGCTCTCGAGGCGTGGCGTACCGATCGTGTTCATGGACGTGGGCCAGATGGGACCGCGCATGAGCCACGTCTCGATCGACTACGGTAATGGTGTCCAGCAGGCGGTGGCCCACCTCGTGGAGCTCGGACACAAGCACATGGCGTTCATCAGCGGCCCGCTCGACCTGCATTCGGCACGGACGCGACGCCAGGCATTCCTCGACGGTGTACGCCAGCATGGACTCCTGCCGGAGCGGCGTCTGGTCCGCGAAGGCACGCACACTGCCGACGGCGGGCACAAGGCGATGGTCTCTCTTCTCCGCCTCACTCGGCGCCCGACGGCCGTCGTCGCCTCGAACGACTGGACGGCCATCGGCGCCTTGCGCGCGATCCACGCCGCCGGCCTGCGCGTCCCCGAGGACATTTCACTCGTCGGGTTCGACGACATCCCGCTCGCGAGCTACACGAATCCCGCTTTGACGACGGTCCGCATGTCGGCGGCTGACGTCGGCGCTACGGCATTCCAGGCGCTGTTTCAGTTGATCGGCGGAGAGCGGCTTGAAGGAGACGTCTATCAGGTCGCGACGAAGCTGATCGTGCGAGAGTCAACCGCCAAGCCGGCAAAACGCTAGACAACAATCGGACGAATAGACGCGTCTTTGTCAGCATTTCTCACTGCGCGTGGGGGGAAGCCGCTAACGAGACGCCAGGCCGCGGCGGTTTGTGCCGCGGACAGGCCGAAGGCCGTCGCGCGACGCGCGTAAAGCGCGTGGGGGTGGGGCCCCACGCGCACTGAAAATGCTGACCTATCGCGCGACTAATCGGTCGAACGCATCCTTCGGTAACGCATCAAGCGCCCGCACGAAGATGTCGGCGTCGAGTTGCTTGGTCTGGCTGACGCCGATCGATCGCATTCCGCCCGCGCGTGCCGCTTCGATGCCGGCGGGGGCGTCCTCGACGACGATGCAGCGTGAGGGAGGGACGCCGAGATGTTCCGCGGCCCGCAGGAAGACCTGCGGATCGGGCTTACCGATCGTCACATCTTCCGCGGCAGCAATCGCATTGAAGTACCGATCGAGGTGGAGCACGCGCAGCATCACCTCGACGTTGAGTCGTGGCGCCGACGACGCGATTGCCTGATGCCAGCCGTCAGCATGAAGCCGGGCGGTCCATTCCGCAGCGCCGGGCAGCGGCGTTAGTCCTTCGCGCTCCGCCAGCCGCCTGTACTCTGCTTCCTTGGCGTCGCCAATCTGCTGGATTCGAGCCGGATCGACCGAATCGCCAAGCCACCCGCGCAGAATGCGATCGTTACGCAGCCCGAAGCTCGCGAGGAACCGGTCGTACGACAGGTCGATGCCCTCTGCGGCCATCGCGTCGCGCCACGAGCGCCAGTGGTAGTCCTCCGAGTCCACCAGCGTCCCGTCGAGATCCCAGAGGACGGCGCGTGGCGTCACTGCGGCTTCTTCTGGCCGTAGTACGCCTTCGGCCCGTGTTTGCGCTGGTAGTGTTTCTCGACGAGGCTCGACGCCGGCCGGAAGGCCTCAGGGGCGAGGACGCGAGCGCGCCATTCCACGCGCGCGACGTACTCGAGGATCTTCGCGTGCTCGATCGCGTCGAACGGATCCGCGCCCCACGTGAATGGACCGTGATTCGCGACCAGGACGGCAGGCATCTCCTCGGCCGAGAGCCCGGCGTTCCGGAACGTCTCGATGATCACCAGCCCGGTGTTCCGCTCGTACTCCTCCTCGGTCTCCTCCGTCGTCAGCGGCCGCGTGACGGGAACGTCACCGTGGAAGTAGTCGGCGTGCGTGGTGCCCATGCAGCGAACCGATTGCCGCGCCTGCGCGAAGACGGTCGCGAACTCCGAATGCGTGTGGACGATGCCACCGCAGGTGTCGAAGGCGCGATACAGCTCGAGGTGGGTGGCGGTGTCAGATGACGGGCGCAAAGTGCTTCCCACGACCTCACCGTTGGAAAGCGAGACCGCGACCATGTGATCCGCGGTCAGCTCGGCGTACGGCACCCCGCTCGGCTTGATGATCATGACGCCGCCGCGGCGGTCGACTGCGGAGACGTTGCCGAACGTCCCCATGACGAGCCCGGTTTCGGCAAGGGCGACGTTGGCGCGATAGACAACGTCGTGGAGGTTCGAGGACATGTCAGTGCGTCCGCCGCGCCTTGAGCGCCAGGAGCCGCTTCATCAGTGATCCGATCTCGCTCCGCGCGCCGGATACCCCCCCGAACGCGTCGTGCAGTTCCCGATAGATCGCGTAAAGCTCGTCGTACACCGCGTGCGCCGCAGGATCCGGCTGAAAACGCTTCTCTTTGAGGGTCGTCATCCGCTGCTGTGCCTCGGTCCAGTCGTCGTAGCCTCCAGCCGAGGCGCCGGCCGTCACGGCCGCGGATACCGCGGCGCCGAGCGCCGGTGCTTGCGGCGAGCCCGCGATCAGCATCGGCTGACCGATCACGTCGGCATAGATCTGCATGAACAGATCGTTTTTCTCCGCGATGCCGCCGCAGCAGACGACGCGATCGATCGGGACGCCGTAGTCGCGAATGCGTTCGATGATCGCGCGCGCGCCGTATGCGGTGCCCTCGATGAGCGCGCGATAAATCTCGGCGCGGGTCGTGTGGAGCGTCTGACCGACCAGGAGGCCGGTCAGGCGCGGGTCGACGAGGATCGTGCGGTTGCCGTTGTTCCAGTCGAGCGCGACCAGGCCTGATTCGCCGGGCTGCAGGCGAGCGGCTTCCGCGGAGAGCTCGGCATGAAGCGCGTCGCCGCCGCGGCATACGGTCTCGACCCACCACTTCAGGATGTCGCCGACGGCCGACTGTCCTGCCTCGATTCCGAAATAGCCGGGCAGAATCGATCCGTTTACGATGCCGCAGATGCCGGGAATGTCGGCCAGCGCGCCGCCCGCGGGCGCAATCGCGCAATCGCAGGTCGAGGTCCCGATGATCTTCACGAAGGTGCCGGTCCGAATGCCCGATCCGACGGCGCCATAGTGTGCGTCGAACCCGCCCATCGCGATAGCAGTGCCGCCGCGAAGCCCGAGCGTGCGTGCCCAGTCAGGGGTCAGATGACCGGCTGGTTGCCCCGGCGGCAAGGCTTTGTCGTACAAGCGATCGCGCAGGTCCGCGAGCCTCGGATCGAGGCGCGACAGAAACTGTTTGTCGGGGAGACCGCCCCAGATGTCGGAGTACATCGCCTTGTGGCCGGCGGCGCAGATACACCGGACGACGTGCCGCGGGTCATCGACGCCGGAGAGGACGGCGGGAACAAAATCCGCAAGCTCGACCCAGCTGGCCGCGGCATCGAAGACGTCCGGCGCCACGTTCAGGCAGTGCCAGATCTTCGACCACCACCACTCCGACGAGTAGGTGCCGCCAATCGGCGCGAGGTACTGCGGCGCGTGCCTGCTTGCGACGTCGGTGATCGCCGCGGCCTCGTCGGCCGAGGTGTGATCCTTCCAGAGCCATGCCTGCGCCGCGAGGTTCTTCGTCCAGCGCGGATCCATCGCCAGCGGCCGCGCCTTGGCGTCCACCGGCAACGGTGTCGATCCCGTCGTATCGACGCCGATGCCGATCACGCGCTCCCGCGAGAACCCGGGTACCGCGTCCGCCGCGGTGAGCGCGCCCGTTACCGACGCGCGGAGGCCGTCGACGTAGTCAGCAGGATTCTGCCGTGCGAGATGCGGGTCGCGAGGATTGAGCAGGATGCCCTGATCCCCGCTGGGGTAATCGAACACGCTCGTACCGAGCACACGCCCGTCCGCGCAGTCGATAACCACCGCACGAACAGAGTTGGTGCCGTAGTCGAGGCCGATGGTGAAACTGTGCATCTTTTCTTAGTGCTCGTGGGGCCCCACCCCCACTCGCCCGCGCTCGGCGACTGCGCGCCTCGCGCGAGCCGCAGGCGCTGCTGATTCATCAACAAGCTGGTCTCGAGCATGATCGCAGCACGCACGATTCTGTCCGCATTTCTTGATGCTCGTGGGCCCCCCGCGCGCTCGCGCTCGGCGACTGCGCGCCTCGCGCGGGCCGCAGGCGCTGCTGATTCATCAACAACCTGGTCTCGGGCATGATCGCAGCACGCACGATTCTGTCCGCAGTTCTTGATGCTCGTGGGCCCCCCGCGCGCTCGCGCTCGGCGACTGCGCGCCTCGCGCGAGCCGCAGGCGCTGCTGATTCATCAACAACCTGGTCTCGAGCATGATCGCAGCACGGCCGACTCTGTCGGGCGCCGAGCGCGCTAACCCACCAGCACGGGCGACACCACATCGAGAACGTCCGGGCCGGTCCCCGCCGCCCGCGCCTTGTCGAGATCCCCCTGCCGCGCCAGGATCCGGACCGCCTTGAGCGCGAGGTTCGCGAAGTTCACCATGCTGCGCTCCATCGCTCTCGTCGGATCCTCGCGGTAGGTGAACTGATCCTGGCTGTACCAGCCGCCGTAGTTGCGGATGAAGGTCGTGTAGAGGTACTCAACCGACTCGGGAATCGACAGCGTGCCGAAGATACAGTCCTGATCGTTGCGCCCCTGACGCGCGTCGTTGACGTCGAACTTGTGCACCGGCACGCCCGCGTAGTCCGCGAGATCGCAGGACGTCGATGCCGTCGTCGCTTCCATCTTCTGATGGCCGTAGTCGATCGTCAGGCCGCAGTTGTTCCCGCCGCAGGCGGCGTTCACTTTCTGCGCCACGAGGATCGCGGACGCCGCCGTGGGTACGATCATGTAGAGCTCGCGCGGCTCGTACGGCTTCGACTCGATGGCCAGCCGGACGCCGTGCTTCAGGCATTCCTTGTTCGCCGTGATGAGCGCCTCGGTAAACCACTCGAGCGATTGCTTGTAGTCGATCTGGAAGTGGTAGTCCGCGCCGTCCGAGCCGGGCCAGATGCTCAGGACGGTGATACCGAGCAGCTTGCAGATCTCGAGTCCTTTGAGGATTTCGTCGGTGGCTGCGCGGCGGAGGGCCGCGTCCGGGTTGCACGGACCACCCAACCGGAATTTCGGGTTGGTCCAGGTGTTGATGTTGCACGCCGGTACCGACATCCCCAGCTCTTTGAGGAACCCGTTCTTCGCGCGCTCGATGGCGGCGGGATCCAGATCGCCGTTGAGCGTCTTCTCGAACACGCTCTGATGAATCTCGATCGCGTCAATGCCAGCCGCCTTCGTTCGCCGGCACTGCGACTCGAAGTCACTGCCGAACCCTGGCTGATCGGAGTGATATCCGGGCGGCGCGAAGCGGTCACAGAAGTCGCCAGCGGACCAGTGCCCCACGCTGTGCTTGATGTCCATCTGTTTGAGAAACTCGATGGACTCCTGCCGGTCCAGGTAGCCTTTGCGGGTCGCGGCGTACGCGAGCTGGTCGGCCGAAAAACGGGTCATCGCAATCCTCCAAATGGCGCGCATCGTACCACGGCTTCGCCCGCCGGGCGTCTACTTGAGCGTCATCGTCAGCATCGTCAACGAATGCGCCGGGAACGTGTAGGTGAACCCGCCCGCGTCGACCGTGACCGTCGTGGAGCTCACGGCGGGACGCACCTTGCGATCGTCTCCGAAGGTATGCGTCGTCTTGAGATCCGCCTGATTGATCTGCCAAACGCTCATACGGCCGTCGAGGATCCCCTCCTGGTTGTCGATGCGGGTTGAGATGTCCCTGTCCTTGCTTCGATTCAGCACGTTCAGGACGATCTCGCGGCGGTCCGCGCGGTAGGTGGCCGAGACGTCGAGATACTGGACCTCCTGGGTCCGGTTCGGGATGCGGTAGGTGGGCGCCGAGACCCAGATGTCGAGCGCGGTGCTGCCGCGCTGTTTCGCGTACTCTGCGATCGGAAAGTAAATCGGCTGCAGGAAGAGGCCGGTCTTGCTCGTCATGATCGGCGCAATCACGTTCACCATCTGCGCCAGGTTCGCCATCTTGACGACGTCCGCGTGGCGGAAGAAGGAGTTGAAGAACATCCCCATCGCGAGGGCGTCCTCGAAGTTGTAGATTTCTTCGAGCTTCTCGCGATTTCCCGTGCGGTACCACACGTTCCACTCGTCGTAGGCCACGTAGATGGGGCGCGGATTGGGCCCGGTCTGCACCTGCTTGATCAGCCCGGCCGTCGTCTCGATGTAGCGATCGATCGTCTGCTGCCAGCCGCCGAGGTAGCGCTCGACGTCGTTCTCGCGATTATTGATGTAGGTGTGGATCGCGATGTAGTCGACGGTGTTGCGCAGCGTCTGCAGAACCGTCCGGTTCCAGGCCATCCAGTCGGCGCCGTAGTTGCTCGACCCGCTGGCGACCAGTTTGATCGATGGATCGACGGCACGCATGGCCTTCGCGGCTTCGAGTGCCACCTTCGCGTACTCGTCGGCGTCCTTGTGACCGAGCTGCCAGGGCCCGTCGATTTCGTTCCCGAGGGCCCAGTACTTCACGTTGTACGGCTCGGCGCGCCCGTTCTTCCGACGCTGATCCGCCCAGTAGGTGCTCTTGTTGCCATTCGTGTACTCCACCCAGTGCCGGGCGTCGTCGATCGTGCCGAGACCCAGGTTGATGCAGATGTAGGGCTCCGCTTTGATGAGCTCCGTGTACTTGAGGAATTCGTCGGTCCCGAAACGGTTCGACTCGACATCGTTCCACGCCAGCTCAGGCCGTGCGGGCCGCTGATCTCTCGGACCGATCCCGTCTTTCCAGTTGTAGCCGGACGCGAAGTTGCCGCCGGGCCAGCGCAGGATTGAGACATTCAGGCCGCGAACGGCTTCGAGAACATCCTTGCGATAGCCGCTCGCGTCGGAGAGCGCACTGCCCTCCTCGAAGATGCCGCCGTAGATCATCCGGCCGAGGTGCTCGGAGAAATTCCCGAAGAGCAGCGGATCGACAGTGCCGATGGTGCGGTCGATGTCGATCTTGATCCGGGCGGCAGGCGGCGCAGGGGTCTGCGCCCGAGGGCTGGCGAGCAGGGCCGTGGCCACCAAGAGGCTGGCGAGGGATCGGCAACCGGCGGAACGGACGAGGTATGCAGCACGCACGAGGGCAGCTCCTATTGCAAGTTGATCATGTAAGCGTTACGATGCCGCGGCTCGTGTGTAAGCGATTACAGGGCCGCGGCCACTATACCGCGACCCGAGCACGGACCCGCGACCCGTCCCCGGCATCGCCGGGAGCCGCACGGTCGACGACGAGCCCGTCAGCACACCGTCTGACGGCATCTCGCACGCTGGACAGGGCGGCGGTACCCTTCGGTTCTATGTAAGCGATTACAGGCGTGCGCGCCGCACGCGCTTCCGACACTCGGTCCAGGAGGAGAGGACACATGTCGAGCACCAGATTCTTGTCAGGCCTGCTCGCGCTCTCGATGGCCGCCTTCGCTGCCACACCCGCCCGCGCGCAGCAACAACTCGGCGCCATCCAGGGCACCATCACCGACCAGACCAAAGGCGTCCTGCCGGGCGCGACTGTTACCGTCACCAACCTCGATACCGGCATCACCCGCACCGCCACCTCGAACGAGGCCGGCGTCTACCGCGTGCCCAGCCTCGACCCTGGCCGCTACAAGGTCACCGCCGAACTCCAGGGATTCCGCACGGCCGCACAAAGCGACTTGGTTCTCTCGGTCGGCGCGACGCTCGGCGTGAACTTCACGATGCAGACCGGCGCACTCGAGGAGACGATCCAGGTTGCCGCCGTGGCGCCTGACATCCAGACCGAGAAAGCCGACATCTCCGCGGTCGTCGAGCAGAAAAAGATCGTGGACCTGCCGCTCGTCGGCCGGAATGTGCTCTCCCTCGCCGCGTTGCAGCCGGGCATCAACGGCATCCCGAGCACCGCGGATTTCCTCGTCCCCGAGCAAGGGCTTGGCGTGACCGCCAACGGCGTCCGTGAGACGGGCAACAACGCGATGGTGGACGGCGCCAGCATCAACAACGGGCCCTGGGGCGGCACGATGATCATCGTGCCCAACGTCGAAGCGGTGCAAGAGTTCCAGGTCATCGCCAACAACCCGTCCGCTGAATATGGCCGCAACGCCGGGGCCACCGTCAGCGTGATCACCAAGGGTGGGACCAACCAATTCAGCGGCAGCCTCTTCGAGTTCCATCGCGACCAGGACCTCCGCTCGAAGGGCTACTTCGAGCCGACGAAGGCGCCGTTCAAACGAAACGACTTCGGCGGGAGCATCGGCGGCCCCATCAAGCGGGACAACGCGTTCTTCTTCTTCTCCTACGAAGGTGTTCGCGAGCTGAACCCGAACTCGTTCCAGCAGATTGTCGAAAGCAAGCAGCTCGTCGACTTCGTGAACGCCACGCGCCCGAACTCGAATGCCGCGCGGCTGTTTCGTGACTTCGCGCCGCCGTCGTATCCGACGACGGGCCTGCAGGACGTCGGCTCGCCGCTGCCGGGCGCGAACGTGTGGAGCAACACGCCCGACGGCATCCCCGACATCGGAACGATCAACGTCGTTCAGGACGGCAACCGGGAGGGCGACCAGTTCAATGGCCGTTTCGACCAAATGATGCGCAGCGGTCGCGATCGCTTGCGTGCAACCTACTACTTCTCGCGCAGCGAGTCGCCGTACCTCTACGTCCGCCCCCAGTTCAATCACCCGTACCCGTTCAAGGATCAGCTCCTGAACGTCAACCACACGACGATGTTCTCGAACCGGACGCTGAATGAAATCACCTTCGGCTACCTGCGTCAGGATGGCCACGCGGAGGATCCGACCCCGGAGGCGCCGACAATCCCCGGAAACAACAGCGTCGGCAATGGCGTCGCCGGATTCGGCGTCGAGTTCTGGCCCCATCGAGTTCACCCAGAACAACATCCAGTTCAAGGACACGCTGACGCTCGAGCGCGGCCGGCACTCGTTCCGCACGGGCGGTGAGCTGCGGTCGGGACACGACGGCGCCACCCTGCACCACTGGGAGCGGCCGAACTACACGTTCCAGAGCATCCTCGACTTCATCGATCACGAGGCGTTCACGGAGGTGCGCGCCGTGGATCCGGCGACCGGCCAGTCCACGACCGCTTACGGCAAATACATCACGAACGAGTGGGCGCTCTTCTTCCAGGACAACTGGAAGGTCCGCTCCAACCTGACGCTCAACCTCGGGCTGCGCTACGACAACTTCGGCAACCCGGGGAAGGACCAGATTCCGTTCAACGGCATCATCCTCGGTCCCGGCAGCACGCGGCAGGAGCAGATCGCGACGGCGAAGGTGGGCACGGTCGACAAGCTGTTCGACACGGACTGGAACAATTTCGCGCCGCGCTTCGGCATCACCTGGGATCCGTCCTCAGAAGGCAAGCTGGTGTTCCGCGGAGGCGGCGGCATCTCGTACAACCGCGTTAACAACACCGTGTTCAGCGACGAGCGGCTCAACCCGCCGCAGTTTGCGCAAGCCACGACCACGGCGCAGGACGCGACCGCACCCATCCTCTACACGCTCGGGCCGAACTACCCGCCGAACCCCGCTCTCGGCCGCGGCCTCGATGCCAACGGTGGCATCAAGAGTGCGCGCGTCGCCCTTCGCGTCATCGATCCGGCAATCCAGAGCCCGATGTATTACAACTGGTTCGCCGGCGTTCAGCGACAGCTGCGGTGGAGCTTCGTTGTCGAAGCCAATTACACCGGCTCGGCGGGGCGGAACGCGTTGAGCGGGGACGGCCCGACATCAGAAGACTACAACCGGTTCTCCGGCGACCTTCTCGACGGCGTGCGCAACCGGCTCAACCCGAGCTTCGCATCGGTGGACTTCAACGAGAGCCGCGTCCACACCAACTACCAGGGTGTGAACATGCAGCTGTTGCGGCGGTACTCGAGGGGCTGGGCCTTCCAGTTCGCCTACACCTACGGCGTCTTGAAAGACACGCCTGCGAGCTCGATGGACGTC
>DATAEK010000004.1:0-9899 GCA_036258055.1 Vicinamibacterales bacterium
GTCGAACGGCCGGGTCGTGTCGAATCCGCTCGCCACGCTGAATCGCTTCGCGTTCCCCACCCGCGACGACGGGCAGTTCAAGTTGCCGGCGCTGCATGTGGTGAATCTGCGGGTCGGCCGCGATTTCGACCTCGCGAAGGACCGCCGCTTCCAGCTCGCCGTGGACTTCTTCAACGTCGGGAACCTCGGTCGCTTCCAGGGATTCCTGGGCGGCGCGAATCAGCTCTTCAACGTCAACTACGGCAAGGGCGGCTCGGTGCAACAGCCGTTCAGCGCCCAGTTCAGCGCGCAGTTCTTCTTCTGATGGGCGGGTAGGGCGGGTAGGGCAGGTTGGGCGGGCGGGGCAGGTTGGGCGGGTGGGGCAGGCAGTCACCCCGACCTGCCCGACCTGCCCTACCTGCCCTACCTGCCCTACCTGCCTTACCTGCCCTACCTGCCCTACCTGCCTTTCCTCGACGGAGTGGAACATGACTCGAGGGCGAGTAGTGCTTGCCTGCATGATGGCTCTGGCGACGATCGTGGTGCTGAGCGGCGACCGTGTTCCACGGCCCGCGCCGGCAGCGGTGGAAGCCCAGGATGAAGGCCTCTTCAACGAGAAGCTTCTGCGCGCATTCACGTTCAGGAACGTCGGTCCGTTCCGGATGCAGGCGAGAGCCTCGACGATTGCGGTGCCGAACGGTCCGCCCAAGGAGCATCTCTACACCTTTTACGTCGCGACCTGGACCGGCGGCGTCTTCAAGACGACCAATGGCGGGGTGACGTTCACGCCGGTGTTCGATCGCCAGAACAAGCTGACGATCGGCGCTGTGGCGATCGCGCCGTCGAACTCGAAGATCGTCTGGGTTGGAACCGGCGACACGCGCGGCGCACGCTCCTCGTTTCGCGGCGACGGCATCTACAAGTCCGAGGACGCCGGCGAGACATGGACCAACATGGGCCTGCACGACTCGCATCACATCTCGCGCGTCGTCATCCACCCGACCAATCCGGAGATCGTCTACGCTGGCGTGATGGGACATCTCTACTCCGCGAACGAGGAGCGCGGCGTCTTCAAGAGCGACGACGGCGGCAAGACCTGGAAGCGGTCTTTTTTCGTGAATGACAAGCTGGGCGTGATCGATCTGGTCATGAACCCGCAGAAGCCGGAGGTCCTCTACGCCGCGACCTACGACATGCAGCGCGCCCCTTCTATGAATCGCAATGCCGGACCCGACAGCGGCATCTACAAGACGATGGACGGAGGCGGGACCTGGACCAAGCTCACGGCCGGCCTGCCGACGGGTCGCATCGGCAAGATCGGCCTCGACATCTACGCCAAGAATCCCGAGATCGTGTACGCGGCGCTCATCAACGCCAACCCCGGTGCCCCTGGCGGCACACCCGGCGGGTGCACCGGCGGACAGCGGGCCGGCCTCGTCGGCGGCGAGATGTATCGCACCGACAACGGCGGCAAGACCTGGACGAAGGTGAGCTCCAAAGAAGACGACCTGACGCCGAAGGGCAGCGGCTACATCGGCTCGGGCGACGAGGACTGCGACGGCTTCACGCAAGTCAGGGTCGATCCGAACAACGATCAGAACGTGTTCATGGTCAGCAACTCGCTGATGAATTCGACCGACGGCGGCAAGACGTGGCGCGGGGGTGGCGGCTCACGCGCGCCGGGTCTCTTCCCCAACATCTTCGGAGACGTCCGGACGTTCTGGATCGATCCGCAGAACTCCGACCGGATGATCATCGGCGACGATGGCGGGTTCAACATGTCGTACGACGGCGGCAAGAGCAGCGACCACATCTCGCACCTGCCGATCGGCGAGCCCTACGCCGTCAGCTACGACATGGAGGACCCCTACAACATCTACGCGTCGCTCCAGGATCACGAAGACTGGAAGGGACCCTCCATCGGGCCGATGGGCTTCACGAGCCTGCTCGACTGGTTCGCCATCAGCAGCGGCGACGGCATGCACACGCGGGTCGATCCGAGCGACAGCCGATGGGCGTACACGACGAGCGAATGGGGCGGTGTGTTTCGTACCGATCAGAAGCTCGGATACCGCGTCACCATCCGGCCCACGCGGCCGGGCGGCGGCCCGCCGTATCGATCGATCTGGGGCACGCCGCTGCACCTCTCGCCCCACAACGGCAGCATTCTCTATACCGGCGGCGAAGTGCTCCTCAAATCCGTCGACCGCGGCGATCACTGGACCGAGATCAGCCCGGATTTGAGTACGAACGATCCGGCAATCCTGGCGCACTCGGGCGAATACGGCGTGCAGCTGCCCCGCTACTGGATGGCCATCTCGACGATCTCGGAGTCGCCGGTGACGCCGGGCGTGATCTGGGTCGGCATGAGTGACGGGAAAGTGCACGTCACGAAAAACGGCGGCGGGGCGTGGACGGACATGACCCCGGCCATTGCCGGCGTAGGCGGCCCGAAGGGAACGTTCGTGAGCACCGTCGCCGCCTCCAATCACGAGGCCGGCCGGGCCTACGTCTCGAAAAGCGGCAACAAGGAGGACGATTTCCATCCGTACCTGTTCGCGACCGACGATTTCGGTGCGACGTGGCGATCGATCGCCGGGAATCTGCCGAACGAGCCGATCCACATCGTCTGGGAAGACAACAGGAATCCCGATCTCCTGTTCGTCGGCACGGGCGGCGGTGTGTTCGTCACCATCAACCGCGGGAAGAAATGGCTGAAGTTCAACAGCAACGTTCCCAGCGTTCCGGTGCTCGATCTCGCGGTTCATCCGCGCGAGCACGATCTGATCGTCGCCGCGCTCGGGCGCAACGTCTTCGTGACGAACATCGCTCCCCTTCAGGAGCTGAACGACTCCGTGCTGGGCAAGGACGTCCACCTTTTCAGCATCAAGCCGACGGTTCAGCGAGTGACCTGGGCGTTCGGCGCGAACGACCGGCTGTTCTCGCAGCGCTACCTGCTCACGCCGAACGAGGACAACGGGATGGCGATCCGGTACTACCTGAAGAGCGCGCGCACAGATGGCGCCGCCATCGTGATCACGGACATCCACGGCAAGGAAGTCGCCCGGCTGAAGGGAGAGACGGCCGCCGGCATCAACACGGTCTTCTGGAACATGCTGGCGCCCCCGCCTCCTGGTGCGACAGGACGCGGCGGCGGCGGTCGAGGTCGCGGTCCCGGCTATTCGCCGGAGCTCTGGGTCCCGCTCGGTGACTACGTCGTCACCCTGGAAGTAGGCGGACAGGAGCTGACGCAGGGTGCGCGCATCATCAAGACGCAGGGCTGGTCGGTCGGCGCGGCGCCGCAGATCATCCGGTAGTCGGAGCTGTTCGGCCGAATCCCAGAAAGCTCTCAGCCGGGACCCGCGCTCAGGTTCGAAACCACGTATGCTGTCGCGCGATGAGCGACTACGACCTGGTGTCGCCGGACGATGCCGTCACGTGGGCTGCGTATCACGAGATTCGCCGTCGAGTCCTGTTCGAGGCTCGCGGACGGTACGGGGTCTACGATCCACACCGTCCGGATGAGACTGCTCCGGGTCATTTTCCGAGGCTTCTGCTGTACGCCGGTGACCCGATCGGTGTGGTTCGCATCGACGTCGCCGGATCGACGGCAATCCTCCGCCGCGTGGCCATCCGCGCTGATGTGCAGCGACGCGGCCACGGTCGGATGCTCATCGCACTGGTCGAGCAGTTCGCGAAGGCGAACCGATGCCACGAGTGCGTGACGCATGCGGCACGGGATGCCGTCGAGTTCTACCGCAAGTGCGGCTTCGCCCTCGCCGACGATTCGTCTGGTGAGATGTCGGGGAACGAGGGGGTTTTCATGAGACGACAGCTCTACTGATGTCGTCGCTCGAGGAGGTACGGAGGGGACGGGGGAAACAGGATCACACGCTGATTCCTGGCCAGGCGGCTGCCGGCCCGAAGGGCCGGCTGTTGGCAAGTCGATCAGTAGTGTTTGACCGCCATCGTGTAGTTGACCGGTTCGGTCAGCGTCGACGTACATCCGGTGGCGCTAGCAGTCTAGCGTGTTACGCGGCGTTTCGCTGAGAATCCTCAGTTTTCGAGTATGCTCGCCGATCCAGGAGCACAACATGCTGCGATGGACTCCGCCAATGTCGCGTCGCGCGCTCTTCGCGTGGACGGCACGAGCGGTCGCGTTCTTTACGACAGGTCTTGTCGCGCTTGGTGATCACAAGACATATGCCCAGGCGCTCGCGCCGCTCTACACGCCAAAGACCCCGATCCCCAGGGATCCGTACAAAACGTGGTCTCTGTTCCTGATCAACAACCCACAGTGGGTGGTGGCGGAGAGCAACGACAAGGTCAGGAAGCTCTACGATCAGTTTGAAGCCTTTGGCAAGGCGATTGGGCCCAACCACGTGGCGGTTTGGTTCTGGTCGCAGAATATCTGGCAGGATTCCTTCTTCTACAAAGCGGTAGACGTCATCCGCAGCGCGGAGTTCTGTGAGAAATTGAAGCTCACTCCGAGCGGCGGGCCGTACATACTCGTCACGACCGAGTACCCGGGTGCCGGGCTGATCAACGATTCGGCTACATTTCTGCCGACGGCGCTCCAGCACTACTACACGCTGTCACTCAACAACAAGAGCGCCGACGAAATCATGCAGCTGCTGACGCGCGTCGCCGACAAGCTCGTCGCGAATCGCCTCTCGGATCTCGACACCGCCTCTCAGGATTACTGGAGCGGGTGGCAACGGGCGTTCGAGGCGGTCCGCGATTTCCTGTCCAACCGGCAGATGACGGTGACGATCAAGACACCGGTGTCAGAGATTCAGGTCAAGTGACGCCGCCCGGCTGCCTGACACCTCATGGCGATTCGACAGTGGCACGTCGGAAAACTCATTCTGCTCTGGGCCTGGGGGTTCGCTCTCTCCGTCGTGCTGATTCAAATCATTGTCAGGACGACGAGTTTCGTCCCGGGTTTCGCGCTCATCGGCGCGCTCCTCGCCATCCTTCTCACACTATCGGTGATCACCTGGAAGTGGCTCGGCGGTAAGGAGCGGTAAGACGCGCCGGCCGCGGAGGTGGCGCGGCTCACAGGCGAGACGGGCGCAGTAGCCCGGTCGAACTACGTATGGGAGGAGCGTCCGCGCCGGCGCCTGATCATCGCCCCCGTGAGCCCGGTGCCGAACAGCAGCATCGACACGGGTTCGGGAACCGGCGGCACGGTGCTGCCCGCGGTGGTCACAGAGAGAGCGCTCAACAGGACGCCCTCGGCACCAGCAGTCGTCGAAATCGTTCCGACGATTTTGCCGGTTGCGTCCGGGAACAGCAGCTGGCGAATGTCAAAGGTCGGGCCGGGTACACCGATGGTCGGGTAGACCGCATTGTCGACAACCGTCGTGAGGCCGGCGGCGCTGAAGGTCTCCGTCCGTCCTGCGCCTTGATACGCGAGAAAGTAATCGAGCTGATACGCCACGCCCACGGTGAGACCGGTGATCGTCACGGTGATCGGTCCGGGCAGATCGGTCACTGCGGAAGCCACGACGTCATGCAGGTTCACGTCGTTAACGCTGGCCCCGAGGCTCGCGACGTTGTTCGCGGTCGTCGTGACCGGGCTCAGGAGAACGTTCGGGTCGCTTCCCGAGAAGGTGACACCTTGAACCACCAGGGAAGTGGAACTCCCAATATTGACGGCGGCAAACGTCGTCCCCAGCGGACTGTACCCTTCACCTGCGTCGCCGCCGGTGACGAGAATCACGGCTGCCTGGGCGGGAAGGGAAACCAGCACGCTAAGCAGCACGGTTGCCGCTACCTTGAGGGCGCTCCTACGCGCAATGGCCATCATCGATGCTCCTGGGGGGCATGAGTTCGTTGGGCGATCGAAGTAAGTAAGCAAGAATGCGACCTAGAATTGAGTGCCGAAAAACCTGACTCTTCTCTCTGAAGCCTCGCGTAAGTCGTCCTGGGCACCAAGAAAAGTCAACTTCAGCCCTCGAAGTCGCGGTAATGGAGGACGGTTCTAGCCTCTAGCTTCCGAGGTCTAGATCCCGGCCGCGGGCAGGTCTCCAACACTGCGCCGTTTCGGCCAAGACCGGCTACGGGACTGTCGGCGGAGGAGGCTTCGGGCGGGGTTCGCCTGAAAATTCCGGGAGTCTTTCCTGACTCCCGCCTGAGACTCGGACATCCCCCTCGTTCTATGTTCCGCAGCGCACCCAGGCGTTGCGAAGCAGCTCACCGCGCGCAACTGACCCATACAACGCCCGGCTGCCCGACAGAAGTTCTGGCCCGACCGGTTCCGAAGCAGGCGAGCAAAGGAGTTTTCCATGGATCCGAAGCATCGTGCTGTGGTTGGTGCGCTCCTGCTCGTGGTCGCAGCGACGTATGCCCGAGCGATCGGTCAGGAAGCCTCAGTCAGTCCCACCGAGCAGATCAGTCTGAACTGCGATCCGACAGTGTCGGACAAGTGCGCCGCGGCGCGCCTTCGCGCGGGTCGCAAGCTTTTCGACGTGGAGACATTCGGCGGCAACGGGCGCACCTGCCGGACTTGTCACAGCAAGAAGACCGGCACGTTCTCGCCCGAGGACGCCCAGGAACGGTTGGCAGCGGACCCGAACGATCCGCTATTCCTTCACGATGGTCTCGACGATGGGCTTTCGGGAACGACCCGGATTACTGACCACGCGACGGTCCGAATCGAGATTCCGCTGCCTTCGGAAGTCGTTCTGGTGGACGACCCCGAACGCAGGAGCGTGATTCTCAATCGAGGCACGCCCACGACGATGAACACACCGGCGCTGGATCGGTTGCTGATGTACGACACCCGCGAGCCCAACCTGCAGCAGCAGGCCCTCAACGCGATCCACGGTCATGCCCAGAACGGCCGCGAGCCGACGGCATTCGAGCTGGACTTGATCAAGGAGTTCCAGCAAGGCGACTCGCGCTTCTTCTCCTCCGAGGCGCTTCAGAGCTTCGCAAACGGCGGCCCGCCGCCCCAGCTTCCTGACGGCACGACCGAGTCCGAAAAGCGCGGGCGAAGGATGTTCAATCCCATGTTCAATCGCGATACGAAGGAAGGCATCTGCAACATCTGCCATTCCGGGCCGATGCTGAATCAGTTTGCCCCCGGCAATCCGGTCGGGGGGCCTCCAGGCGGCCGCCGCGGCAACATCGGGGTCTCGGAGCGGAACAAGATCGGCAACCCTGTTTACAACTTCCGCGTCACCGACGCGAATGGCGATGTCGTGGACGTCAGGTCGCCGGATCCGGGGGTGATGCTGATCACGGCGCTGCCGGCTCCGCCTCCTGGATCCGGCCTTCCGACCCCGCCGCGATCGTTCTTCGCAGACCTATTCAAGATTCCGACGCTATGGGGCGTCAGCCGGACGGCGCCGTACTTTCACGACAATTCGGCGAAAACGCTTGAAGAGGTCGCGGAGCACTATGACTTCTATTTCAGGACCGCGCCGGGTCTCGGCTTTCCGCTCACGGCCCAGGATCAAGCGGACATCGTCGCGTTCCTGAAGCTGCTGCGCTGATGCGCGAGCTACTTGAGGCCTTCGGCGACGTAGAGCTCCGAGAGACGCCGGGCATACGAATAGCAATAGGATCGTCCATCGGGGGTGATCACGAGACTGTCGAGCCGCTCGATGCCGACCCGGTCGGACGGCACGAGCGTCTTCCACGGGACGCGCCGTCCGGTCGTGACGTCCAGCAAGTCGATCTGCACGGGCGGCGCGTCATCTCGTGAGACGTAGAGGAATCGGCCGTCCGCGCTCCATTGCCGAGGATTGTCGCGACTGTCGAGGAACGAAAGGTGTCGAGGTTCGCCGCCGTCAATCGGATAGAGGAACCACTTGCCCGCCTGCGACACGAGCACGGATGTTCCATCGGGAGAGGCCGCTTTCTCGGGCATGTGCACGCCTTCGGGTGTGATCGTGTGCATCGCTCCGGTCCGAACGTCCTGAACGTAAACGCGCGCCGCCTTTCGCTCCTCGATCGCGGTGAACGCGATGTGATGTCCGTCGGGTAGCCATGCGCCTTCAACCAGTTGTGTGATCGCACCGCTGGGCAGGACTCGCGCGGCGCCCGGACCGGTCGGAAGCAGCACCCATTCGCGTCCCCACGGATTCCGCGCGTGAGGTGCCCTCGCGAGAACCCATTTGCCGTCCGGCGACAACGACTCCGGGTGGCCGTCGCCGAGTCGAACGGCGGGTGAACCGTCAGTGCCTCTGGTGTAGACACCCTGAACCCAGCTGCCCTCCCCGTTTTCGGCGAACAGCAGCGTTTTGCCGTCCGCGGAGAGGCCTTCGGCCAGAGGCTGATCGAGCCAACCGAGATCGCGTTCCTGCGACTCGCCGGGAACCAGGCACATGATTCCCAGCAGGTGCAGGCCTTTCAGCAACAACACGCGCCCGTCGCGAGAGATGTCCTGAAGCAGCAACCAGGCCGGGACTCGTTCGATGAGGCGCACGCGTCCGGAGAGCGACGCCGCGTGGAGTGCGGGAGCACCGCGGCCCTGCGCACCGGTGAACCAGATTTCGTTCCCCGTCGGCGACCAGGAAAGCCCGAGGGCGCTGAAGCCTTTCACCAGCGTGGTCTGCTTCTGCGAGCGATCGATCACGACGAGATCCCCAACAACCTCCGGCCAGGGAGTTGACGCCGCGAAGAACGCGACGCGATCTCCTCCTGGAGAGACCCGCATCCACCAGATGGAACCGGCCTCGTACAGCTTGGTGCCAATTGGAAACTCGAGTTCCATTCGACGGTCCCGCCGCTTGACCACCGCGAGGGCGTCGCCAGGCCCCCAATCCGCCTCGACAGCGTTTTCCACGAGCTCGCGGGACGCGCCACCGGCGATCGACGCACGTGCGACCGTGCCGGATCCCCACAGCATCGTCTGAGTTCCCAAGATGACAGCCATTTCTCCTTTTGAGGAGATCGAGAGAATTCGGCTGTTCGGCATGCCGAGCGGGCGCGATTCGACACTTCCAACTTGCGTGAAGAACAGTTCGTACGGCCGTCCCTCCCACGAGGCGCTATAGACGACGGTCTGACCGTCGGGCGCGAAGCGGGCGGACGCGACGCTGCCGCGGCGGTAGGTGAGCCGTTGATAGGAAGGCTGCGAGTTCTGTGTTGGCGTCAACAGCCAGGTGCCAGCCAGGATTGCCGACGCCACCGCCGCGCCAACGAGCGCGCCCACCAGGAGGACGCGACCAGCGCGTCGATTCTCTTGTGTCGTGACCAGCGCCCGCTGTTCCGCGATCCACGCGAGCTCGGAGCCGAGATCGCGAGCCGTCTGCCACCGTTCCTCGCGATTTTTGGCAAGGCACCTTTGGACGAGCCGCTCCAACATCCGCGGGGTCAGAGGTTGCAGCGTCGAGAGAGGTGGCGGATCGGACGTGAGCACGGAAGCGATGACGCTCGCACGGCTGTCACCTTCGAACGGCCTGCGACCGGTGATCATTTCGTGCAGAACCGCACCGAGGGCAAAGAGGTCGGTGCGGGCGTCCACCTGGCGCCCCTCGAGTTGTTCGGGCGACGTGTACGAGACGGTGCCGAGGATTTCGCCCTCTTGAGTGGCATGCAGCGAGGCGGTCGCGTCCGTCGGGCCAGCAGCCGACTCAGCCTCTGTGAGCTTGGCCAGGCCGAAGTCCAGGAGCTTGACCCCGTCTCGCGTCAGCATGACGTTGCCGGGCTTCACGTCGCGGTGGATGACGCCCAGGCGGTGAGCCGCGTCCAACGCCTCGCAGATCTCGACGCCGTATCTCAACGCCAGCGGCATCGGGAGCGCACCGTCTTCGAGACGCTCCGCCAATGTCTGTCCTTCCAGATACTCCATCACGAGGAACGGCATGCCCTCGTGTTCGCCGACGTCGTACAAGGAGCAGATGTGCGGATGACTGAGGCGCGAGATCACGCGAGCCTCGCGGTGAAACCGCTCGAGACTTCCAACC
>DATAEK010000006.1:0-2769 GCA_036258055.1 Vicinamibacterales bacterium
CGAGCCCCGCCGAATCTACGCGCTCGTGCCCGCCCGTCAGAACCGTGGCGTGTATCGATCGGACGATGCCGGCGCGACGTGGCGGCTGGTGAGCACGGACTCGCGACTCGACGTCGACATCCGCGTGCACCCGAAGAACCCCGACGTCGTCTTCACGGCGGGCACGGCCTCCTACAAGTCCGAGGACGGCGGACGCACGTGGACATCCTTCAAGGGAGCGCCAGGCGGCGACGACTATCAACGAATCTGGATCGACCCGCTCCACCCCGACGTGATGCTCTTCACCGCCGATCAAGGTGCGACGATCACGATCAACGGCGGCCGGACCTGGTCGTCCTGGTACAACCAGCCGACAGCTCAGCTCTATCACGTCACCACCGACCGTCAGTTCCCGTTCTGGGTCTACGGCGGTCAGCAGGAGAGCGGCGCGATTGGCATCGCGAGCCGCGGCAATGGCGGTCAGATTTCGTTTCGTGACTGGATGGGCGTCGGTGCCGACGAGTACGCGTACATCGCACCGGATCCGTCCAACCCCGACCTCGTCTACGGTGGCCGCGTCGTTCGCTTCAACAGGAAAACAGGGCAGACGCAGAACATCGCGCCCGAGGCGCTGCGCTCCGGCAAATATCGCATTCTTCGAACGATGCCGCTGCTCTTCCATCCCGCGGATCCGAAGATGCTGCTCTTCGCGACCAACGTCCTGTGGAAGACCACGAGCGGCGGACAGCAGTGGGAAGTCATCAGCCCGGACCTCTCGCGCGAGCGGCCGGAGATTCCCGAGAGCGTGGGCGATTTTCGCACCGCCGATCTCGAGAAGATGCCCCGTCGCGGCGTCATCTACGCTGTCAGTCCGTCGCCGAAGGACGTCAACGTGATCTGGGTGGGCACTGACGACGGACTCGTGCACGTGACGCGTGATGGTGGAAAGAACTGGCAGAACGTGACGCCGCCGGCCCTGCGCGCGTGGGACAAGGTGTCACAGATCGACGCGGGACACACCGACGCCAGGACCGCATACGTGTCCGTCAACGCCATTCGGCGCGACGACATGCGGCCGCACATCTACAAGACGCATGACGGCGGCTCGACCTGGACCGAGATTGTCACCGGCCTCCCAGCGATGGGGCCGGTCAACGTCGTGCGCGAGGATCCCCGTCAGGCCAACCTGCTCTACGCGGGCACCGAACGTCAGGTGTACTTCTCGATCGACGATGGAGACCACTGGCTGTCGCTCCGGCAGAACATGCCGGCGTCATCCGTGCGCGACCTGGTGATCCATGACGACGATCTCGTCGTCGGCACACACGGTCGATCGATCTGGATTCTCGACGGCATCACGCCGCTGCGGGAGCTCGCGCAGACGTCGCGCGCCCAGAGCGCGTTCCTCTTCACCCCGCCCGCGGCGACGCGCGTGCGTTGGAACATGTTCTCGGACACGCCGCTGCCGCCCGAAGAGCCCACCGGTCAGAACCCGCCCGAAGGGGCTGTGCTGGACTACTACCTTCCTGCTGCAGCCGGCGAGGTCACGCTCGAGGTCCGCGATGATCAAGGAGCCGTCGTGCGGCGTTACTCGAGCGGCGACGAGCCCGAGCGGATCGATCCGGCGACGCTGCCGTATCCCACCTACTGGCTCCGTCCGCCGCAGACGCTCTCGAAGGATCGCGGGCATCACCGTTTCGTCTGGGATCTCCGCTACGCGCCGCCGAAAGGCGCCCGGCGCGAGTTGTCGATCGCCGCGATTTATCGCAACACGGGCTCGAGCCCCGTTGGGCCGTTCGTTCATCCAGGCCGCTACACGGTCCACTTGATCGCCGACAGCGCAAAGGTCGAGCGCTCGCTCGACGTGCGGATGGATCCGCGCGTGACGATCGCCGATACGGACTTACGGCTGCAGACCGATCTTTCACTCGCGTGTTACCGGGCGTACGCACGGGCGCAGGAGCTCCGCGAATCGATCGACGCCGCTCAGCAGCCTGACCGTCGTGAGCAACGGATGGCGTTGCGCGGATCCGGATCACCGGAGAATCCGGACGTGCTCTACGACAGCATCACGGCAGCCGATCCGTCACAGGAAACCGTGGTCGGGCTCCAGCAGAAACTGCTGTTCATGATGAACCTGCTGCAGGCGGCAGATGCACGACCGACGACGCAAGCCGTCGAGGCGGTGAAGCAGTTGACCGCGATGGTGCCCGTGCTCGAGCAGCGATGGGGAGGTATGCGATAGCGATCGACGAGCGAGCGTCAGTCAAAGTGGTGCCGGCCAGTCTGCGGTGGACCCTTCCGGTCATAACGATGGTCGTCGCCGCGACCGCGATTCCGGTTGAGTGGCGGTCGTCCAGCTATCTCACGTCGGCCTTGAGTCTGGACTTCACCGATATCCCCGATATCATCGAAAACGTCATCGGGTTCGTGCCAGTCGGGTTCGTGCTGGGACGGCTTGGCTTCGCCCGTGCGGTTGGCGCAGCAACCCTGCTTTCGACGGCCGCCGAGTTGAGTCAGATCATGATGGCGCACCGCTCGCCCTCGATCGTCGACGTAGCGACCAATGCCTTCGGGGCGATGCTCGGAGTTGTGGTGAGATCGCGCTGGAAAAAACGAGAAGACCTCACCATCGGCAGACCCGGAGCGATTGTCGCGACAGCGCTTGCCGTGGCGATCGTCGTGGGACTCTGGATGGCTTCAGGCAGTCCGATCAACGAGCGAGGCGCGACGTCTCCCGGAGTGCTCGAAGCGTACTGGAAGCTCGACGAGCAGACCGGTCGGGTGGCG
>DATAEK010000008.1:0-3384 GCA_036258055.1 Vicinamibacterales bacterium
ACGATTGTCGGCTGAGCCATGACGAGTTCCTTTCGTTCCGATGACAGGTAGCCAAGTGAAAATACGTGCGTAATTGCACGCGAGCTATTGCACGATGGTGTTGGTCGATACCTAGGTATTAGGCGTGCGCGACGAGCGAGACGTCGAGTGCTGCTGCGGCTCTGACAAGGTCTGCCAGAGAATCGACTTGCATCTTGCGCATCACCCGGCCTCGGTGGGCCTTCACCGTGATCTCGCTGATACCGAGCTTGAATCCGATCTGTTTGTTCAACAGGCCGGAGACGACCAATGCCATGATCTCGCGTTCGCGTGGCGTGAGCGATTCGTAACGGTCTCGAAGCTCATGCAATTCCGATTCGTGAGCACGTGCAGCGCGGCTGCGCTCGATCGCCAGCCTGATCGCGGTCAACAAGACTTCATCGCTGAACGGTTTGGTCAAGAACTCGACTGCGCCGGCCTTCATCGCCTGCACGCTGGTCGGTACGTCTCCGTAGCCCGTAATGAAGATGATCGGCACACCTGCCCGATCGACAATGCGCTTCTGGAGATCGAGCCCATTCAGGTTCGGGAGCGACACATCGAGAACCAGGCAGCTCGGGCCGTCGATGCGCGACCGTGCGAGGAAGTCCTCCGCCGAGGCGAATGTCTCCGGATGCCAGCCAGCGGAGCCGATCAGCAGCTCCAGCGATTCCCGCACCGACACGTCGTCGTCGACGACGAAGACGACAGGTACTTCGCCTGCTGAGCTCATGTCAACGCGGCGCCGACCGCGTCCAGCAGCGCTGCCTCGCTGAACGGCTTGACCAGGCACCGTACGGCCCCGCGCGCGACTAGCCGCCGAGAGAGGGATCCGTCTCCGTAGGCGGTGATGAACACGATTGGGATCTTCTGACGGCGCCGGTTCAGTTCCTGTTGGAGGTCGGGGCCGGACATCCCGGGCATCGCGACGTCGAGAAGTAGACAGGCGGTTTCGCCGACGACGTCCGACGCGAGGAACGATTCGGCGGATGCAAAGGCCTCGGCGGCAAACCCGAACTGCCGCAGCAAGTCCGGCAGCGACTCGCGCACAGACTCGTCGTCGTCGACGACCGACACCAGTGACGGCTTGGGGATCACGAGTTCCTCATCCGGGTGTCGCGTCCGTCAACCTCTCTGGCTCGCTGGGGATGGAAAACAAGAAGGTGGCACCTGGACCGTCGTTCGGCTCTGCCCAGAGACGGCCGTGATGTCTCTCGATGATCGAGCGGCTGACGGAGAGGCCGATACCCATGCCGTCGCTTTTCGTCGTGTAGAAGGCGTCGAGCATCTTGCTCAAGTTCTGAGGGTCGACGCCGACGCCGGCATCGCGCACGCTCACGCGCACACGGTCGCCGTCCTCGTCTTCGGTTCTGATCAGCAGTTGCCGCGGGCGATCGTCCACCCCGGCCATCGCATCCGAGGCGTTGCGGACCAGGTTCAGGATGACCTGCTGGAGCTGAATACGATCCCCGGTGACCGTTCGGAGGTCCTGGGCGAGCTCCAACTGAAGTGAGACGCGATTGTGTTGAAGTTCGCCCAATAGGAGCGCCGTCACCTCTCGCGTGGCCGCGTTCAGGTCGACTGATTCGGTTGCCAATTCCTTCCTGGTGAACAGGGTCCGCACTCGCGCGATCACTTCAGACGCGCGGTTGCCATCGCGGATCGCCCTCCGTGCGGTCTCGCGCGCGCCGTCGACGTCTGGCGGGTCTGCGGCCAGCATTCGTAGACAGGTGCTCGCATTCGTGATGATGCCCGAGAGCGGCTGGTTCACTTCGTGTGCAATTGACGCGGTCAACGTGCTCAGGGCCGAAACCCTGGCGACGTGTGCGAGCTCGGCTTGTGCCTTCGCGAGCTCCTGCTCCGACAATCGTCGTGCCGTCACGTCTTGAACCGCGCCGATGTACTCCAATCGCCCATCCTCGTCTCGGATGGCGTGAGCAACCATGTGCAAGTACTTGATCGACTGGTCGGGCATCTGCAGCCGGTGCTCATGCTCGAAGTCGGTACCGGCGTCTCGTGCCCGCTCGAGTCTGTCACGCAGCAACGGCATGTCGTCCGGGTGCACTCGAGTGCCGATCAGCTCGAGCGTCACCGGCATGCCCGGGTCAAATTCGAAGATCCGATAGAGCTGGTCTGACCACGTGATCTCGTCGGTCGAAACCCGCCAGGAGAAGCTGCCGGTCAAGCTGAGGCGCTGAGCCTCCGCGAGAAACGCTTCGCTGCGCCGCAACCCGTCTTTGCGTTCGGCGATGGCACGCAGATCGTTGGCCGCCTCCGCCTGTTTGCGCGCCGTGACGTCCTCGAACGTCACCAGAACCCTGCGCTCTGGATGGCCCGGTAACGCCAAAGGATGGGCGTGGAGAATCAGCCTCCGGCGACCCTCTCCCGGAACGACGTGATCCACCTCGACGGGGTCGAACGCACGGCCGCCGGCAAGCATCCCTTTGAGTCGCGTCCGTAACGAGGCGAGTTCATAGAACATCGAGTAGAAGGCGCGATTGCCGGACTGGATTCGCTGGTCAGCGCTGAGCACGACGAGAGGGTCAGGAACGGCGTTGAGGATCGCCTTGGTGCATTCGCGCTCGTAGATGACCTGATCGATGCTTGCGCGGAAAGCGGTCACATTCGTGAACGTCAGCACGGTGCCGCTGACCCGGCGCTCACCATTTGCGTAGGGAGATATGCGGAGAACGAACCACCTGTCACCGTCGCGAAAATCCGCTCGCGCCTCTACTCCGCTTGCCATGACCTCGCTGCATTGCTCTTCCAGACTCGGCAATCCGGCGAGGCGCGAGAGATCGCGTGGCGCTCGACCAATGTCCGATGGGGAGAGCCGAAACTCATCCGCCGTCGCCTTGTTGAAGCCTGCGATCGTGAAGTCGCGTCGCAAGACGACGATCGGAACTTCAACCGCGTCGAGGATGTTGGTCAGATCGGTCGCAGCCGCGCCTGCGCCCGCATCGTCGCCGTTGACTGCTCGGAGACCAGTCCAGCCGCTGGTGGCCGCGACCGGTTGAGCAGTCATGTCAGGCGGTCCCGGAAGCGGTGTACAACTCGCGGCTGCGGCGGAGGACGGGATCCGCAACCGTGGGGAGAAACTGGCGCAATGCCAGCAACAACGCCTGCGAGCGCGGCATGTTGAAAGGCGGCCGGTAGCGGGAGAGCAGCTCCTTGTCGAGGACGAGCGCCTCCTCCGGGCCAACCGTTTCGCGGAGCGCATCGACGACGGCGTGCTCCAGCCGAGCATAGTCCTCCACGGGAATGAGGTGAGAGTGATTCGTCCCGAGCCTGGGCAGCATGCGCGTATGGACGTCGTCGTTGAAGTTGTCCATCAGGAACGAGCAGAAGATCGCCATGTCATGCTTT
>DATAEK010000012.1:0-31330 GCA_036258055.1 Vicinamibacterales bacterium
TGTTTCACCGGGGGGCTTCGCCCCGCCGGACCCCCCATCCCACCCCACCGCGCACAGTCCGCGCGGTGGGGACCCCGGCTCGCCGTCGCTCGCGGGGACCCCTTCGCCCCGCTCCGCTCCGGCGGTGCGCGCCTGCGGCGCGCATCGCTCGTCTTGCGGAGCTTGGTTGTTTCACCGGGGGGCTTCGCCCCGCCGGACCCCCCATCCCACCCCACCGCGCACAGTCCGCGCGGTGGGGACCCCGGCTCGCCGTCGCTCGCGGGGCCCCATTCGCCCCGCTCCGCTCCGGCGCGCGCCTGCGGCGCGCATCGCTCGTCATTGCGGAGCTTGGTTGTTTCACCGAGGGGCTTCGCCCCGCCGGCCCCCCATCCACTCTGACATTCAGGGCGGTTTTTTTCGCGGCAATCCGCCGAGCTTGACACATTCCGTAATGGGAATATAAAGTCAGACTCGTGCCCCGCGCCGCCACCCATACCGACGTCTTCAACGCCGTCGCCGAAGCCCGCCGACGCGAGATCCTCGTGTTCCTCGCGCCACGCGAACGTCCGGTCGGTGAGATCGTCGAGGCGCTGGCGCTTGGACAGCCCTCGGTGTCGAAGCACCTCAAAGTGCTCCGGCACGTCGGGCTGGTGGACGTGCGGCGGGACGGACGGCAGATGTTCTACCGCACGAACGTCCAGGCGATCAGGCCGCTCTACCAATGGGCGGGGACGTTCGAGCGCTTCTGGCGTCATCAATTGACGCGTGTGAAAGAGCGGGCCGAGGCAAAGGATCAGGAGCGCCGACCGGACGGTGAATTGCGCTAAGCCCCGCGAGCATGGGTTGAGGCTGCCCGCCGTCCGCCTCACGCGGCGGGCGGCAAGGCCGAAGGCCGTCGCGCGAAGCGCGTAAAGCGAGCGGGGGTGGGGCCCCGCGAGCACTAAGAAAGGACAAGACGTGGCTCTGACAGAACAGACACTCGAACAACTCACCTTGAACCTCACGCAGGAGATCCATGTCCGCGCGTCGATGGACGCCACCTTCGATGCGCTGCTCGAGCAGATCGGGCCTGAGAACGAAACACCGGATGGAAAACCCCTGTCGATGAGACTCGAGGCATTCCCGGGCGGTCGCTGGTTCCGTGATCTGGGCAACGGCGACGGTCATTTCTGGGGACACGTGCAGGCCATCAAGCGGCCGTCCCTGCTGGAGATTACGGGGCCGCTCTTCATGTCGGCGCCGGTCATCTCGAACATGCAGTACCGGCTCAGGCAGGTAGACGACGGGACGCTGATCGCGTTCCGCCACTCGGCGTTTGGATTCGTCCCGGATGAACATCGCGAGGGTCTGGCACGTGGCTGGGCGCCGCTGCTCGATCGCATCCGGCAGCAGGCCGAGGCCCGAACCCGACGGGATCGATAGGAGGAAGAAACCCATGACCAAGACCCATGAACTGCTGCAGGAGCTCGAACAGGAAGCGCGGACCACGCGGCGCGTCCTCGCGCGCGTGCCCAATGATCGGCTCGGATGGAAGCCGCACGACAAATCGATGTCGCTCGGCCAGCTGGCGCTGCACGTGGCGATCGTGCCCGGTGCCGTCGCCGAGCTGTCTCAGAAGTCGCCAGTTCCCGTTCCGCAGTTCGTCCACCCGAGCCCGACGAGCGGCGCCGAGCTCATACCCGCGCTCGACGAGAGCATCGCAAAGGCCACGGCAGTGCTTCGGTCGATTGACGACGCGGCGCTGGAGAAGATCTGGCGGACCATGGACGGCGACAAGGAAGTGATGGCGCTGCCGGTTGGTGCGCTGCTTCGATCGATCATGCTCAACCACTGGTATCACCACCGCGGACAGCTCTGCGTGTATCTCAGGCAGGTCGGAGTTCCGGTACCGTCCGTCTACGGCCCGAGCGCTGACGAGAATCCTTTCGCGGCGCGCACGGCCGGCGCATCTGCGTAGAAGGTGGAGATCGTTGAAGGCGCGGCCTCTCTCGGGTCGCGCCTTCAGTGCGCCGGCGCTCAGCCGCCAGCTGACCCTCGCGCAGCTTCGATGATCAGCTTCACATTCGTCGCGACAGGCGCGAGGCCGTTGGTGCGCACCCAACGTCCCACCCGATCGTTGCCAATCAGCATCGCGGTTGAATGAGCGCCGATACCGCCGCCGTAACTGCCGAACGCTTTCAGCAGACGATCGATGTCGCCCTGGCTGCCTGTGACGAAGGTCCAGCCTGGGCCGGCGCCGAAGGACGTCGCAAAGGCCTGGAGCCGCTCCGGCCGATCGACCGCGGGATCGACGCTGACTGAGATCAACCAGATGTCGCGTCCGATCCTGTCGGCCAGCTCCCGCTGTATCCGACGCATCGCCATCGTGAGCGGTGGGCACGTTGTCGTGCACGACGTGAAGATGAAGTTGATGGCGACGGTCTTGCCCTTGATCAGGTCGGAATGAAATCGCGTGCGGCGCCCTTGCTGATCGTAGACGAGCACGTCTGGAATCGCCGGGCTGAAACCCACGTCCCCGTCGACAAATGAAGGGCGTGCCAGTCCGCCCCCGACGAGCGGCTCTGCCGCGCTCAACGGGACAGCGGTGTGCTGAGATGAGAGCAGGCCGGCCACGAACAAGGCACTCGCCACGTAGAATCTCGTCCGCATCGTCGTTCCCTCCGCTATTCCTGCGCTCGTCTCATGCCCTCGGATCCGGCGGCGTCAATTCACTGCCAGCCAGCCAGTGACTTGCCTGAACTCTTTCCGAACCGGGTCGAATGTGACGATGTACGCGCCGGCAGAGCCGAGACGGCGTCCGCGGCCGAAGCGGATGTGCGGCATCAGTCCGGTATCGAAGTCGGAGAGGTCCTCGAGCGCGGCCACGAGACTCGAGCGGGTGAGCCCTCGCCCGGCGAGCGTCAACGCGTGCGTGAGCACCTTGGCCGAACCGAGCCCGGCGAGCTGCCACGCCATCTCCGTGGAGGGCAGGTGATACGCCTCGGAAAGCTTTCGGTACTCGTCGAGGGCGGTCTGCGTCTGATCCGACGGCAAACTGGGCAGCGCGATGAAGGTACGGTCGATCAGGGGTTGCGGCAGATGCAGCAAGTCGTTGGTCGCCAGCGATCCAGGCACGAGCAGCGCCACGTTCCCATTGACCGCCACGATCCCGGTCGCGATCTTCATCAGGCTCCCGCCGCCGATCAGCAGAAGCGCGTGCGTCGCCATCGATCGCTTCAGCTCGTCAGCGACGGATGACTCCCCGAGCCCTGCGCGATCGAGATTCACCATCGTGACGTGCCAACCGGATCGCGTGGCATAGTCCCTGATTCGATCGACGACATCGGCAGGAACCGCTTGCGGCGAATGCACGATGGCCACTGACCCGACCGATGCGTCACTCTTGTCAAGGCTCACCGGATCTGCGCGCGTACGGCGGTACTCGAGGAGGGCTCGCGCCTGCTGCTCGACACCGGAAAGAAGATAGAACGTCGTGCGGCCTGCGGCCGACGGTTCCGGGAAGATCGTGAGTGGACCCACGAACGGAACGCCTCGTGCTTCTGTGAGCGCAATCGCGCCGCGGTCGGTACCCCACAGCAGACCGCCGACCATCGCGAAAGGCGTCGCATCGCGCAGGAACGCGTCGACGCTCGTCTTGGGGTCAGGCCCGATGGCGTCGACCCAGGCGACGCGCAGCTCGAGCCTTCGTCCGTAGATCCCTCCCTGAGCATTCAGCGCATCGAAGTAGGCGGTCAGCACCGCCTTGACGGCACGTCCCGCTCTCTCGAGTGGACCGGTCGCGGGGAGGACCGTGCCGAGGCGGATTTCAGTGTCGGAGATGCCTGACGGGGAATCGGTCGACAGACGCTTGAGGTACTGCGTCACCGCATCGATATCGGCGCGCGACATCTGGAAGCGGGGCATGGCCGGATGCAGCGTGTTGCCCGCGGGATCTATACCCAGACAGATTGCGCGCACCAAGAGCCGTTCCGTGTACGGCGGATGCGTTCTGCCGCTCGGATGTGTCACGCCGTAGGGCTTGGTCAAGGATTCCCACGTGATGTCCGACGGTACGACGCCACCTTCCGGCTTGCCGCGCCCGTCGCTGTTGTGACAATTGGCGCAGGCCAGCATCATGGCCGGTGCCTCGACTGGTGGAGTGCCGATGCTGGCCTTGGCCGTCGTCGCCAGCCCGAAATAGATGTCCCTGCCGCGCCGTTCCTGAGCTGTCAACCCATCGCGAGGGTCCGACTGCATAGCACCCTGACTGTGCCCTGCGGAGACCAGCAACATCAACAGCGGCAGAGTGAACGCACGCACGGGCAGCCACTTCGCATCCGACGCGCTTCGATCCCCACGCATGCTCGCCTCTGGCCGTGCGCTACCCTGCGCCATCACCTTTGTCGTCGATCACACTCTCGACAATGCGAATGAGCGCCGCGCTGTCCGCGAGGCCGAACGCCTTCTTCCACAGGCCGGTGACGTCGTTGCCGATGATCATCAGATTGGTGTGCGCGTCGGGCTGCTCCACGCGCTGACCGAGCTTTGTCAGGGCCATGTCGACGTTCTCGCGCGTGCCGCTCAGGAAAAACCAGCCCGGCCGCGCGTCGACTTTCTCCGCGTACGCGCGCAATCGTTCGACCGTGTCTCTGGACGGATCGACGCTGAGGGAAATGATGTAGGCGTCCCTGCCGAGCCGATTGCCGAGCCAGCTCTGAATCTTCGCGAGATTCCGGTTCATGACCGGACAAGCGCCCGTGCACGACGTGAAAAAGGGGATGACGATGACAGTGTGACCCTTGATGAGGTCGCTGTAGAAACGCATCTCCTTACCGTACTGATTGATCAGCACGACATCAGTGAAATAGGCAGCCGCCGCGGACTGCTCAGTCGCCCGCGACGCGTGAGCCTTGGCCTGCGCGGCTGCAGTCGTAGACCATCCCTGTCCGAAGCCTTCACACATCATCAGCATCAGCATCAGGACGACGGGCGTTGCCTGCCGGCACCACCGGACCCGCACGCATTCCGTTTGCCGACGCCCGAACCGGCGCGATCGCTCCATCAGCATGTTCATGGACCCTGAACCAAGGACGTCACTCGCGGCGTACTTGTGAACAACGCAACGCGCCGTTTCACATCGCGCCCGTCGAACGCGTCTATACAGGGAGCCTCACCCGTGTGTCTCATCGACGCGGCGAGCTGTTCGGGGCCGTGCCGGCGGAGTGCGACCAGGGTCGCTCGGCGTCAATTCCGCAGCTGCGACGGTGCGGCTGCTACCGATCCAGGCGTTAGAACCGGCTAGTTCCGTCGGGTTCGTCATGCACACGGCACGGCTCGCAGGCACGCTGACGACGGCTCCCTCGCTGTGGGGCGACGATCTGCGGAGCCTCGCAGCGAACGTCGAGCTGCTCGAAGTCCGAGCCGATCGGATGGGACATCTCGATCCAGATTGGCTGCGCAGTCACTTCCGCGGCACGCTCCTCTACACACTTCGCAGCACGGCTGAGGGCGGTGCGTGTGACGCGGCCCCGGAGGAGCGGCATCGGCGATTGAGGCGGGCCGCACATCACTACGATCTCGTTGACCTCGAGGCCGAGCGCGACCTCGTTCCCGAGCTGCTTGCCCAGATCCCTCCCGGTCAGCGCCTCGTTTCGTGGGCCGGCCCCGCGACCGATGCGCACAGCCTGAGGCTCCGCGCCCAGCGCCTCACGAGCGTCGATGCCCGCCTGTACAAGCTGGTGCCGGAGGCAGCCGTGAATAGTGACGGCCTGCCGCCTCTCGAGGTGCTGCGCGCGATGAACCGGCGGGACCTGATCGCGTTCGCCGGGGGCGTGGCAGGATTCTGGAGCCGGCTGCTGGCCTTGCAGGTCGGCGCCCCCTTTGTCTTTGGCAGCGTCAGCACCGAAACGCGATCGCTGAGCGAGCCGGCCATCGCGCAACTCGTCCAGGACTACGGCCTGCCACGTTCGCCACGGCCCGACGATCTGTTTGGCATCGTCGGCAATCCGCTAACTCACTCGCTATCTCCACGGTTGCACAACACAGCGTACCGCGCGCTCGGCATGCCGGCGTTCTTCGTGCCGTTTCAGGAGGAGCACTTCTCGAATTTCTGGCGAGACATGGTCGAGCCCGACCCGCTCGCCCGGCTCGGGATCTCGATTGCAGGCCTGACGGTCGTGTCACCGCACAAAGAGATGCCCCTCGAGGTGGGGGCTTGTGGCACCGCCATCGTTCGACGCGCCCACTCCGCGAACATCGTCGTTCGGAACAACGGCGGATGGCGTTCCGACACCACGGATCCCCAGGGCGTCGCCGTGGCGTTGCGCGAGCGGGGCATTGCCATCACGCGTCAGAAGGCCGCCGTGATCGGATGCGGCGGTGCCGGCCGAGCAGTCGCCGCGGCGCTCGACCAGCTCGGCGCCGATGTCACGCTGGTGAACAGGAGTCTCGATCGCGGTCTGCGCGCACAACGGCTGCTGCAACTGCCGTTCAGGCCGCTCGCCGGGTTTTCGCCACGCAACTACTCGACGGTCGTCAACGCCACGCCGGTCGGCCGCGATGGCGAGTCGCTGCCGTTCGACATCGCAGAGATGAGCAAGGGCAGCTCGATTGTCGACCTCACCTACGGTCTTGAAGAGACACCGTTGATTCGCCGAGCACACGCGCTGGGCCTGACGGCCGTCGACGGCCTCGAGGTGTGCCTCATTCAAGTCCGGCATCAGTTTCGGATCATGACCGGGCTCGACATGCCCACACCAGCATCAGCTGAGCGGGCAGAGTCACGCGCCGAAGCGTGCTCCACGGGCCGCCGTTGAAACAGACGAACCGACGAAAAGAGGAACACACCGCACCCGAAAACGAGACGCCATCAGTGGAGGCCTGAACGCATGATGCACATGCGATACGCGCGACGTGACGAGCAGCTGGATCCCAATCAGGGGCCGTACGAGATCGATCCGGCTCCACTGCTGGGGTATTGGATCAACACGAACACCGCCACGACCGGCATCGCGCGCGTGCTGATTTCACGTGATCGCGATGGCGTCAGCATCTCCATATGGCCGGCAGACGTGCCGAACGCCGCAGCCCAAAGCCTGGCCCGCTGTGATGCCGTGTACGCCAGTGGTCCGAGCGCCACGGCCGCGATGGCGCTTTCGGCCTGCTACGAGGACGAGTCGATGGACACGACGCTCGAAGCAAACCTGAGCCTGGGGCTGCTCGTCATCGCCACCCGGCACACATTCAAGAACGACGAACGACGATCGAATTACTTTTCGCGCGAGTTCTTTCACTACACAGGGGAGACCGCAATCGCCTAGCACGTGTCGCGGCGCGACCTCACGCGCCTGCTCATGTGGCACCGGCCCAAAAACCTGCGGTACCGATAGGGAGCACACAACATGACCTCGCTCAAGACGCTCGAGACGATCGAGGACGGTCGCGTCGAGCGGGCTCGCGCCCCCGTCCACATCGATGCCTCGATGTTCCTCGGCTCGTGGACTTCTACCAACAAGGACACGCAGGGGATCGCACGCCTGCTGATTCGCGACGACGGCGGGCAACTCGCGGTCCGCGGGTTCGGCGCGTGCGTGCCGTCGCTCTGCGACTGGGGCGAGGCACGCGCCGACGTTTTTGCCGACAGCCCTGATTCGACACGCGCCTATAGCTTTGTCGCTCGGTTCGACCACGGTTTCAAGGAGACCTCGCTGCAGGCCAAGGTCGAGAAGGGCGTGCTCGTGGTCGCGAACTTCAATCGATTCAAGGATGGCAGCGGGCGCGCGAACTACTTTTCGCGGGAGTTCTTCTTCCGGCTGCCCGCCGGCGACGACCGCGTAGCGGGTGCGAAGGAACAGCCATGAGCATGGTCGGCCTGGACGTGACGCCCGAACAGCGGGCGCTGACTGGGCGGTTCGCCGCGTTGGCCCGTTCGCAGTTCGCGCCGCGCGCGGCGCACTACGACCAGACCGCCACCTTTCCTGCCGAGGATTTCGACGATCTCTTCAAGGCCGGTCTCAACGCGCCGACGGTGCCCAAGGAGCACGGTGGCCTCGGTCTCGGGCCCCACCGCGGCGATGCGTTCACGCTCTGGATGATCACCAAGGAGATCGCCAAGTCGGATCTGTCGCTCGCCCGCTGCTGGGAGGGACACGCCAATTCCCTCGCGATTCTGGACGGGATGGCCACCGAGGAACAGAAGGCGCGATGGTTCGAGGGGGTCGTCACGCGAGGCGACAAGTGGGTTGCCTGGAGCGGCGAGCCGCAGGCGCGCGCCCCGGGCGAGAGCTCGCCATACGGCACGCGGGTGACCAAGGTCGATGGGGGCTACGTAGTCAACGGGACCAAGGTGTTCGCCACCAGCGCGACGGCGGCGCAGTGGGCCATCCTGCTGGTGAACCTCGATGGTCCCGGCGGCGTTCGTCACGCGCGCGGGCCGGTCGACTCGCAGCGCCTGCTGTGCTGCGATCTCTCCGATCCGAGCGTCACCGCCGACGGCTCCTGGTGGAACCCGATCGGGATGCGGGCGACGGTCAGCTATCTCGTCCGCTTCACGGACACGTTCATCGCAGACGCGCACTCCATCGGCTATCCCGGCCAGTACATCAAGGAAGCCTGGCAGACCTGCTTCGTCCCGCATTACGCCGCCACGTTCGTCGGCGCATCAGAAGCGGCGTACGAGCTTGCCCTCGACTACGTCACCGGTCAGAAGAAGACCGCAGACCCGTACGTCCAGCATCACATCGCGGCGATGGCGATCAACATCGAGACGGCCCACCTGTGGCTGCGCCACGTCGCGCGCTTGTGGGAGTCCGGGCAGATCGAGCAGGCGCAAATCGCGGGAAGCCGCGCGCGGCACGTCATCGAGCATCTGTCCGAGGATGTGGTGAAGCGCTGCATCCGCGCGTGTGGTGCGCGGTCGCTGAATCGTCCCAGTGCGCTCGAGCGCATCTATCGCGATCTCTCGTTCTACGTGCGGCACGACAACGACGATCACATTCTGGCCACGATCGGCAGGTCGCTGCTGGGGCAGGGTCATGATCCATCATTCTTTTCGCCCTGACCGGCCGGGCGCGGCGACAACTGGCGCCGCGACCGATCGCCGTCCGATTGCTGAAGGGCGGATCTACGACCTCGGAATCTGGTCGCTCGCCCTCGGCTACGCCTTGTTCTACGCGCCGTACTCCGCGTTGGTGAAGGCGACGAGCAAGGGACTGCTGCCCGGTTTGAGCGTTCCTCCTTCTCCCTTGGACATGCTCCCCGCCATCGGCTTCGCCACGGCCGCCGTGACGACCCTCGTCGTGACGTCGCTCGGCTGGTGGCGCTACTGCGGTCGCACCACCGTCGGGACGTGGCGGCTGCCACGTCCCCTGCGGTGCACCGTCGTGGGCGGCCTCGCCACAGCCGCGATCATTTACACGACGACGCTGATGTTCACCTTTGCCGGCGTGTCGATTGTCCTTGCGCTGCTGATCATGCGCGGCGGCGTGCTCGTGCTCGCTCCCGTCGTCGATCTGTTGTTCGGGCGACGGGTGCGCTGGTTCGCCGGGACCGGGCTCGTGCTCTCGCTCGGCGCCGTTGCCATGAATGCCATCGGCCCGGTTGGCCGTGAGCTTGACTGGGTCCTTGCAGTTACGGCAGGCACGTATCTCCTGGGCTACGTCGTCCGGTTGCGCTGTGCGAACGTGCTCGCCAAGTCACACGATCGTGAGCCGTCCTATCGCTATTTCGTGGAAGAGCAGCTCGTGGCGATGACGACGCTCGTGGCGCTGCCGCTGTTGCTGGCTTTGATGGGAGACACCACGATCGCCCATCACATGCGTCAGGGGTTGTCGACGTTTCTGGTGACGGCCGCCGTCTGGCCGGCGCTCGGCATCGGCGCTCTGTACGGGCTCCTGTATTGCTGCGGCACGCTCATCTATCTCGATCGCCGCGAGAACACGTTCTGCGTGACGCTCAACCGCTGTGCGAGCCTCCTGGCGGGCGTGCTGGGCTCGTTCGCCTTGACCGCGCTCGTCGGCGAGCGCCCTCCCGGCGGCTACGAGCTATTGGGGGCGGCGCTGATCCTCGTGGCCATCCTGGTCCTCTCGCCCGTGCATCACGCGCTCGAGACCTTGACTGCCTGGCGGCGCGGGCATCGACCGCTCGTGGCCGCACCCGCGGCGCCGGCGCCGCTCGAACGGAAGGGCGAATGGCCCTGAGATTCCACTGGAGCATGTCTTCGGCTGGCAACAGCGATCGCGGAACCGCTGCCCGCGTCAGGCAGTCGGGTGTGCCCGATCTGGCGGCGCACGTCGCGTTCTGCAGACGTGCAGAGACCTGCGGGATCGAGTCGCTGCTCACCGCGTTCGGCTTCCATCGGCCGGATCCGATTGCGCTGGCCGCGGCGCTCAGCGTGCTCACAGAACGCATCACGTTCATGGTCGCCGTGCGATCGGGTGTCTGCTCGCCAACGTCCTTCGTCCAGCAGATCAACACCATCTCGGTGCTGACGCACGGACGCATCTCGGTAAACGTCGTTGCGGGGCACACGCCGGAAGAGCAGCGCTACTACGGCGACTTCCTCGCGCACGACGAGCGGTACGAACGCACCGACGAGTTCCTCACCATCTGTCGCCGCTTTTGGAGCGGCGAAAGCCCGATTACCTTTACGGGCCGGCACTACGTGCTCGAGAACGGCCGCCTGAACACACCGTTCGTCTCGGATGAACGAGCGTCGCCGGAGATTTTTCTCGGCGGTAACTCGTCGAGCGCCGCCGCGCTGGCCGTCAAGCACGCCGACTGCCTCTGGCGGCTGCCGGATACGCCCGAGCGACTCGGGCCGCGCATCGCGCCGATCGTCGAGACCGGCACCGAAGTGGGCCTGCTGGTCTCGATGATCGCGAGGCCAACGAGAGCTGAAGCCATCAGCGCGGCCGACTCGATGGTCGAGCGTCTGGGCGCCACGCCGCAGCAGACGCAGCGTGATTTTAGAGGGCGGTCCGACTCCGTCGCATTCAGGAGCACGTACGACCTCGCCCGCGGCGCCGAGTCCGGGTGGCTCGGCCCGTACTTGTGGAGCGGGGCCGTGCCGTACCTTGGTGCACCCGCCATCGCGCTGGTCGGATCGGCAGACGACGTGGCGACCGCGATTCTCGAGTACACCCGGGTCGGCATCAGTCAGTTCCTGTTCATGGGATGGCCGGACATCGACCAGATGACGTTCTTCAGCGAGGCCATCCTTCCGTTGGTGAGAGCCAGGGAAGCGGAGCAGTCGCGAGCGTCCGGCTCCGCGAGCCTGGCCTGCGAGCACGCCGGCTCGGACGGTGTGCATCAAGAGTTTTGAACCATGCTGCGTTTTCACTGGCGGCTGCCACAGGGCGGAGAGCAGGCGAACGCGTCGCGCGCGTCCCAGGTGGGCTTCACGGACGCCGGTCTGCCCGACCTCGATGTTCAAGTGCCCTTCTCGAGAACGGCAGAGCAATGCGGGATTGATTCACTGCTGATTGACTTCGGTTGGTCGAAGCCGGATCCCATTCTGCTCGCGGCGGCGCTCGGGATGGCGACGACCAAAATGCGCTTCATCATCGCGCACAGGTCGGGGCTGATCTGCCCGACGTCGTTCGTCCAGCAGATGAACACACTCGCCACACTGATCGCCGGCCGGTTCTCTCTGAACATCGTCGCCGGACATTCGCCCGCCGAGCAGCGCGGGTACGGCGACAGCCTCCCGCACGACGAGCGGTACGAGCGAACGGCCGAGTATCTCAGCGTCTGCCACGCGCTCTGGAAGGACAGCCATGACGTCAGCTTTCGCGGGAAGTACTACGAGATTGAGCACGCCCGCCTGAACACGCCCTTCGCATCGGCCGACAGAACGTTTCCCGAGATCTACATCGCCGGCAATTCGCCCGCAGCCCGGCGAGTCAGTATTTCGCAGGGGTCCTGCTGGATGCGGCTGCCCGATCTCCCGGAGAAGGTGGCTGGCGAGGTCGGACCGGTTCTGGCGAGCGGCAAAGAGGTCGGGCTTCGGTTCGCGATCGTGTCCAGACCGACACGCCGTGAGGCGATCGATGCGGCGCGCGCACTGGCCGCGTCCGCGGGTACGCGTTTCGACGACAGGACCGCCGAGAGCGAGTTCATCAAGCGCAGTGACTCGCTCTCGATGAAGGCGGTTCACGAACTGGCCAGCGAGGAGTGGCTGAGCCCGGTTCTATGGACCGGCGCCGTTCGTTCTCATGGGGCGGCCGCCCTCGCGCTCGTCGGCGCGCCCGAGGAGATCGCGTCGGCCATCCTCGAGTACGCGCGCGCCGGTGTATCGCAGTTCATCTTCTCCGGGTGGCCCAAACTCGACGAGATGCGGTTCTTTGGCTCGTGCATCCTGCCGCTGGTGCGTGAACAGGAACGGCAAGTCCTCGTGCCAGCGATCGCGGCCGCGAAATGACCGACATCAACGACCCGCAGGCGATCGTCTCGGTGATTGTCCCGACGTTCAATCGCGCGAGATACCTGCCCGACGCCCTGGACAGCGTCCTGCAGCAGGGCATCGACGGGATGGAGACGATCGTGGTTGATGACGGGTCCACCGACGACACCGAGATCGCCGTTGCCGGCTATGGCTCCGCGGTCACCTACGTCAGGCAGACACATCAAGGGGCGGCGGCCGCGCGAAACGCCGGCGTCGCACGCGCCACAGGCCGGTTCATTTCATTCCTTGATTCAGACGACGTGTGGATGCCCGGCAAGACACAGATCGAGCTGGCGCTGTTCGAGCAGAACCCTGACGTTGACGCGATGATCTCGGACAGCGAGCGCTGGCGGGAGAACACACTCGTCTGCTCGTCGTGGCTCGCGGATCGCGGTCTCGTCGTGTCCGGCGAGGGACCCGTTCCGCTGCACCCGACGCCCCACCTCAAAGCAGGGAAAGTCTTCGCGACCTGCTCGCTCACGATCAGGCGGGCCGCGCTCGATCGACTCGGCCACCCGCCGTTCGACACGTCATTGGAGACGCACGAGGACATGGACTTCGCCGTCCGCATGTACCGCTGCTGCTCCATTCTGGTGCTGCCACAGACCCTGGCTCGAGTGCGGCGTTTCGATGACGGGTCACGCGCCGGCCGGCCGGTGCCCGGCACGGAGTACCCGGCTGCGGTCAAACGAGCCATGGCACGCCGCAAGTACCGCATTTACGAGAAAGCCCTCCGTCAGCCAGGCTGGTCCAGCGACGCGCTGCTCGACATTCAGGCCGCGCGACGCGAGGCTGCCCGCGAGTTCGCCGACAACGTCAGCGGGTGGTCTCGTCGTGGTCTGGCGTCGCTGGTGGTCGCCGAGCTGCGGCACGCCGCATTCGGTAGCGCGGCCACCGTTGCGATGCGCGGGCTGTTGCCGGAGCGGGGTCGCTCGCTGCTCGGTCAGATCGCGGCAGCGAGAGTGCGGCGTCGAATGGAGGCAGGTTCCGCGCGCGCTCGCGAGGGGAGCCTGCCGTGACAGCCACACCTTACCGAGCCGACGGCCTCGACCGGTGGTTCACGCACAAGGTCTGTCTGAACCTGGATCGGAGGGCGGAGCGGTGGGCACGCATGCGTGAGCGCTTCGCCCGTCACGGGATTTCTGACGTCGTGAGATTCAGCGCGGTCGACGGCGAGCACGCCGACGTGCCCGCAAGTTGGCGGGGGACGGCCGGTGCCTACGGTTGCCTCCAGAGCAATCTCGCGGTCGTCACAGAGGCACGCGATCGGAACTGGCCCGACGTCCTGCTGTTCGAGGACGATGTCGTCTTCGATGACGATCTGAACGTAAAGCTGCCGGGATTCATGGCGCAGCTCCCGTCGGACTGGGACATGTTGTTCTTCGGCGGCATGCATCGCGAGGCGCCTCTACGGGTCCGCGAGAACATAGTCAAGCTGACAGGCTCCACCTCGACGTATGCCTATGCCGTCCGCAGCACCATCTATCACGCGTTCCTCGAAACCCACGCGAGGAGCCTGGAGCCGATAGACGTCCGCAATCGGCAGCTCCAGGAACGGTTCAACTGCTACTGCTTCATTCCGCACCTGGCCTGGGTGGAGGGAGGCGAATCGGATACGCAGGGCCGACCGGTCAACCCCTGGTGGCTGCGCGAGTCGCTGATTCTCGGTGGCGGCACGATCGACGACCTGCAGACCCGCACGCTCGTCGTGATCGCACACGACGACGCCGGCGGGAACGGAGAGTTGGCACGGCGGAACCTCGCCTACACCTCACGCGCGTACCGACGCCACCTGCCCCACGCGGCGATCGTGATCGTCGGGCAGGAGGCGGATCCCGACCCTGGGCTGCTGCCGCCGGGATGCGAGTACGTCGCACTCGGCCACGGCGAAGCCTTCGATATGGGCCGGTGCTTCAACGCAGGTATCGCGGAGCTCGGTCATGACAGGGAGTTCTACGTCTGCGCCGATCGCGACATCGTTCCAACGTGGGACTTGCGCGCCCACCTGCTCAAATGTCGTGACTACGATCTCGCGAGCTCTGCCCGCGACATGATCGATCTCACGGCCGATGATTCCGAACGGGTCGTGAGTCAGAAGTCCCACGCAGGTATCGACTACGCGACCCGGCTGCGCCACGGTTTCTGCGCCGAGGGCTGTGTCATCACGAGGGACGGGTTTCAGCGGAGTGGCGGCTGGCACCAGATCGGGAGGCGGAAGAGCCGCACGGCGCCATCGCTGCGCCGGTTGGACCGGTTATCGCTCTTCGATTCTCCAGCGCTGGGCCTGCGGCTGTTCGCCGGCGACCATGCGGCGAACAGCCCGAGGCGCGCATGCTGAGAACGACATTGGTGGTGTCGTCGATGCACGGCGGCGGCGCCGAGCGCGTCGTGTCGCTCATGGCGAACTACTGGGCCGGGAAGGGCTGGCCCGTCACCGTGCTCACCCTTCACCACGGCCCCGAGTCACTCAGCTATGCGCTCGACCCTCGGGTCAAGCATCAGGACATGCGGTTTCTGACGCACGTCCGGCATCCGATTCCGAACTCGAGCGCCCTCCTGGCGCTGAAAGCCACGTTTGACCGCTGTTCGGCTCCCGAGCGCCGCACGCTCCTGGCCGATCTCGATCTGATCGTGGCCTTGCGATCCGCCCTTCAACGTACCAGGCCCGACGTCGTGATCTCGCTCATCGATGCGACGAACGTGCGCGTGCTCCTCGCCGTCGAGGACCTCGGTGTCCCGGTGATCGTGTCGGAGAGAAGCGACCCGTACCACAACGTGCTGGGCGAAGGGATGAGGCGATTGCGGACGCGTCTGTATCCGAGAGCGGCCTATCTCGTGGCGCAGACCGCCGACATGGCCGCGTTCTTCGCCGCGGTAATGGGCGATCGTGGCCGGGTCATTCACAACCCCGTGGTTCGCCCGGTGACGGGGAGCGGTCGAAACGCGAACGCGAAGCCGCCGGACGCCGCTCACCTTCTCGTGGCGTTGGGCCGCCTCACCGATGAGAAGGGATTCTCGCTCTTGATCCGTGCGTTCGGGCAGCTGGCGTCCAGGCACCCGTCGTGGTGTCTCGAGATCTGGGGGATCGGTCCGCAGCGCCACGCGCTCGAGCGGCTCGCGCGCACCCTGGGGTTGAACGGACGCGTCAAACTGCCGGGATTCGCGCATCGCCACGGCGAGGTACTGGCGCGGGGTGATCTGTTCGCCCTGCCTTCTCTCTCCGAAGGCTTCCCCAACGCCCTCTGCGAGGCGATGGCGTGCGGTCTTCCGGTCGTCAGCTTCAACTGCTCGAGCGCGATCCGACAGATCATCCGAGACGGAATCGACGGGGTGATCGTGCCGACCATCAACGTGAGATCGCTATCCGCCTCGCTTGATCGCCTGATGTCGAGCGCGCTGGAGCGCGCGCGCCTGGGTGCCCGCGCAGTCGAAGTCGTCGAACGGTTCGCGATCGACAAGACGATGGCGCAGTGGGAGGCGCTCGCGTACGCGTGCGCACGACGAGCGCCGGCAAACGCCGTCCGCGATACCAGACGTGTGACGGCACCGCCGACCGTGGTCGTGGGGACCGCGACACTGAGGACGTGATGGCCTGTGATCGCACGCGATGTCGGTGATTCGAGCCACTGATCGACGCGCAGCCGCGCGTTGGCGGATGAGGCGACCATGAAGACCATGAAGAGGACAGCCAGCCGGACGATGTTCCTCGCGGCAACGGTCTTGACACTGGGCGCGGCCAGCGTCGCGGCGCAGCCCGTCTGCGGACGCACGATCAAAGCCGACGTCGTCGCGCTGGATCAGGCGTTCTACAGCAACCGCCTCGGCACGATTCAGGCTGGCGGCATGATCTTCGCGTTGCGCCGCGACGTCGTCTCGATCGACGGGTTGGGACAGCCGCTGGCCGCCGGCAAGGTGATGTTGCGGCCCGACAAGCGGCCGCGGCCGATGGTCCTCCGGATGAACGTGGATGACTGCCTGGAAATTCGGTTTCAGAACCTGCTGTGTCCGCTGCCGTCCGTCTTCAACGCCAACATCGGGAATCAGCACTACCCCGTACCGGCAACACCTGCGACGGCCTACACCCCGAACCAGAACTCGCTGATCCTCCAGGAGGGGCAGACCGCGTTCGATCTGCTGAACAGTCAGCCGGCCGCTCGTCTGGCGGGCGTTCATGTGATGGGGCTCGAGCTGGTGCAGGCGGAGTCGCCCCCGGGCACGCCGGTCGCAGCCATCACCGCTGACGGCTCGTGGGTCGGCGCCAACGACGCCGGCGCGCCGAATCCGCTGATTCGTGCGGGCGGGCTTGTCGCTCCGGGCGAGCGGGTGACCTACACCTACGTGGCCAAGGCTCAAGGCGCGTACCTGCTGTACAGCACGGCCGGAAACGTCGGCCTGCAGCTCGGCTTCGGCGCGCAGTTAATGCAGGGGCTCTTCGGGTCCGTGCTCGTGCAACCCCGGACGGCCGAGTGGTATCGGAGCCAGGTGACGAAGGCCGATCTGGACCTCGCCTCCACCGGCAAGACGGCGGACGGTCATCCCATCATCGACTACGACAAGGTCTATCCGTCAGGACCCCACGCGGGTCAGCCGATCCTGAAGATGCTCGATGCCAACAACGAGATCGTCTACTCGGATCTGACGGCGATCATCACCGGGCCGAAGCACGGACGATTCGAGTGCGGGACCTGTCCGGGTGGAAGCTGCGAGAACTGTCCTGGACTGAATCCCAACCCCTCGTATCCCGATCGGTCGCAGCCGTTCCGCGAGTTCGCGATCCATTATCACGATGACTTCGTCAGCACGCAGGCGTTCCCCGAGTTCAGGAAGCACGCCGACGGGAGCGACGACGCCATGACGTATACCCTGCAGGGGAGCCGGGACTTCTTCGCGATCAACTACGGCATGGCGGGCATCGGCCCGGAGGTGTGGGCCAACCGCATCAAGGTGGGTCCGATGCATGACTGCGCGACCTGCCGGTTCGAGGAATTCTTCCTGAGCTCGTGGGCGGTGGGCGATCCGGCCATGGTCGTGGACATTCCCGCCAACGCGGTCGATCCGAAGACCAACCAGATCGTGCCCGGTCCGAAAGCCACCAAGGTGCTCTATCCGGACGATCCGAGCAACGTCTATCACAGCTACATGGGCGACCACGTGAAGTTCCAGATCCTCCACGCCGGCACGAACATCAGCCACGTGCATCATCTGCACGCTCACCAGTGGCTGCACACGCCGAACGACGACACCAGCAGCTACCGCGACAGCCAGATGATCAGCCCCGGCGGGTCGTTCACGCTCGACCATACGTTCTCGGGGAGCGGCAACAAGAACAAGACCGTCGGTGACGCGATCTTTCACTGCCACTTCTATCCCCACTTCGCGCAGGGCATGTGGGCGCTCTGGCGCGTGCACGATGTGTTCGAAGGCGGCACGGAGCTCGACGCCGAACAGCGGCCCGTGGTGGGATGGAACCGCGTGCTGCCGGACGGCGAGATCGAGGCGGGCTCACCGATTCCGGCCATCGTGCCCATGCCGACGATCCCGATGGCCCCGCTGGGCGCGCGCGTGAAGATCGTCTCGGTTGACGTGCCGGGCGTGGCGACCCGTTCAGGCTTCCGCGCCGATGTCGACATGGCCGATCCCAATATCGCGAACGGCCCGGGCTTTCCGTTTTTCATCCCCGGTGTGGCCGGTCAGCGCGTGCCCCACCCGCCGTTGGATTTCGCGCCGGACGAGACGGACGCCGCGAACCCATTCCTGAACGGCGGCCTCCCGCGCTTCATCGCGCTGAAGGAAGTCGGGACGCTGTACGAGAAGCACAATCGCTGGGACTTCTCGAAGTTCAACGATCAACTCAAGGCCGTGCGTCTCGACGAGGCGGGCACCGACGTCGAGAAGATCGCGATGAACTACCACGCGCAGCGGCTCCACAACACGTTTTTCCCTGACGGCTCGCCGGCCAACGGCGCCTCCGGCTTCGTGCTGAACGGCCGGCCTCCGGTCGCCGGCGCGCCGTATGCCGATCCGGCGATCGAGTTGGATGGGACGCCGGTGTGTCCCAAGAACACGCCTCCTTGTCTGATGCGGTACAAAGCCGCGGATATCCAGCTCGATCTCGTCTTCAACAAGAAGGGGCAGCACTACCCCCAGTCGCGCATGATCGCGCTCTGGGGCGACGTCAAGGACACGCTCGCAGGCACGCGCGCGCCGGAGCCGTTTTTCTTCCGCGCGAACAGCAACCAGGTCATCGAGTACTGGCTCGCGAACCTGGTTCCCAACTACTACGAGCTCGACGACTTTCAGGTCAGGACACCAACCGACATCCTTGGACAGCACATTCACCTCGTGAAGTTCGACGTGACGTCCTCCGACGGCGCGGCCAACGGCTTCAACTACGAGGATGGCTCACTCAGTCCTCAGGAGGTCCGGGAAGTCATCGACAACATCAACAACGGCGGGGGACTCTTCACCGGGTTCGACTTCAACGCGGGCACTGCGCAGACGCTGGTGTCGAAGGCCATTCCGTACTTCGGCGCCGGCGACAACAACGCCTGGCTTGGCGCCCAGGCGACCATCCAGCGCTGGTATGCCGACCCGATCCTTTCCAACGACGGGACGGATCGCACGCTGCGGACGATCTTCACGCACGATCACTTCGGCCCGTCGACCCACCAGCAGGTCGGGCTGTATGCAGGACTGCTGGTTGAACCGGCCGCGTCGCAATGGCAGGACCCGGTGAGCGCCGTCTTTCTCGGCACGAACCTGGGCCGGCCGGTCGGTGCCGACGGTCAATCGATTGAGGACGGAGGGCCGACCAGCTGGCAGGCGAACATCATCACCACCGAACACGCAGACAGCTATCGTGAGTTTGCGCTCGAGTTCCAGGACAGACAGCTGGCCTACAAGGCCCGCAGCAAATCCAAGGCGCAGTTCATCGACTACACCCGGTACGCCACTCCCACGCCGCCGGTTGCTCCGTGGGGTTGGGCCGATCCGCTCCAGGCCATCAACGCCCCGCTGAACGTCGCGCCCGGGGAGGCGGCGCCGTTCCCGAGCATCGTGACGCTGGCGTTCCAGACGGGCACCTACTCGTTGAACTACCGGAACGAGCCGCTCGCCTTTCGCGTGAACCCGAACATCGGCAGCCCGACACAGCTCCAGACCGATCTCTCCGGCGTGTTCCGATCGATTCCGCGCGCCGACGCAACCTTGAACGTCCAGCCGACGGGCAACATCGACTCGCTCTGCGCCTCGGGGTGCTTTACGTTCGCGCCGCCCCAGCCGGGCGTAGAGAGCACCGATCCGTACACGCCGATGCTCCGGGCGTACGAAGGGGACAAGGTGCAGATTCGGACGCTCGTCGGGGCCCACATGTCGCCGCACTACTTCACGGTCCATGGCGTGAACTGGCTGTTCGAGCCGACGATCTTCCAGGCGTCAGACAACACCAGCGGCTATCGCAGTACGCAGGGCACGGGAATCTCGGAGCACTACGAGATGTTGTTCTCGCTGCCGCGTACGAATGCGGCCTACGGACTCGCGGACTACTTCTACAGCTCGAGCTCGGATACGACGGGTCTGAGCAGTGGCAACTGGGGCATCATGCGCGCCTATCGCGCGGTGCAGCCGGCCGGCACGGGACCAGTGCCTCTGCCCAACAATCCGCCGCCCGAAACGGTCGCGGCGGCGCCGCCCGCCCCGCCAACCTGCCCGGCCTCGGCTCCAAAGCGGACCTTCTATGTCGTGGCCGTTCGCGCGCGCGACGTGCTGGGCGGCCCGGTCGTCTACAACGCCCGGGGCCGGGCCGGTGCGGGAGGAAGCCAGAAGCTGGTGAACCTGAACGCGCTGGCGTACTTTCTCAAGGACGATCTCGATCCAAAAACCGGGCTGCTGCTGCCGGGGACGCCGGTCGAGCCGTTGATTCTGCGAGCCAACGCCGGCGACTGCATTTACATCACCCTCGAAAACCGCGTTCCCAACGCGGCGCTCAACATCGGGAGCAGCTCGTTCGGCATCCCGATCAACACGTCACACCAAGTCGGTCTTCACGCGCAGTTGGTCTCCTTCGACGTGACCCGCAGCAACGGCGTGGACGTAGGGAAGAACCCGCCGCTGACGATCAAGCCAGGACAGAGCGGCCCCTACACCTGGTACGCGGGCAACATCGAAGTAGATGGCGGCAACGTCAACCACATTCCCATCGAGTTCGGCTCGATTCCCCTCACGCCATCGGACCCGCTGATGCAGCATCCGTTCGGGCTCGTGGGTGCGCTGATCATCGAACCGCAGGGCACCTCCTGGCGCACCGACGACAACACCCGCGCCTCAGCCAGCGTCTGCAAAGGGAGCGCCGGCTGCAAAGACAACAACGTGCTGTTTCGCGAGTTCGTCGTGATCGTCCAGGACGATGTCTCGTCGGTGCGTCAGACGACGTCCACGGGGCCGCCGCCGACCGAGGCGACGCCGATTCCGTACACGCGCGCGATCAACTACCGGACCGAGCCGCTCGATTACCGCTTCATCGACCTCACATGGCTCGAGAACGCCAACATCAACGCACCCATCGGGGTCGGCCGGGCGCTGTCGAACTCGCTGGTTCTCGCCGATCCGCAAACGCCGGTCTTCGTGGCGACCGCCAACACGCCGCTCCGGTTCCGCATGGTGCATCCGGCCGGCATCAACGAGCAGGTGTTCACGCTCCACGGCCACGTCTGGCAGGAGGAGCCGTACGTCAACGGATCGAGGGAGATAGGCCACAACCCGCTCTCGCAGTCGCAGGGCTCGCGGGATGGATTCGGCGCCAACGTCTCGTTCGATGCAGTCATCGACAAGGCCGGCGGCGCCGCGGGTGTGCCTGGCGACTATCTCTATCGGACCTTCATCGGGAACGTCTTCCAGAATGGCATGTGGGGTTTGCTGCGGGTCGCGCCGCCGACACAGGACATCGTCACGATCACTCGCTTCTCGAACCCGAAGGTGACGCAAGGCCAGGTGCTCATCACGGGGACGATTACCGTCGATCCGAACACCGGACGGATGGCGGACCGCGTCACCATCTTCGACACGACCGGAGGCGCGCCGAAGGAGCTGGGCCAGGCCGAAGTGGACAAATTGACCGGCGCGTGGCCGAAGGACGGCAAGCCATTCGTGGCGCCGGCCACGGTGACGTCGATTCTGGTCCGCTCAGCGAACAACGGACAGATCGCCGTCGCGAGCTACGTTCAGGAAGTGACGCAGTTGCCAGCGGCGGATTCGGCCCGAGTGGCGGCGGAACGGAGACGCCTGCCGCAGCGGCCAGATGAATTGTCGCTCTTCAATGCGGTGCCGAAGCGGAGGGACACGTTCGTCGAGGCCGCCGGAACCGAGGCCGGTCAAGGCCGTTGGCTCGTGAACGGCCAGCCGCTCGGAGCCGATCGCACCATCATCGTGAGACCCGGTGAGACCATCACGATCTCCGTCAAGACCGGCCGGCACGATGTGACCTTCCCCAACGCGAAGCTGGCGATGAGCGCGTTCCAGTTCGAAATGCCAGGTGTGCCGTTCATTCCAAGAGGACAGGCTATCTCGACGGGCCCAGTCGAGGGGACAACGGTCCTCGCGACGCTCACCGTGCGCAGCGACATCGCCGCAGGAGTGAATCGCGTGCCGTTCAGCAGCACGGTGGACGGACAGCGGATGAATGCGACGTTCATCATTACGCGGTAACGCTGTCGGGACACACGGAATGCCCATGCGTGGCTACAGGACGGATCGATGTCGACCGCGGCGACGCTGGCCCGCGTGATCGTCGTCGCGGGCGCATCATGCGCGCTCGCGGCGGACGCCTCCTCGACGCGCGCCGCGGGGCCCGGCGGGTCGTGGGCCCGCGACGGGCGCGCGCAGGCGCCACCGGCGGCCGTCCATACCGCATCGTCTCGAACCCGGAAGGAAGAAAAAACGATCCCAGGCCCGGTGCTCGTCAGCCGGACCGTCCGGGAAGGAATGACCATCGATTTCGAGGTGAGCCGATCCGTTGCGGGCGGACGCCAGGATCGACGGCTTCGAGAAGGGGACAACGTCGAGATTGGGTTCACGATTCGTGACGCGGGAAGCGGCAATCCGATCTCCGGCTTGAATCCGGCGGCGTGGCTCACGTCGGTAGGCGCGGCGGGGGACGAGCCACGCGCGAGCTGTGCCGATCTCGTACGGTCGGCGCTCGGCGGCACGCTGTTCTCGCGCTCCGAGCTGGATCTGAACGCGTATTACGTCCTGGCGCTCAACGCCGACGCGACCATCACGGTGGTCGATCCACTCTTTGGCTTCGGCGGCACGAAGCTCCTCGCCATGATCGCGCTCGAGAGCCCGGGTGAAGACTGGACCCTCACGTCCGATCAGAACTGGCTCCTCGTCACCATGCCCGCGGCGAACCGCGTCGCCGCTGTTAGTACCCGGTTGTGGTCCGTCGTCAAGAACGTCGACATCGGCCCGTCGCCGTCCCGCGTCGCGCTTCAGCCTGACCAGGCCTATGCCTGGGTCGCCTACGCTGACGACCCCAAGTCGGGCAGCGCATCCGGTGTCGCGGTACTCGATGTTCGGACCCTGACCGTCGTCGCGCGTATCGCCACCGGACGCGGACCGCACCAGATGGCGTTCAGCGACGACAGCCGGTTTGCGTTCGTCACCAACGGTGACGATGGCACCGTCTCGATCGTCGATGTGCGAAGCCTCCGGAAAGTCAAAGACATTGCCGTGAGCGCGAGGGTTGCATCGATTGCCTTCTCGAAGTTGGCCAGGGCGGCCTACATCACGAGCCCGGATGCCGGGACCGTGACCGGCATCGGTTTGCAAACGCTCGGCATCATCGCCCGCATCGACGCATCGCCCGGGCTCGGCGCGATCGAGTTCGCGCGGGACGGCCGCTTCGGATTCGTGGTGAACCCGCGCGCGAACACGCTCTCGATCTTCGAGACCGCGCGCAATCGCATCGTCCGTACGGCCGATCTCGAGAAAGGGCCGGATCAGCTGGCTTTCTCCAGTCGCTTCGCGTACGTGCGTCACCGGGACAGCGAAAACGTCGTCATGATCCCGCTCGACGAGCTTGGTACTGAAAGCACCGAAGGCGCGAGCGTGCCGCTGCTCGACTTTCCGGGCGGACAGCATCCGCTCGGGAACGGATCGCGCGCCAGCCTTGCGGCATCGATCGTCCGATCGGCCGAGGACAATGCAGTGCTCGTGGCCAATCCGCGGGACAAAGCCATCTACTACTACCAGGAGGGCATGGCCGCGCCGATGGGCCAGTTCAACAACTATGGTCAGGAGCCCGTGGCCGTCCAGATTGTGGACCGCAGTCTCCGCGAGTCGCGGCCCGGCCGCTACCGGTCGACGGTGCGCCTTCCGGCGGCTGGACACTACAGCGCGCTCCTCTTCATCAACAGCCCGCGTGTGGTGCACTGCTTCGATGTGTCGATCGATCCGCCCGCGCAACAGACGCCCGCCATCGCGGCGCCGCCCTCGACCCGAATCGAATCCCTCACCCCCGACACGATCGTGAGGCCGAGGACAGCCAACAGGATCGCCGTTCGCATGCTCGACGGCAGAACGGGCCAGGCAGTGTCGAACGCGCAGGACGCGGGAGTCCTCGTCGTGGCGGCCGGCGTATGGCAGGCGCGGCAGACTCTCGAGTACGAGCGCGATGGAGTCTATGCCGTGACACTGACGCCGCCAGCGCCGGGACTCTACACGGTGTTCGTCGTGTGCCCGTCGCGACAGATGCCCTATCGCCGCGTGTTTTCCTTCGAGGTCGCGGAGCAGTCGAAATGATCGCCCGGGCCGCCCATGCGGACGAGACGAACGCGGTCATGCAGGGGCTGTGGATAGGCACGCACCTGACGACCCTGGAACGTCTGTCGATCGCGTCGTTCCTGCACAACGGACACGACTACCACCTTTACACATACGCGCACGTCCGGAACGTGCCGGACGGGACGACCGTCAAGGATGCCCGTGAGATCCTTCCGGAGTCGCACATCTTTCAATACAAGGATCACAAGAGCTACAGCGCTTTCTCGAACTTCTTCCGATACAAACTGCTGCTCGAGCGGGGAGGCTGGTGGGTTGACACGGACACGATCTGTCTCAAGCCATTCGACTTGATCGATGACTACGTTTTCTCTTCGGAAGGCGTGGACCAGCAGTCGTTCATCAACTGCGGCGTGGTCAAGGTCCCGCCAAACAGCCCCGTCATGTCCTATGCCTGGAGTGTCTGCAGGACAAAAGAGGTCGGTCAACTCGTCTGGGGCGAGGTCGGGCCGAAGCTGATGGCAGAGTCCGTCAGGAAGCTATCACTCGAGCGTTTTGTCGTGGCCCCCTCCGTCTTCTGCCCGATCGGCTATCGAGACTGGGCAGCCGTCCTGGACCCGACGCGGATCTGGAAATTCCGCGACGATGTGTATGCGGTGCATCTCTGGAATGAAATGTGGCGTCGTGAGGAACGCGACAAGGGCCAGGCCTACCAGCCCGATTGTCTCTACGAACAACTGAAGCGACGCTATCTCGGTTCGGGCCCGGCGCTCACTCAATAGAGAAACGCGTACTTTTCGAGAAAACTGCGGTACTGACAGACAGCGCGGAGGTATTCGCGGCGCAGGTTGTCCGGATAGCCCTTGTCCGCGAGCCTTTGCGACGTGCGCGCCTGCCACGCCTCGCGTGCGGCTGGCTCGTCCGGAAGAGAGAGATAGCCGACGACCATCTCGTCCCAGTCCGCGAAACGCTCGACGAATTCCTGCGCGAAGCAGCCTTGCACCTGTGGATCCTCGGCGATGGCTCGGCGCGCGCGCCGAAATGCGCGGCAGAGCTCGTCACGCAGCGCGGAGTGTGCCTCGTACTCCGCCTGCTCATCGATGCGGTAGAGCGTACGGAGCAGCTCCGTGGCTCCCTTGAGGGACTTCCTGCCCCAGATATGCATGTCGTCGCCGACCATGGCCGGCAGCGCAGACATCGGATGAAAGTCCCTCGCCCGCTGACCACTCAAGAAGGTGCCGTCGTGATCCATGAAGATGATCTTCACGGTCCATTCGCCATCCTCCCACACGCTCTTCAGCCCCACGTTCCTGGCCACGAAGGACTCGCCGAACGTGTGCGATCGAATACCCAGAAGCGTTCCCCAGAAGGAGCCAATCTGCCGCATGATACGGCGGTATTGCCGCTCGGCTCGTGCGCGGTTGTCATGATCGGCGAACGCCGACTCGATGTACTGCGCGTGCGTTTCGAAGGGCGTGTCTCTCGGCGTCACGAGTCCGAGGACTTCTTCGAGGATCTCGTCGGCAAATGTTCTGGCTTCGGCACGGGTCGGCACGGCCTCGGAGATCTGGGCGAAATAGCGATCGGCGCCGTCATCTGACAGACACGCGACCAGGCGATCGAGTCGGAACGACGACGTCTTCACGAGAATGGCCTGAGTGGGCGCAACCTGGCCGAGGAACTGCGCCGACAGCTCGACGTCGCTGTACGACGGCAGCGCTCGCGTTCGCATCTCGCGGCAATAGGCATCGACCGAACGACGCATGGCGAGACGGGTCTCGTCACGCCCTGAGGGCGCGTTCAGTCTCGTGAAGTAATCGACGATGTGCCGCTCTCCGCCGTTGACGGGGACCCCATAGATCGTGGACAGGGCAACTGTGCGGGAGATCGGGGGATCGACGCCATGAATCAACCGATACACGCGAGCGAGTCCGGCGGCGCTGGCCGCTTCCCACCGCGCCCAGTGGGCCATCGAGCCACCCTGAAGGCGATGAGTGGGCGGCACTTCGCAGCCATCACGGGCGAAGACCACGTGCCACGGATGGGGGTTCCTGAGCCCGACGCGCTTCACCTCAATCTCCAGATCGCTGCCAGGAGGCTTGATGACGACCACGACGGTTCCAAGGGGATGTTCGACCAGGCTGTTGTGCCGCAAGCTCGTCGCGTCAGACACCCAGTAGATAGTCGAACGCCGGCAGAGCGCCGAGAGGATGGCCGCCTCGAAGGATGGGAGGTGATCGAAGCAGCGCGCGATCTCCGGTCGCACGCAGGGCTGATCGAGGCCGCGCACGTCACTGAGCCCCTTGGAAGTTTCCAACTGGTTGACGATGCGCTCCACGACTTCCTCGGGCGTGAAGAGGTAACGGGCCAGCGTGAGCTTGCAGTCGCTTCGAGAGGCTTCGATGAAATCCGACAGCGCGTCCCTCGACGTGTCGATGCCCGCAATTCCCGCGTGGACGCGATTGAGCCGTTCGAGACGTCGGCGGAGTTGACGGAAGCGCGCGCCGATCCGCCCGTCGCCCGCATTGGCGGTGGAAGAGATGAGGCCGAGCTTTTCCAGAAGGAAGATCACCTCCTCGAGGTCATCGACGCACACCTTGAGCACCTGGTGCTCGAGCATGAGAACGGCCAGCCGGCGGAGCGACCACGAACGCGTTTTCCGCTGGCACGCGAGGTCGATCAGATCGACGCAGAACGATCGCGAATACGCCGGACTGCGAAGAAAGCGCTCCACCAGGCGATGGAAATGCGGATCGACGGCGAGCTCGTCGTCGAGTGCCGGTAGCAGGACGGGGATACTCGAGGACTGCGCAACCGACGAGGCCCGGCCGTCACTCATGATCCTGGCGGTCAGCGTGCCCCTTGCCCTTCGGAGCCACACCCAGCGTCAGTCGTCCCTTCTTGCCGTAAACCATGTCCGCGAAGAAGCCGCCGCCGAATCCAGTACCGAATCCCGCCCGGCTTCCGAGGGCGATCGCGAGCGCGTAATAGAGATCCTCGGCCAGCCGGCGTGGGACAACGATCGTCACCATCTCGTCGTCGTACGGCTCGGGCGCCGCGCGTCCCAACCGGGTGCTCCGGTAGGACAGCTCTACGTACGAACTACCTTTCTGTTCCTTGCCCGTCATCGGTTGAACCCCTCCGCTAAGCGGCCGAGCCGAAACTGCTCCCCCGAGAAGACGCTTGTGCTGTTCGTTTTGTGAACGCGTCGGCGGATTCCGCGCCGCCGCGCACGAGACCCGGCAGCGCGGCCGAAGGCGGGACGCGGGGGGATCGGCACGGCCTCGCGACATCGGAGACGTTGAGGCGCTCTTTCAGGATCTCTCTAGCTTGTTGGATCCGCTTGCGAACGTTTTCGTTCGAGAGCGTCAGCTGCTCGGCGATATCGACGTAGGCCATCTCCTGGAAGAATCGTAGGGCGAAGGGCTCGCGCAGCCGGTCAGGGAGATTGTTGACGGCCTCACACAGACACAAGTAGCCCTCTCTGCTGAGAAGCACGTCCTCCGGCGAATCCGCATCGGCCGGCCACGAATCCCCCAGGTTCGACAGGATGTCGTCGATGCGCTCGAGCCGGCGCGTCCGTCTGGTGCGCTCGCGATGCATGTCCGCACACAGGTTGACGGTCAGCCTGCTCAGCCATGCGGTGAGGTTCTCGATCCGTGTGCCGAGGTGAGGCAGCTTCTCGAGCGCACGCAGCATGGACCTGCTCAGGGCATCCTCTGCGTCTTCACGCACACCGTCCATGTGCGAGAGGCAGATGTGGTAGAGGTGGCCTTTGTAGAGTCCCCACAGCTCCCAGAACGCACGCGAGTTGCCCTGGGCGAGGCTGTCGAGGAGTGCGTGTGCAGCGCCGCCATCGGTGGAGGAAAGTAGCGCTGCCTGGCCAAGGTTCAGATCGTGACCATTGCCATGCGGCCGTCCTGGGCATGATTGGACTGGGCTCATGATTGTCACCTCGTGTTTTGATGGCGTGCCGACGTGGCACGGACACACACGGACTGGACCAGCGATCCTCGGCTTCGTTGAACCGCCGAGCGGCGGCCGCCGCGGATCGACCCAAGGGGTGATTGATTAGCTGCTACACTGCGCGACTGTTACTTTCGCGTCACCCGACGCGCCCACAGGCCGGAGCCTCAGCTCCGGCGCGCAATCCTCCACGCGCGTCGCACACGCGGAAAGGCCGGTGGTTCGTTGTCTGAACACATCGGTATCGATGACCTGTTCGTGCCAGTGAGGCTCGGGACCCTGACGCTCGCCAACCGGATGGTGGTGGCGCCGATGACCCGCGTCAGTGCGACCGAAGAGGGTGAGGCTACTGCCCAGATGTGCCGTTACTACGAGCAATTCGCTCGGGGCGGCTGGGGACTCATCGAGACCGAAGCGACCTACATCGACCAAGAGCACAGCCAATGTCGTGCGCGGCAACCAGGACTGGCGACGCCCACGCATCGCGACGCCTGGCGTTCCGTCGTGAACGCCGTGCACGCGCACGGGGCGGCGATCTTCGTGCAACTGCAGCATGCCGGTGCGCTGGCCGAAGTGAGGCGAGACTGCGCGCCCGCGCTCGCGCCGTCTGCCGTCGAGCCACGCAGCCGCAAGCCGCTGCCGATTCCACGCGAGCTGACCTACGGCGAGATCGTACGAATCCACATACACTTCGCAGAGGCTGCGAGGTTTGCGGTCGAGGCGGGGTTTGATGGGATGGAGCTGCATGGCGCGAACGGTTATCTCGTTGATCAGTTTCTGACCGACTACACGAACCGCCGAACCGACGAGTACGGCGGCCCGACCGCGAACCGGGTCAGGTTTGCGGTGGAAACCGTACAAGCGGTGCGGCGCGTCGTACCCGCGGATTTCCCCGTCGGGGTGCGACTGTCGCAGCACAAGTCGGCGGACCCCGACTACACCTGGCCAGACGGCGAATCAGACGCCGAGACGATCTTTCGCGCGCTCGTCGAGGCCGGTGCTACGTTCCTTCACATCGGAGGACAGAGCGCACCATCTCGCACGCGCGGCGGGTGCGTCCTATCCGGTCTCGCCAGACGTCTGACGGGCGTCGTCGTCATCGCCAATGGCGGCCTCGAAGAGCCAACGCGCGCCACGTCGCTCGTTGCCTCCGGCGGTGCTGATCTCCTTTCCCTTGCTCGCGGCGCGCTCGCGAATCCAGACTGGCCGCGACGCGTGCGACATGGGCTTCCGCTGATGACGTTCGATCCCGCAATGATTCGTCCCGTGGCCACGCTCGACAACGCCGATCTGTGGCATCGAGCGCAGCATCACCTCGGCTAGCTCAGCCTGAAGTCCGGCTCAGTCAATCTCCAACTCCACGTTCGGTAAGACGCACCTCTCCTTGAAAACTGAAGAGCCGAGCTGGCGGAACCTCTTCGCCACCGAGTGTGGAATTCAGCGAGCGCGTCGGGCTGAGAGGACGTTGGGGTGACCGAAGACCGAAATAATCGAAGGCGCGCTCGCGCAGGGCCGACCAGTTCCTCGCTTCCACGGATCTCCGAATGGCAACGCTGAAGCTCTGCCTTGTGACCGACCGACCGAACGAATGTCGACCCCATAGTAAGTGAACCAGCTGATACCGAGTACCTGGAAACGACGGATCGAGGCATTTCGTCACCGGACTGTCCTGCGCTTTGGCTATGCGTTGGATGGATGTGTGGTCGAGCCACCCGCGCGCGAGGGCGCGGCGATCGTGTTCTTTCTCGAGTGGGACAAACGCCTCATTCCGCTGCCGCCGGGTGAGCACGTCATCGGCCGGGCGGCCGATGCCCTCGTCAGCGTCGCGTCGGACCGTGTCTCACGCCGTCACGCGCTCATCGTCGTCACCGGCGACACCGCCGCGATTCAGGATCTCGACAGCAAGAACGGGACGTACGTCGGCGCCATACGAATCGATCAGACAGTCGATCTCAAGAACGGAGATCGCATCCTCGTCGGTCCTGCGATGCTGATCTTTCGCGCCCGGCCGGACGACGACTCGACCGCGTCAGCTACGCGGGTTTAGAGCCCCGCTCCCTCCGCCGACAAGGCTCACGAAAACGGAGGGAACCAGCCACGTCCCTCACACCGTCGGCCTCGCAGACCCTGGCAGGGCGTAATACACCGCCAGCGCGAGGTTCAGCGCGATGCTTGCCGTCACGCTCACGAACGCGAGGACGAATGCCGCGATGTACCCGACGGGCCCGAAGCGGTACGAATCGAAGATGCGCTGCACCTTGCGAGGATCGGCGTGCGGATGCAACAGCCGATCGTTGACGGCGGCGGTCCGCCACAGCAGGTTGAAGCAGATGGCCAGCCCGATGAACGTCCCGTTGTAGATGAGCGCGGCTGTGCGCTGACCCTCGTGCCGGAGGTACTCCGCAACCAGCGACGTTGGAAACGGCACGAGCGTGACGCCCATCAGCAGCAGCCCGTTGTAGAAGAGCAGTCGATCGTCCGCCCGTCCGATCAACGTGAACATGCGATGGTGGTTCACCCACATGATCAGGATGGTCAGGAAGCTGCTGAGGAACGCCACGTAAGCCGGCCACTGTGCGACGAGCGCCTGCTCGAGCGTCCGTTCCTCACCCAGCTCTCGCGGGACTTTCAGATCCAGCACGAGCAGCGTGATCGCGATGGCGAACACGCCGTCGCTGAACGCTTCGATGCGTGCCGTTTCACTCGCGGCCATGGCGCGCCGGCTGGGCGGCATCCGTCATGAGCAGCTCGATGAGGGAGTGCGACGGTTTCCATGTGGCTGGCGCGTGCCGGACCGACGTCCGGTCGAGATCGAGGAGCCCGATCAGCACCTCGCCGACGATGCGTCCGCCGACGGGACCGAGACGATTGCCGGCGGCACGCACGTCGGCTTCACGGAGCACGTAGTACCAGAGAGGGGTCTCTCCAGGCCAGCCTGCGCTCTTCGCGCCGACCTCGTCGGCCGACAACGGCGTCTCGCCGAGCAGCTTCGCGATCGCCTCACCGGATGGCAGGCCGACGGCCTGACCGCGTTCGAGGTCGCGGGTTGCGAGCGACCGCAGTTCTTCGACGCTGGTCTCGCCGGTCAATGCGGCAGGCAGCGCGATCAGCGGGCGAACCAGCCGGCCATCCAGCTTCTTCGCGCGCTGCGCGGTGGCGCTGCCGTTCAGATCGAAGAGTCGCGTCCAA
>DATAEK010000022.1:0-15694 GCA_036258055.1 Vicinamibacterales bacterium
ATGACTCCCACGCCGTAGGTCACGCTGCGCCCGAAGCTGATCGACGAGGCCTCGGGGAAGTAGCTCGTCGGACAGGACACTTCGCCCACGCGGAACCCGAAGTACAGGCACTGCGTGAGCATCTGGTTGTCGAACACGAAATCGTCGGAGTTCTCGAGCAGGGGAAGCGTCTCGAGCACACGGCGGCTGAAGGCACGATAGCCGGTGTGGTACTCCGACAGCTTGGCGCGCAGAATCAGATTCTGCCACGCGGTCAGCACACGGTTGGAGATGTACTTGTAAGCGGGCATCCCGCCGGCACGGGCCGTGCCGCCAAGGATCCGTGACCCCAGGACGACGTCGTACACGTCGTAGGCAATCATGCTGGCCATCGCGGTGACGAGTCGCGGGGTGTATTGGTAATCCGGATGCACCATGACGACGATGTCGGCGTTGGCGCGCAGCGCCTCGCGGTAACACGTCATCTGATTCCGGCCGTAGCCGTAGTTCGCCTCGTGGACGAACGTCGACAGCCCTAACGCGCGCGCGAGTGTCACCGTCTGATCGGAGCTGCCGTCATCGACGAGGATGCGGTGATCGACGATGGACGGCAGGTCGTTCACCGTGGCGTGAAGCGTCTGTGCCGAGTTGTACGCCGGCAGGACGACCGCCACGGTCTTGCCGTTAATCACGGCCTTCGTCGCCGCTCAGGGTCCAATCGACCGCCAGGCCGCGATCATTGGAGCACATAAATCCGCACTGATCGCTCAGCCTTCCACAGCGAGAGCTCGGGACGCTGGTCCACCTGCGCCAGACGCGGCGCACTCAGCTTGTCGGTGAACACGATCACCTTGGTCACGCCAAGCTGTCGAAGGTACTCGAGTGACGTCGGGTCGGGAAACGCGGCGAGCACCGCCGCATGGCGATTGTAGCTCTCGGGTATGAAGCTGGAGTAGCCGTTGACGAGCGGTAGCCAGAAACGGGTCGAGGCCAGCATGCAGTCGACGTTCTCGAATGCGTAGCGCGGCTGGGGGAACGGAAGGCAGGCAATCACGTCGCGATCGCGCGAGCCAAGGTTGTCGAAGATTGGCGAGATGCCGGTAAAGGCGCGGTACTGCATCGGCGCGCGCAGCGCTTCGAGATGTGCGGCGAACACCAGGACCACGCCAAACGCGATTGCTCGACGTCCCGGACGCCGGTACAGCAGCGCCAATCCGAATCCCGCGAGGATGGCAGCCGCGGCGAGAAAGAGCTGGCCGAAGCGGGCGGCGCCTCGAATGCCGGTCATGATCGGCAGCACGGTGGACAGCGCGCCATACAAGGGAAAAGCGGGACCGAACGACAGGACGAACGCCAGGAGGCCGAATGCCACCGCCATCCGCGCCCGCCGATCACTCCACGCGACGCCGCGAACCACCGCCGTGATCACGAGCAACGAGGCCACAACCCCAGGAAACAGCGCATCGCGCTCGAAGAATCGATGGCTCCAGACGCTGAAATGAAAGCGGCCGCCCGTGGCCAGGTAGTCGGTCAGATGTGCTGAGTACAGGGAGACTTCGGCCGGCGAGCGCGTGAAGCCGTGCTCGCGGCTCACCCGCAGATACGGCAGCAGGAACGGCATCAGCGCAAGAACCGCGACGCCAGCCGAGAGCACCAGCAGTCCCGCCGTTCGGCGGAATCGCAGCCCGGTCCACTCGGCAGGCCTCACCAGCACGGCCGCCACGAGAGAAAGTGCGGTGAAGACGAGGATGTATCCGCACGTCAGCGCCTGGAGGACGAACCAGCCGGCGAGATGGGCCGCGTACTTGATTCGCGGCGTGGTCAGCAGCCGATCGAGTGCCCAGAGGGCCAGCGGGAAGAATTCCAGGTGCTGGTCCTGGATCTCTGGAAATCGCGTCAGCGTCAGCGCGTTGAACGCCATCAGCGACCCGCTGAGGATGCCGGCGACAGGATTTCCCGTCCATCTTCCGACGACGAGGCTGGTCGTCCATCCGGTCAACGCGAGCCCGGCGATGAGTCCGAGGTTGTAGGCCAGCACCGGCGATGCGCCCGACCACAGCAGGGGCGCCACCATGACCGCCTGAACGATCAAGTGGTCGGAATACGCGAGCGTGTCGCGCTCCGGATAGAACACGTTGGCGTCGAACAGATGCCGCGGATCGGTCGCGAGCTGGTGAGCGTCCCACGCCAGAATCCACTCGTGATGCAGCGTATCGTCGGTGTCGTTACGCGACAGGCGGCCCGGGGCCGTGGCGAGCGGCCACGTGTGCACGATGGCGAGCAGAACGAACAGGGCGAGGCAGCGCGCTCGGGTCACCAGCGGAAACGGCTTCAGAAACCGGTAACGAGTGTCCGTTCCGGCCGGCCAGTACTATCACAACTTCGACGCCACCAACGCCCCGCACGAGCGGACTCACTTCGGAAACCGCTTGTCCATCCATTCGAGAACGGCAGCGGCGGCGCGTTGCTGTTGCTTGCCATCGCCCGCCTTCGGGCCCGAGGGGTTGAACCCGTGATCGCCGCCTTCGATCCAGACGATCACCTTGTCCTTGGCGCCGGAACTCTCGAACGTGGCCTTCTGTTCCGACGGGAAGATGCCGCGATCGGCGCTGCCGCCGAGCACCAGCGTCGGTACTGTGACCTTCTTGATGTTGTCGTGCAGCCGCGCGTATGAGGCAGTGCCGGACATCGTGCTGAGATACGCGTCGGGGCGCAGCGTGCGGACCCTCGCGTCCTGCGAGTAGTTGCGCTTGTCCGGCCGCGGTCCGTAGTTCGATCCCACCAGACGGTCCGACGGATCGATCGAGGTGTCGGTGTACGCCAGGTCCGCCTCGCTGCGATACAGAATCATCACCGGCAGATGATCGGCACGCCGTTCGATGTACTGCCGACGCTCGAGGGGTAGCGCCGCGAACCCCGGCTCCTTCAAGAGGGCCCGGTAGTAATTGCGCTCGGTGACCTGGGAGCGCGCCCACTCGGTCAGCCGGCGGTCGCGCGCCTTCTGCGCCTCGCGGAAACGCTGCACGAATTCCGGCGAGTACTTGCTCGCGGCCGGCGGCTCGCGGAATCCGTTGGCCGGGTTGTACATGTCGAGCGCCGGATCGATGGACAGGGGATCGTCCTCCCGGACGAGCGACGGATCCAGATGGTGCTCGACGTGCAACCCTTCGCCCTCGGAAGCGTTGAGAATCGCGACGCCGTCGGCCGGGATCATCGTGTAGGCGTTCAGGTCTGGAGGATCGCCGGCCGGCGTCGACTTGTGGCGTCCGGGCGGCGCCGTCGTCGCCTGACTCTGGTAGTAGGCCATCAGCGATCCGCCGCCACTGTGACCGACCAGTACGATCTGGGTGAATCCGCGCTCCTCCTTGAGCCACTTGATGGCCGCTGCCAGGTCGAGCAGGACTTCTTCGTGGATCGCGGCGTCCTTCCCGGTCGATCGGCCGGCCAGCCCGAATCCGGCATAGCCGCGTTCCGCCGCGGGCCTCAGAACGAAGTGCCGCTGGTTGTCGCTGCTCGGATGCATCGACACGACCACGGTCTTGGGCCGCTTCGCCGGGTTCCAATACAGGATGCCCTGCGACACGCCGCCGTCAGCCGCCCTGATGGTCGGCACCTCGATCGTCACGTCATCAGCGGGTGTCCGGCTGCCAGACCCGACCACGAGCCCGGCCACGATTAGGAGTGTTCCCCAGTGAAATGGACGTCCTCGCATCGTCATCCTCCTCTTGGGAGGATGGTTATACCGGATTGGTCTTACCTTTGACCAGCGAATTGAGGATCCGGCAGCGGGGGAATGACTCAGCCCGGGCAAGCCTGCCCGCCAGCCGTCAGGTTCAGGATCGATTCGCCTCGCGCAGCAGCGTCACCAGGCGATCGGCTTCCGCATCGCTGGCGTCCGTCACGAGATAGAACCGCAGCCCGTTTGCGACCCAGCTCTTCACGTTGAACGAGCCGCTGGTGACCAGCGACGTCGTGCCGGGAGCTTCCTGCAGCACGAACACGGAGATCTTGTGCCGGCCGGCCTGGTACAGCAATTCGGCCGCGGGGCTCTGCCGCAGGTAGACGACTTTCCCGCCGATCAGGCTGAAGCTGGACCCGGCGAGCTCGGGAAGGTTGAACGTGAAGGGCAGTTTGCCCTGGAACCAGGGCTTGACCGTATGGCGATCCTCGCTGATGACGTCCACCGGGTTGGGACTCGAGAGTGCGATCACGTGCTGGTCGACCAGTTCCGCGACGAGCGGATCGTTGCCCACGCGGTTGGGCCAGAGCAGGAAGCCCAGCGCGAGGACGAGCGCCAGGGACGCAAAGGAGATCGCCCAATTCCACCAGCCTCGAGCGCGCTCAGGATGCAATTGTCGGTAGAGCGCCGCATGGAGCTCGGGTGGCGCGGGATAGCGATTCGCCGCGACCCGAACAAGCTTCTTGAACGCCATCTGCTCCGCGACCGCTCTCGAGCACTCCGTGCAATCAGCCACGTGCGCGGCCATGTCCTTCTGCGCCGCCGGCTGCAGCTCGTCGTCCACGAACAGGCGAACGGTGTCCACTCGCGCACAACTCATGATGCGATACCGACAGTCTTCGACTTGTCCGGTCCGGTTGCGCTCACGGCCTGGACGATATGTTGACGGAGCAGCTTTCGTGCACGCGACAATCGCGACATCACGGTCCCGATTGGAATGTCCAGCGTGTCTGCGATCTCCTGGTACTTCATCTCCTCCAGATCCGCGAGGATGACGATTTCCTGAAATGCGGGCGGCAACAGGGCGATCGCCTGCCGCACCAGCTCGCTGTCGGCGCGGCGGAGCAGGGCCAGTTCCGGTGTGTCGGGGTTCACGACCAGATCGTCGAGACCGTTCTCGCCCTCCTGTACCGTGTTGCGCCGTTCGAGCCCGCTGCGGCTGGTCAAAAACGTGTTGCGCAGGATCCTGAACATCCACGCGCGAAAATTGCTGCCCTCCCGGAAGCTCGAGAATCCCTTCAGAGCCTTCGCAAAGGTTTCCTGAACGAGATCCTGCGCTTCGTCTGCGTCTCCGCACATCCACCGTGCGAAGTTGTAAAGCGGACCCACGAGGGGCAGCGACAGTGTCTCGAAATCCCTCTGGTTCAAACCGCTCACCGTCGATTCGCCTTCATGCCGTACTCACCGCCGGGAACACAAGTCACGCATCTATCGATAACACCACGACCTGCTCGTAACGTCCCGGCGCGAACCAGCTCGACAGTGATCAGCCCCCGTTGACGCCCGTCAGGAATCCACCCAAGTGGGCGGTCAGACCCACCGCGGCCGCGGTGAGCAGTTCAACCGGCAATCGGTAGCCGGGCAGCGCGCGGCCAGCCCCGCGGCGACTGCGGAAATGCATCCACCAGATAAGCGAGATCGAGACGCTGGAGATGATTCCGAGAACGAGGTGCAGGAGCAACACACCCGTCAGCCGTTGTCCCTCCAGTTGCCAGCGCCACGCCAATATGCCAGTCGCTACGACCGGCAGCGTTGAGGCGGCCGCCAGGAGGAGGTTGTAGTAGGCGACCGCCGCAAGGACCGTGTTTCTCGTCCGGTGCGCGACCAGATCGAAGGCCACGCTGACAAGAAACAAGGCGATTGGAAAGTGAATCAGCACGACATGCTGCGCGTGTCTGGCCAGCAGCGCCGACCTGAGATCGAAGGGGCTCACGGTGGAGTCCTTTTCTACTGGACGACGACGGTCCCGGTCATCTTGGGATGGATCGAGCAGAAGTACTTGTAGGTGCCGGGCTTCGTGAACTCGTACGAGAACTGCTGATCCGTGTCCAGCACCTTCGATTTGAAAATCTTGTCGTCGCTGACCACAGTGTGCGGGATGTCGTCGCGGTTCGTCCACTGAACCTCGGTGCGTGCGGGAACGGTGATCGTCTGCGCCGTGAAGCTGAAGTTGTCGATCTTCACCTCTTTACGTTCCGGCGTCGTAGCGGCGCCAGCGGCGAAGGCCACCCCCACGAGCAGGAAAAAGCCAACGGTTGTCGGAAACGAGCATCGTGACATGGAGCAAGTCCTTTTCATTCGAGTCATCCGAATCAAGACGGGTTGAGGAACCTCGCGTGTCTCGCCAGCCGAATCTACGCGAGCGATGAATCCACGACGGCCAGCGTGTGGCCGCCACGTTTGTAGGTCACGTCGGTGATGCCGAGCAGGCTGCGCAGCTGGTCCGCCGGGACGGTCATCGGTCCTGGCGAGGGCGCCGTGCCTGGTTTCGGTTGCGGGAACGCAATCGACGCCGCGGTGTGGAACGTCACGTTGCCTTCGACCTTCTGCATGATCTGGTGGATGTGTCCGTTCAGGACTGTCACCGAGCCAAAGCGCTTCAGGTAGGAGAGCGCCTGCGCGCTGTCAGCGGTGCCCCAGCCCCACTCCGGATACACGTTCCACAGCGGAATGTGCGCGAACACCACGATCGGGGTACTCGTCGAGAGACGCTTGACGTCCTTTTCCAGCCACTCCAACTGCTCGTTCCCCAGGTTGCCGAGCCCGCCGGCCTTGAGGTCCATGACGTTGACCAGTCCGACGAAGTGCACGCCGTTCTTGTCGAAGCTGTGCCAGCCCGCTCCCTGCGTTCCCTGCGCGAACCGTTCACGGTATCCCTTGCCATCGTCGTCGAGCACGTCGTGCTCCCCCGGAACGTAGAACACGTCCTTGGCCGCCGAGGACTTCAGCATCTGCTGCACCGTGTCGAATTCCTCCGGCTTGGACAGGTGGCTGATGTCGCCGGTGTGGAGCAGGAAAACGGGCGGGGTCGGCAGCGCGTTGATCTTGTCGATGGCGGCCTTGAAGGTACCGACGACGTCGGTATTCGCTGGCTTGTTGAAGCCCATGTGGCTGTCGCTGATCTGAACGAAACTCAGATCCGCCTGGGCATCCTTGTGTTTGAACATGGGAAGACGGCTGAGACTGTAGGACTCGAGGACTCCGCCCTTCATCAGCCAGAGGGCGCCCGTGCCGGCCCAGGCCATGCACGAGAGAAAGCCCCGGCGATCGACGCCATCGTGGTCGTCGACGTGCGGGAGCGGGAGGTCGTCCGCGGGATCGTGCGTCATCGTGCTTCTCCTCGAAAACATCGCGGCGCGAAAGACCTGCTGCGTGCGCCGGTGACGCATTAACCGCGGCAGGTCGCCTTTATTCCCTACGGTTGCGCTGGAGTATTTTCGAGAGGGTCCGAAGGTTTAGCACTGGGGGCTGAGGAGGACGCGGGCCGCCATTTGCATTGGTCTTACCTTTAAGCCACCAGAAAGCACTATTTGCGCTACCATGCACCTCGCCGTCAGAGCTGCCGACCGATCCGGCAGCCCGCCTCGGAGGGGGAAACATGCGCCGTAGACGACTGTTGATCCTGGTTCTTCTCGCGTTTCTGGCCGGCTGGCCTGATCTGGGTGCCCAATCGAACGGTGTTGCCGCGAAGCGTCCTGTTTTCGGCGGCGCGTGCCCCGCGTGCCCGTGGGGGGCGATGGGGGACGTGGTGAAGGAGGCGCTCAAGCCGTACGGCTACGACGTGCAGATCTGCTACTACTGCGCCGGCGGGCCGCGAGCGGCGCGGCTCGTGGCTGACGGCAGCGACGCGACGCCGCCGCAGAACGTCACGCCCACGACGCTGCCGACGCCACAGGGCAAGCTCGAATTCGGCGCGACGAGCGTCGAGCTTCTCCAGTACGCCTACCTCGGCATTCACGACTTTGCCAAGGACAAGGAAGGCGCGCGAAAGCAGCTGAGACTGCTCGCCAACATTCAGACCCCCAACTACTTCATGGTCGGCGTGGACGCGAAGTCCGACATCACCGACCTGCGGCAGATTGTCGAGCGCAAGCTGCCCGTGAAGCTCATCGCACGCGGGGGCATCACCGAGCCGATCAATGCGGCTGTCCTCGACTACTACGGGCTCTCCGACGAGAAAATCAAGTCGTTTGGCGGTTCAACGGCCGGGAACTACGCGCGCGGTTCTGAGGTGGACGTCGTGATCGGATGGGCCGCGCTCGTCGGCGCACCCGAGTACGCGCTCTGGTACGACGCGCCGCAGCAGCACGACTTCAAGTACCTCGAGCTGCCCGCCGACCTGCGCGCCAAGCTGGCAAAGGCGTTCTACCTGCAGGAGCACGACGCGCCAATCGCGCTGCTGCGCGGCGTCACGCGACGGATTCCAACGATTGCGCGAGATGGCACGGTCGTCTACTCGCGCACGGATCTGCCCGATGACTTCGCGTACGCGGTCGCGAAAGCGCTCGACGAGCGGCAGGCGGTGTTCCACTGGAGCCACATGCCGTTCTCCTACAACCCGCAGACGGTGTGGAAGGCGTGGGACGTGCCGCTGCACCCGGGCGCCGCGCGGTATTACAAAGAGCGGGGATACATGAAGTAACGTTCTCGGTTCTCACTCTTCTCTGTTCTCAGTTCGCCGTTCTCGGTTCGCCGTGGCGCTCGAGCCCGACGCCAGGTAGCCGGTGGAGACCAGTCATGACAGGTCGCGTATCGCTGTGCGCATGTCTTGCCGTGCTCGTGGTGGTCATGCCCACAGGATACGCGGCCCAAGGCACACCGGAGGATCGGGTCGTCGAGATGCTCCGGGAGAATCAGCCGTACCACCGCGTGTCACCCGAACAGTTCGAGCAACTCGGGTGGGATCTGCCCGATGGCGGCGCCACCGTGAAGGCGCTCGCGGACGCCGCGCCCGGCGGTGCGTTCGATCCGCGGAAGCTCGAAGCCGTGCCGGCGGCGACCCTCGGATATCAGGCCAAGTGGCAGGTCGTGCGCTACAAGGCGTACGGGTTGGATTGGGACATCACGGGTCTCCAGCTGACCCCGACCCGTCCCATCCCGAGCTCGCCGACCCTGGCGATCATCAACGGCGGCTCGGCCAACTGGTACGAGTTCTTCCTGGATCCTCTCAACCGGCCAGGACTCGGGCAGTTCCTCGCGCAGAAGATTCCCGTTCTGCTGATTACCATTCCCGGCAACTACCGGCACGGCGGCTGGACCGAGAAGCAGTACGAGAAGCGCATTCCGGGTTATCTGCTGGATCACGACGTCTCGGCAGACGAGGCCAGGATTCGCAACGCGATTTACACGTTCCGCGTCGTGACCGACGGCGTGACGAAGCTGGTTGAAGCAACGACCAAAGGTCCCGTGATCCTCGTGGGGCACTCGACCGGCGGTGAGATTCAGTTCATCCTCAAGAACTCGAGCCTGAAGAGCCGCATGCAGGGACTCTCGATGGGCTGGGGCACGGGCGGACCGGCCAACCTCGCGGCGATGCGGAAGTATCGCGGCGAGCACACGGCCTCGGACTATCCGAATATCGGGGAGAACAGCCCTCGTCCTCCAGCCTCGTACTCCCGTGGATACCTCGGTCCGCTGAATCCCGTGTGGAACGCGAATCAGACCCGCCTCCAGGTGGCCGAACGCTGGATGGCCGATCTCGAAGGGACCAGGCGCCCGCAGTTCAAGCAGAAGCTGCAGGACATCGAGCACCAGAGCTCCGACAACCTGCGCGATTACGTCAGCTCGCAGATCAGACAGGCGCTGAAGGACAACACCCTTGGAGTGAAGCCCGACGACGTCATCGTCGATCTGTTCACGACGACGCGATCGCCGGTACAGGGCTACAAGAAGATGATCTGGACGGTGGCAGCGCTCGACGATGGACACTGGGACAAGAACCCCGCCGAGGCCCGCGAGCTGCAGGTCGCCGACGAGTTCCGCAAAGCCAATCCGAATGCCCCGATCAGAGTGCTCCTCTTCGACGTGCCGATGACCCACTACGGCCACGTCGAGAAGCCACGCCAGCTCGCGGGAGGACTGGTCGCCGCCCTTCGCTGGGTCACGCAACCCTGAGCGCAGGTCTCGCGCGCACGAGGGAAGGCGTCCCGCCTGATTCCGAATCCATCGTGGCGTCCTGGCTGACTGCCAGTCCGGGCCTGCTCGTCTACCGTGTGTGCCACACTGGAGCGTGGCGTCAGCACGTGGTCTGCCGTTCGACGAAGACGTTCCGGCCGGGTTTCTGTATCGCAACGATTTCATCACCGCTGAAGAAGAGGCGGCGCTCGCTGACGAGATCTCTGCGCTTCAGTTCTCGACATTCGAGATGCGTGGTGTCGTCGCGCGCCGGCGGGTTGCGTTCTTCGGCAGGAGCTACGACAGCAGTCTGCCTTCGGCGGCCGCGTTGCCGGAGTTTCTGATGCCGCTGCGGGAGAGGGTCGCGGCGTGGGCGAACGTCGATGCGCAGGCCTTTGCGATGGCGCTGATCAATGAGTATTCGCCTGGTGCGCCGATCGGCTGGCACCGCGACGCACCTCAGTACGACATAGTGGCCGGCGTGTCGCTGCTCTCGTCCTGTCGGATGAAGTTTCGCCCGTACGTCCGGCCGGCTGCACCAGCGAGGACGCCGGGCTCACGCCGGACGGCCACTCACGAGATCGTGCTCGAGCAACGTTCGGCGTACTTGATGACCGGTGAGGCGAGGAACCGCTACGAGCACCATATTCCCGCCGTAGACGCGCTGCGCTATTCGATCACCTTCCGGACCGTGCGCTCATGAGCGAGTACCGAGCCCGGTCGCGATCGAACAGTCCTTTTTCCTGAATTCAACGAAATAGCCGGTGGCAACCAGCCATGTCGCCGGCCGGGCTTGCGCTGGAGGTCCGTCTGCACCGCCGTGACCGTCAGCGTCAAGCCCTCCTTCGTTACCGGTTATAGCTTCACCGCTCGCCGGATGCGCAGAAGGTGGTGATAGCTATGCCGGACCGCGTGATCCTCGAGCATAAACTGACACGTGATTGGCGCCTCTGAGTAGAGCGACGCCGTCGCCGCTCCATCGAGCTCCTCGTCGCTGAGTGCGCGGATGGCCGTGGCGGCGACGGCGCTGTTGCGTCGCAGCAGTTCCAACGCGGCCTCTTTCGTAACGCCGTCGTTCTCCTGCGCGTGCTTTGCGTTCATCGCGTGAACGTCGTCCATCGTCACGCCCACCACCGCCTGGCCTTTGGCGAGTGTCTGGGCAAGCTGAATCTCCACTGGATATACGCTGGCGACGTGGTGCACGACCACGCCGACTTTTCGGCCGTCCTTCGGAACGCGAGTGTTCCACTCGGCGTCGGTGAGCGCGTTCGCGAAGACCGCGAGTGCGCGGGCGCCCTGCTCGAGACGATCGGCAAGGGCATGGGCACGCTGGTTCATTGGTTCTCCTGGGTCCGGGTATGCACGATCTGGCGCGACCGCGGGATCACGCGACACAACACTCGACATAAACTTACCTCATCCGAGATCCGCCGGCGCGTCATTGCCCGGCCTGTTTTTGTAGATTACGGTGCGGTCCCTTTCGGAGCCATGCGCACGGGTCCGATTTGTCCAGCCGCGCGTCTGCAAGTGAGGTCGTGTTGTCTCGGCGTCCGATCCGAATGCCCGGGCGTCCGCCAGAAAAGTACCGGGCATGAAATCTCGATATCGAGCGGACCCAGTCGTTCGGGATCCGCGAGGATCACGATCGCTCGAGACTCTGCGCGACCTCTTCGAGGCGGTCGTAGCTGATCGCGGCGCCCTTCTCCATCCCGGTCTTCAGGACCATGTCGCGCACCTCGAGCGACGGGTAGAGGGAGGTGACGGTCATCCGCGTCTTGCCGCCTTCCTCGGTGAGGATGGTGGTCACGGTTGATTCGCCGTCGGGGAACGGATCGTAGATCTCGGTGAACACGAGCCGTTCGGGTGGCGCGATCTCGCGGTACACGCCGTGGAACCCGAACTCGCCCCCAGGACCACGGCCGACCCAATGCCACGCGCCGCCCGGCCGCAGATCGATCTCGCAGAGGGTGAGCGAGTAGCGCTCGTCGAGGCTGCCCCACCACCGCCTGACGTGCTCCGGTTTCGTCATCGCCTCGAATACCAAGCGCCGGGGAGCATCGAACAGGCGCGTGAGGGTAATCTCGCGATCCGAAGGCGTCGTCAACTTGAACGTGTCGCTATTTGCCACGCGGCTTACGGCCATGATTCTTCTCCTTTGCTTTCAGTTCCTTCAGGTAGGCTTCGAGGCGATCGAGGCGCGCTTCCCAGATGTGTCGATAGCGCTCGGTCCAGTCAGCCACCTCCTTGAGGGGCGCCGCTTCGATGCGGCACGGCCGCCACTGCGCCTCGCGTCCGCGTGTGATCAGCCCTGCGCGCTCGAGCACGCGAAGATGCTTGGACACGGCCGGCAAGCTCATGTCGAACGGCTCGGCGAGCTCGGTGACCGAGCGTTCTCCCGAGATGAGGCGCGCCAGAATGGCCCGGCGGGTGGGGTCCGCCAGGGCGGCAAAGGTGGTGCTCAGCTGATCGACCGGCATGGTGAACTGAACCTGTCAGTTAATTAACCCATAGGTTTAATACTATGCGGGCATGCGGATGTCAAGAGGCGTCATTTGTCGCTGTTTGCTGGTCGCTGCTCGAGCGGCCGACGACAAGCCAACCGCGACGAGCGGACAGCGACACGAATCAGCACCAGCGGACCGCGGCAAGGATCACCCTCAGCGGCAAGGATCACCCCCAGCGGCAAGGATCACCCTTAGCGGCAAGGATCACTCCTCAGCGGCAAGGATCACCCTCATATGACCACCAGGAAACCACTCGTCGGAGGTCGGCTGCGGCCGATCGGTGTGATCAGGTCGGAGCTGAAAGCGCGCAAGGAGGCGCCCAGACAGGGATCAGAGGGCGCGCCCGATGCGCGGCTCGAGATTCAGGCGTGGGCGGCGGAAGCCCTGCACGGTCTGGCGGCGGGCGATGAGATCATCGTCATCACCTGGCTTCATCGGGCGCGCCGCGACGTCTTCAAGGTTCATCCACGGTCAGACCCGCGCAATCCGCTGACCGGGGTGTTCGCGACGCGATCACCCGACCGACCGAACCCGTTGGGTCTCCATCCCGTCGTCGTGCGCTCGATCCACGGCCGGCGCCTGCGGATCGGACCGATCGAGGCCATCGACGGCACACCGATCGTCGATATCAAACCGGTGTTGTCGGCGCGAGGCACGTGACCCGTCATTCCACTAAGATTCGATCGCTGACGCTCGATCAGCCGCAGGAGGTCACCGTGAAAAGGTTGAGTCCACGATTCGCTGTGTTCGCGACGCTGGCTGTGCTCGTCGCCAGCGCAGTGAACGCACAGACGCCCGCGCAAAAAAAGGACGCCCCGTCAAAACCGGAGACGGGCGGCCTCGGCGGAACGTCATGGCAGCTCGTGAAGTTCCAAAGCATGGATGACAAGACGCTGATTCCCGACGACAAAGCGAAGTACGCGCTCGAATTCGGTACGGACGGCGGAATCAGTGCCCGCATCGACTGCAACCGCGGCCGCAGCACCTGGAAATCGTCGGGGTCCGGTCAGCTGGAGCTCGGTCCGCTGGTCCTCACTCGCGCGATGTGTCCGCCCGGCTCGTTGCACGATCACATCGTCAAGAACTGGGCTTACGTCCGCAACTACGTGCTCAAGGACGGCCACCTCTTCCTGTCGCTGATGGCAGACGCCGGGATCTATGAGCTCGAGCCGATCACGCCTGCGAAAACGCCGAGGCTCCCCACTACCGGCTCGAACGAATCCCACGCTTCTCGTTGAGATTGCATCTCGAGCGTTCGTGGTATCGTCGTCGCCGGAACGTTATCGCCGACACCTTTGCGCTAAGAACCCGCGAACCTGCACAGCTCTGAGACTTGACCGCTATGGATCTCAAGCAGATCGTGATGCTCGCGTTGCAGGTCAGCATCATGTGTACTGTGTTCGGGTTCGGCCTGAACGCGACGTCACAGGATCTGCTGTATCTCGTTCGCAGGCCTGGGCTGCTCGCGCGATCGCTTCTGTCGGTGTTCGTCATCATGCCGGCGGTTGCGGTGCTGCTCGTCAAGGTGTTCGATTTCCCGCGGCAGGTGGAAATCGTCCTGGTGGCTCTGGCGATTTCTCCCGTTCCCCCGTTGTTGCCCCAGAAAGAAGCCAAGGCGGGCGGACACGCTTCCTTCGGGCTCGGCCTGATGGCGATGCTCCCCCTCGTGTCAATCGTTGCCGTTCCGTTGTCACTGGCAATCCTCGCACGCGTGACCGGGCGGCAACTCGAGATAGCGCCGAGTGCGCTGGCGGCCTTGGTTCTGAAGGCTGCGATCGTGCCGCTTCTGATCGGTATGGCTGTCCGAGCGTGGGCGCCGGCGCTCGCGTCGCGCCTCGAGAAGCCGGTAGGCCTCGTGGCCCGGGTGTTGTTGCCGGTCGCGGTTCTCGTGCTGCTCGCGGGTGCGGCGTCGGCAATCTGGGCGCTGATCGGCTACGGGAGGGTACTCGCGATGACGATCTTCACGCTTGCCGGACTTGGGATCGGTCACGTCCTCGGCGGGCCCGATCCGGACCACTCGGTTGACCTGGCGCTCTCGACTGCGTGCCGGCATCCGGCGATCGCCCTCACGATTGCGACGACGAACTTTCCGAATGAGAGGTTCGGCGCGATCATCCTCCTCTACCTGCTCGTGAACGCCATCGTCGGCATTCCCTACGTCAAGTGGCAACGCCGTCAGATCGCTGACGCAGTACAGGCAGTCTGATCAGCCTCACGAATACCTTCTGGCGTCAGTCGCCGCGCTGGAAGCGCTTGGACCAAAGTCCAGATTGTAAACCCGCCAGCGGCACGCATACCCTCCGTCATCGGCGATCGGCGGACGGATTCCGCCCGTCGATCCGTTGCGTGAGGCCGTCGACCTGCATATCTGTCCGCTCGTCGCCGACGGCGGATCAGTGGAGATCCGTCCCGTGATGTCGTCTCCGATGATGCATGGCGCGTAGGGGATTCGATCAACGCCGGGAAAAGCCCATGGAACACAAACGCCGGATCGTGATGTTCAACCGGGTGAGCGCCGATGGCTATTTCGGCGGGCCTGACGGGAACCTGGACTGGGTCGTGCCGGATGACCAGCTCGACGCCGAGGGCGCAGCGGGCATCTCGAACACCGACACGATGCTTTTCGGCCGCCGCACCTACGACATGTTCGAGTCGTTCTGGCCGCGCGCGCTCGCGGACGAAAAAGGCCCGCAGGACCCGCACGGTCCAAAACGACGGTCGGACGCAATCAGCAAGATGGCCGTCTGGATCAACGACGCAACCAAGGTCGTGTTCTCCAGAACTCGCAAGCAGGTCACGTGGAAGAATTCCCGTCTGGTGTCCGAGTTCGATCCGCAGGAGATCGCGGCGATGAAGCGCACGCCAGGCAAAGACATGATCGTGTTCGGCAGCGGATCGATTGTCTCGCAGCTCACCGAGCACGGCCTCATCGATGAGTATTGGTTCATCGTTGCCCCTGTTCTCCTCGGCAGCGGAAAGCAAGTGATTCACGACGTGACGAAGCGGTCGACGCTGCAGCTGCTGGAGGCCAAGGCGTACGATTCAGGCAACGTGAGGTTGCGGTACACGCGGAAGGCGTAGCGTCCAGCGTTCTCGGCGCCCGGCGTCGTCCGGCGTGAGGATCGTTGTCCGCTGTCCGCGATCCGCGCGGGGCAGCGGTCAGCGGCCAACGATACCGCATGAGGTGTCAAACCACTTCAACACATTTCCGATATGCTCACCCTGACCAAGGGATACCGGACCCGGGTCAGGAGGTTGTCTCGCAAGGGAGGGCGTGATGCTTCACATCGAGTCGATCCTGCAATTCCCCAATCCCAGCACCCCGGACCTCGGTTGTTTTATCCGACAAAAGCACGGC
>DATAEK010000040.1:0-21760 GCA_036258055.1 Vicinamibacterales bacterium
CATCCGGACCGCGGGGTATCAGCTTGATGCCCGACGGTCCGTTCAACTCGGTCATCCTGCGGGCCGCCACTCGCCCGAGCGACGTCGAGTCGGCGGTATCAGCGAGCGCCGACGAGGGGGTGCATGTGTGCGTCTTCGGAAGTGAGGCGCAGGCGGCGCACACGAGGAGGGCGATGCCTGGCACGGCGAACCGGACGCGACGCCCGTTCGAACGGGGCGAAGTGTTACGCCCCACGAACGCAACTGCGCCGGAGACGAAGGGTCGCCCGTGTTTCTGGGGCACTTCACGCACGTCGGCTCCAAGGCAGGGTTCGCTTGGCAAATTCGCTGTGTCCAATGAGGAGGTGGAATACCCCCTCCAACATGAACTCGTTCGCTCGCGAGGCCGCCTAACGATAGTAGGCCGACCAGCCTATATCAACAGAACCTGAGTTCGCGCCGCATCGCCTTGGTTGTTTTCGTAGGCACCACCAAGTGGTCGCGCGTCGCGCAGCACCTGATCGGGTCGCAGCCGCAGTCGCCGCAGCGACCCTGGCGGCTACTGGCAACAGCAGTCAGGACTTGCCCGCCTGATCGGCATATTCCCAGTCGTAAGGGACGCCTGTTTCGCCGAGCACAAAGCGCACCAGATCAGCGAAGCGTGCCTCAGCGCGAACATCGTTGGCGAGCAGCAGTATGCAACGGCGACCGCGCTCCAGGCAGACGAAGCTGTTGGCGGTCTGCCCGTCGTGGCCGCCTTTGTAGAATCCGCGGCCTTGGGGCCCTTCGAACACGATCACCCCCAACCCGGCCGCGAGGTCTGGCCGCTGTTCGGCCTTCGGTAGATAAGGCGCGAAGTTGGGAAACTGGTGGGCCGTACCGATGTGCAGGGATGGCTTGACCATTTCGGCGCGCGCGGCCATCGACAGGCCGTCGCCCCGGACCAGCGCAGCGATGAACTTCGCCAAGTCACTGATCGTGGTGTCCATCGAGCCGGCGACGCGGACATTCGAGCGTTCGTCATGCTCCTGCGGCTCGCCCTTGTCGTTCCACCCGTCGGCCAGATTCGGCCGGAAGTCAGGGCGCCATTGCAGGCTGGTGCGCGTCATGCCCAACCGCACGAAGATGGCGTTGGTCAGGTCCTTGAGGTCGAGGCCGAGCCCCTTGGTCCTGGCTCCCTGCTCGATGGTGAATTGCAGCAGGCTGAAGCCTTCGCCCGAGTAACTGTAGCGTGAGCCCGGGTCGAAGTGGATGCGCAGCTTCTGGTCCGGTTCGATAAACCAGAAGTTATGGAAACCCGTGGAGTGGGTCAGTGCCATGCGCGCCGTGATCCTGCGCCAGCGTTCGTCGCCGGCCAGATCGCGATAGGGGCCGTACTTGGCCAGATGCGCCTGGCCCTCGCCGTAACTGATCAGGGGCCGCTCGAGGTAGTCGGCGAGCGCCGCATCGAGATCCAACTTGCCCTGGTCCACCAACGTCAGCGTGGTGTAGGCCATCACCGTCTTGGTGAGCGATGCGCCATACATCACCGTGTCGGTCTGGAGCGGATCGCCGTTGGCGTTGCGTGCGCCGTACGCCTGCACGTAGGCCACTCGGCCATCATCGATCACGGCGATCGCCATGCCGTTGGCGCGTGTCTCGGCCATGGCGGCTCGCACCCGTGCATCGATCGCAGCAGCGCCGGGAAGGCCGACAATTGACGCGCTGCCCGAGAGCAGCAGCACAAGGCACAGGGCCGGACGCGTCGTTCGTGTCCGCTGCGCGTCGAACCGTTCGTCGAGCCCGCTGATCATCCGTCCTCTCCATCGCCGGGGGCGTGGCGCGCTTCTCCAACAAGGTCATATCACGATCCTAAAACCCAGCGCTGGTTATCTCAATGTAGTCAAGCGCCATGATCGCGAGTGACCGGTTCGATTCCTGTCCGCGGTCGCGCTTGCGACGCACGGCAAGTTAATGATCGATGGCGATGAGAATCTTCGTCCGAGTGCCGCGTCTGGGTGTAGGATGCCGCCGAGTTCGGACGTCAAATCGGAAATGTCGGTTGAGGATAGTCGGCCGCAGAAGGGAGCCTTATCCGCACTGTCGGACGGGCGAGGGCTGACGAGGGGCTGAGAACGGGCGTTATGCTAGCCGAGAACGGCCTGATATTTCCTATCGTCCCGACTACGGCCTCCATGCCGCGATCTTCACCGAGAGCCTGCGGGATGCATTTGCGGCGGTGCGAGGTCTCGCCGCCGGCGTGGTGATCGTAAACGATTCGACCGATTACGGTCTCGACGCGATGCCGTTCGGCGGCGTCAAGCGGAGCGGCATCGGTCGCGAGGCATCCGGTTCGCCGTCCAGGAACTGACGGAAACGCGAGTCGTCTCTTTGAACCTCTAGGAGGTCGATCATGCGCGAATCTTGTCGGCGCGTCCCCGCGATCGTTGCCGCGCTCGCTCTGCTGACCGCGTCGGCGGCGTTCGCGCAAACGAGCCTCGCGACAGTCCGCGGGAAGGTGACAGACGAGCAGGGCGGCATGCTGCCCGGCGCGACGGTCACCGCACGTCAGGTCGAAACCAACACGACGCGCAGCAGCGTCTCCGGATCACTTGGACAGTACTTCCTGTCCAGTCTGCCGGCGGGCACCTACGAAATCACGGTCGAGCTGTCCGGCTTCTCGCCCGCACGACGGTCGGGCGTGGTGCTGCGCGTCGGCGAGGCAGCCGACGTCGATTTCGTGCTGGGAGTGGGGGCCGTTCAGGAGAGCGTGACAGTGGCCGGACAGGCCGCGCTGGTCGAGACGCAGCACGTCCTCGGCACCTTCATCGATCCGAAGCGCGTCGACAGCCTCCCAACGCTGAACCGCAACTTCGCGGATCTCGCGCTGCTCGCGCCAGGCGTGACCTCCACCGGCACTTCGTCGATGGGCTTCTCTGCGTCGGGCCAGCACCAGTACCAGAACAACGTGTACGTCGACGGCGCCACCAACGCGATGCAGTTCTACGGCACGCAGGCCGATTCGTACCCGCAGGACTGGATTCAGGAATTCCGGGTGATGACGAACGGCTACTCGGCGGAATTCGGCAACGCGTCAGGAGCGGTGCTGAACGTCATCACCCGCAGCGGCGCCAACAACGTGAAGGGCCGTGCCTACGGATTCTTCCAGAACGGCAAATTCAACAGCCCGCCGTACTCCGGACACTACACCAACGGCGTGCCGGTGTTCCTCGACACGACACCGTCGTATAACCAGCATCGGATCGGCGGGTTTCTCGGCGGCCCGATTGTCACGGACAAGCTGTTTTACTTCGGCGGCTTCGAGAGCCTGGACAACGACGCGACGACGAGCCTGTCGATCTCCGAATACTGGCGCAACCAGGGCATCGCCTCGATCATTCCGACCAGCAACACGCGACGGCCGTTCCTCCTCAAAGGCGACTGGAACATCAACAAGAACAACCGGCTGCTCCTCCGTTACGACCGGACCATTCAGCAGGACACCAACTGCAGCGGGCAGGGCGGCGACGGCTGCAACAGCTCGCCGAACTGGACGCTCGAAAAGCGCGCGACGTTCGACGGTCCGCTGTGGAGCGCGCTCGGCAACTGGACGACCACGCTCAGCAACCATGCATTCAACGAAGCGCGCGTCTACTACGGCGTCAACAAGCTGATCATTACGTCGAACCTTGCCGGCAAGTACGGCGATGCGCTCATCAACGACATCGCGAATCGCGGGCTCTACTCGGAGAAGAATTACCCTGGCGCGGCGTTCGGCTCGAGCGTGACCGGCGGACTCGAAGGCGAGACCAATCTCTACTTCACCGACAACCTCACGTTCCTGAAGGGCAAGCACCAGTTCAAGATGGGCGGCCAGCTGGCGTACGTCACGATGTACATGGATATCGACGGCTCGCAGAAGGCGCGTTGGGGCTTCACCTCGGATCGTGTCTTCAACATCAACGATCCGGCGAGCTATCCGACGACGCTGTCGCTGGCGATCGGGACGGCGAAGGACACCGAGGGCCACTGGAATGGCGGCATTTTCGCGCAGGACTCGTGGCAGCTTCGAGACGATCTGACGCTCAATCTCGGCATCCGCTACGACGTTGACAACAGCATCCTCACCGGGAACCAGTTCGTCGACAGCTACAATCAGCGGTTCGTCAGCGCGTTCGGCGGCGCGGCGCCGCTCACGAAGGTCACACGCGATCTCAACAACGTCGCTCCGCGGCTCGGGTTCGTCTGGGTGCCGACCGAGAGCCGGCGCACCACGATCCGCGGCAGCGGCGGGATCTTCTACGACCAGTCGCATTTCAACTACAACGACGTCTACATCAATCAGACGCTCCTCGCGGTGCGGCGCTACTCGTTCAACGCGAACGACTCGACGACGAACCCGTTCTTCAATCCGGCGGATCCGGCGGGCAGCGCGCTGGCACTGCGGGCGTTCCTCGCGAAGAACTTCCCCGACTGGCCCGACTTTTCCCAGCTCGGGCCCGGCGGTCAGTTCGTCAACGGGATGGATCCTGGCTTCCGCATTCCGTACACGATCCAATTCACCGGGGGCTTCACGCACGAATTCACGGGAAGGCTGTTCGTCCAAGCGGATTACGTGGGCTCGCGCGGAAAGGACGCGGTCATCTCGCGCAACGTCAACGTGCAGCAGGTGGACGGCCGCTTCGTGATCATCGATCCGCGGTTCAGCAGCTTCTCGCTGTTTCAGAACCGCGGATTCATCGATTACAACGCGCTGCAGACGCGCGCCGAGCACCGCGGGGTGAAGCTGCAGGCCGGCGTGTCATACACGCTGGCGAAGACGTTCTCGAATACGCTGGCGACCGGCGTCGGTGGGGGAGCGGCGACCAATCCGCTCGACCTGTCGATCGATGAAGGTCCGGCCAACGAGGATCGACGGCACAATCTCGTGCTCGACGGATCGTATCTGTTTCCGCTCGACTTCCAGCTCGCGGGCATCTACAAGTACGCGAGCCCGCTGCCCTACAGCGTCACCAGCGCGACGGTCGTCTTCGCGAGGCCCGAGCCGCGCGGATCGCACCGCGGCGACAACTACCGGACGATGAACCTCCGCATCAGCAAGATCTTCAAGTTCGGCAGCCGTCTGTCGGCAACCGGATTCTGGGAAGTCTTCAACCTGTTCAATACCGACAACTTCACGAGCTTCCAGGGCAGCCTGCAGTCGTCGCAGTTCGGCCAGCCGCAGGCCGAGTTCCCGAAGCGGCAGCAGCAGTTCGGGTTCAAAGTGGATTTCTGAACCGCGATCTGCCAAGAAAACACGAACGCCCAAATGGGTGTCGTGCTGTCGTGAGTTCGTGGCTGAACACTGGCGATCTAACGGAACCTCGAAGGAGATGTTGATGAGGCGAACGACGTCGCTCACTGCTGCGTTGCTGACGCTCGCTCTGCCGCTCGCGGCGCAGCAGCAGCGCGTTCCTCCTCAGGCCTCGCCGGCCGCGGCGGTCGCGATCAAAGCCGGACGCCTGATTGACCCCGAAGCGGGTACGGCGGCGGCGAACCAGACAATCGTCGTCGAGGACGGCAAGATCGCCGCGGTCGGCGCGAACGTCGCGATTCCGCCCGGCGCGCAAGTGATCGATCTGTCGAACCTGACCGTCCTGCCCGGCCTCGTCGAAGCGCACAACCATCTGACGATGACGCTGGTCGAGGCCGTGCCGCTTTACGGCAGCGCGCCGAAGTTCAGCGACCGCGTGTTCGACTCCTCGCCGCTCCTCGAGATGTTCGTTACCGACACGACCGCGTACCGCGCGCTCCAAGGCGCCGGCAACGCGTTCACGCTGCTCGACCATGGATTCACCCTCGAGCGCGATCTGGGCAACAGCGGTCTGTACGCCGACACCGCGCTGCGGCAGGCCATCGAGGCCGGCTGGATTCCCGGTCCGACGATCGTCAATTCGGGGATCATCATCGGCGGCTTCGGCGGCCAGTTCCATGAAAATGCCGAGCGGTCCGATCTGATCTACCCGGAGTACATGAACGCCGACACCAACGACGAGATCGCGAAAGCGATCCGCAAGAACGTGCACTACGGGGCCAAGGTGATCAAGGTCTGCGTCGACTGCGAAGGCTATCCGTACAGCGTCGAGCAGATGAAGTTCTTCGTGTCGGAAGCCGCGAATGCCGGCTTGAAAGTCGCCTGTCACGTGCAGACCGAACGGGGCGCCCGCAATGCCATCGAGGCCGGGGTGTGGTCGATCGAGCATGGACGTGCGCTTACCGACGAGCTACTGCAGATGATGAAGGCGAAGGACATGTTTCGCGTGGGCACGGATTTCCCGATGACGGCCTATCGCGGGAACAAGGCGGCCTTCGAGCGGACGGTCGATCGCCTCAAAGCGGCGTACCGGATTGGCGTCAAGAGCGTGTTCTCGACCGACTTCGACTACTACGTCCCGGGGATGACGCGCGGCGATGAAGTGATCGACGGGCTGATCACGTGGAAGGCCGCCGGAATCCAGGCCAAAGATATTCTCAAGGCGATGACGACGTATGGCTACCAGGTCCTACAGGTCGAGCAGCAGCGCGGCCCGATCAAGGTGGGGCTCGCTGCGGATATCATCGCCGTCAAGGGCGATCCGCTCGCCGACATCGACGCGCTCCGGACGGTCGACTTCGTGATGAAGGACGGAAAGGTGTTCAAGCAGAACGGCGTCGCGACGCCGTCGAAGTTCTATAAGTAGCTCGCCTGAATGTTCGGGATACATACGAGCATCGGTAGCGCGAGACTTTGGCCGAGCGTAAGGAGACATATGGTCCGCCGAACGGTTGCCGCTATCGTCGCATGCCTGATCGCGGCTGCGGTCGTCCATACACAGGACGCCGGCAAGCTCGATTACACGACGCTCGGCAAGATCCGCGATGAAGGACTGAATCGATCACAGGCGCTCGATCACGTGAGCTGGCTTTCAGACGTGTACGGACCGCGCCTGCAGGGCTCGCCGGCCATGCGGCAGGCGGCGGAATGGGTCGAGAAAAGGCTGACCGCGTGGGGCCTCGCTAACGTCCACCAGGAGAAGTGGCCGTTCGGCAAAGGGTGGGCGCTGCTTCGCTTCAGCGCCAACATGATCGAGCCGCAGGTACAGCCGCTCATCGGCGTGCCCCGCTCGTGGACGCCCGGCACGAACGGCGTCGTCACGGCCGAGGTCATTCGCGTCGACATTCACTCCGACGCCGACTTCGAAAAATATCGCGGCAAGCTCGCCGGCAAGATCGTGCTCACGCAGCCGGCGCGCGAAGTGAAGATGCTCGAAGGCACGGTGGTCCAGCGCTGGAACGATGCGCTCCTCAAGGAAGCCATGACGATGCCCATTCCGGCTCCGCAGGCGCCGGAGCCGCCGCCGCAGCGGCCGACGCTCGCCGATCGGATCCAGCAGTTTTTCGTGGACGAGCACGTCGTCGCGGCGCTGGATCGCGGAAGCGACGCGTATCTCGTACCCGGCGACAACCAGATGTCGTGGCGGACGCAGCGGACCGACGGCGGCACGATCTTCCCGAGCGCACCAGGCTCGCGCGACGGCGGAAACATCGTTCCGTCGGTCACGCTCGCCGTCGAACACTACAACCGGATGATTCGCGTCCTCGACAAGGGCATTCCCGTGAAGGTGGAGCTGGACGTCCGGACGCAGTTCCTCGAGGAGACGGAGCCGAACGGTTTCAATGTCCTTGCCGATCTGCCCGGGACCGATCCGTCAGGCGAGTTCGTGCTGCTTGGCGCACACCTCGACGGTGTGGGCACCGGCACCGGCGCGACCGACAATGCCGCCGGCGTGGCCGTCATGATGGAAGCGATGCGGATCCTGAAAGCCGTCGGCGCCAAGCCGCGGCGCACCATCCGGCTCGGTCTCTGGGGTGGAGAAGAGGAAGGGCTTCTGGGCTCGAAGGCGTACGTGCAGGCGCACCTCGCCGATCCGAAATCGATGGTCCTCAAGCCCGAGCACCAGAAGATCTCTGCCTATTACAACATCGACAACGGTACCGGCCGCATCCACGGCGTCTGGATGCAAGGCAACCTCGCCGTCGTTCCGGTATTCGAGGAATGGATCATGCCGCTGCGTGATTTCGAAGTGACGACGCTCACGCCGCAGTCGGTCCGGGGCTCCGATTACTTGTCGTTCGACGACGTGGGGATTCCCGCGTTCCAGTTCATGCAGGACCGGCTGGAGTACAACTCGCGGACACATCATTCGAACATGGACGTCGTCGATCGCGTGCAGCGCGAGGATCTCGTGCAGATGTCGGTGGTGGTGGCGAGCTTTGCGTACAACACGGCGATGCGCGAGGAAAAGCTGCCGCGAAAACCGCTGCCGGCGCCGCAGGCGCCGAACAAATCGACGCGGTAGGGGCGGGCCGGAGTGTCCGCCCGGGATTACGCGATGCGAATCAATCGTCGCAAGTTCATCGCGCTTGGCGCCGCCGGCTTCGCGGGATTTGCGCCGTCGCACCGAGCACGGGCGTTCGTGCAGGCTGCGGTCGGCCCACAGTTCGAGCTGGTGCAGCCGGACCTGTTCAACGCCGCCGGCGGCCAGCCGAATTGCTGGGCCGATTTCAACAATGACGGCCATCTCGATCTGTTCGTCGGCTTCAAAGACGCGATTGCGAACCGCCTGTATCGCTACGACGGCGCTCGATTCGCGGACGTCGCCGCGGATCTCGGCCTTGCGGATCTGACTGACACGCGCGCGGCCGCCTGGGGCGATTTCGACAGCGACGGTCATCTCGACCTCTACGTCGGTTTTACGCGCCGATCGGGCGCGGCGAACAAGCTGTACCGAAATGACGGCGACGGCAAGCGCTTCACCGAAGTCGGACGCGAGCTCGGCGTCGACGTCAAGGGCGAGACGCGCCAGGTGTCGTGGATCGATTTCGACAACGACGGCCGGGTCGACCTGTTCGTCGCGTTCCGGGACGCCCCGAACATGCTGTTCCACAACGACGGAAACAAGTTCGTCGACGTGGCGAAAGACATGGGTGTCGACGATCCGCGCAAGACGGTCGGCGCCGTATGGTTCGACATGAACGAGGACGGGCGTCTCGATCTCTTCACCGCGAATCAGGACGGCACGCTGAACGGATTCTTCCGAAACGACGGCTCGCGCTTCGTCGATGTCGCGCGCGAGCTCGGCATGGACGCCGAAGGCCGTCCCCCGAATTTCGGCAGCAACGGACCGAGCGTGGTCGATTACGACAACGATGGCCGCCTCGATCTGTTTGTCGCCGGGTATGGACGTAATTTCCTTTTTCACAACGAAGGCGGCGGCCGCTTCAAGGACGTCGCGGATGTGATGGGTGTGGCCGGCGGAGATAAAGCGACGCCTTCGAGTTGGGGAGATTACGACAACGACGGCCGTCCCGACCTTTATGTCTCGTCGTATGTCGAGAAGCCGGTGAACGAGCACGACTTCCTGTTCCACCATGACGGCGGCCGGTTCACCGACGCGATGCCGGATGTCGTCGCGAAGCACGGCGCGACGCACGGCGTGCAATGGGTTGATTTCGACGGCGACGGCGCGCTCGACCTGGCCCTCACGAACAACAATCCGACCGGCGGTCACTATCTGTTCAGGAACAGGCTGCCCGCGGAACGCGCCCGCCGGTCGATTCAAGTGCGCGTCGTCGACGCGCACGGTCGGCACACGCTCGCCGGATCAGAGGTGCGCGTGTACGGGCCCGGGACGCGCAAGGTGCTCGGCGGGCGGATCGTCGACACGGGCAGCGGCTATTGCTCACAGAGCGTCGTGCCGGTCCATATCGGATTGCCGACCGACGGCAAGGTTGACGTCGAAGTGACGACGATGACCAAAGCGGGCCGAAAAATCATGCGCGTCGGGGGTGTCGATCCGGACAAGCTGCCGAAGCGCGTGCTCGTGGTGAAAATCGCGCACTAACCCGACGTCAAGGTGGAAACAACGAAGGCCATGCCGGTGCTCAGCGAGCGCATGCGCGCCTTGCCGCGGGCGGAGCAGCAATTCGAATTCGGAAACTCTACCGGGGGCGTGGTGACCTAAAAGGGGAGGTGGGGGAGGGTGTTTTTTCCCAGGCTGACCACTTTGGCTCTCACTCTCGGGATTTTCGACTGTGATCGATGGCACAGTCGAATACCGTGATGAACCGGGGTCGGAGAACCCGGACGGTGGGTGCCGACCAATCGCCGATATGGACTTCGTCGCCGAAAGGCTCGGCCAGTGCTCGGGTTGGACGCAGACAACTCACACCTGAACACCTGGCCGTTTTCCCAATCCGAGCGCAAGGATGATCGAGGCGGCCATCGACGCGGCAACACCCAGGAACACCAGCCCCCCGGAGAATGAGCCGGTCCAGGTCTCGACCTGACCCATGACCGACGGGCCGAGAAACCCTCCGAGATTGCCGACGGAGTTGATCAGACCGATGCTTCCGGCGGCGGCAGCTTCCGTCAGGAAGAGGTTTGGGAGAGACCAGAATGCCGGCAGATACGCCTTCAGGCCCCCGGCCGCGACCATGAAGCAGAGGAGCGTCAGCGTCAGGTGATGCTGTGTAAGCGACACGACCAACAGCGCGAGACCGGCGCAGGCCATCGGCACCGCCGCGTGGAGGCGTCGCTCGCCCGTCCGATCCGAGTTCCAGCCGACGAAGAGTTGACCGACCAATGAAACGGTCGGCGGCAGCATCACGAGCCAGGTGAGCGCCGACAGATCGAGCGCATACCAGCGCTGCAGAATGCTGGGCAGAAAGAACTCCGACCCGTAACTCCCGGTGACAATCAGAAAGTACGCGAGACAGAGCAGCAGGACTTTCGGATGGCGAAGTGCGGCGCCCAGCGACATGCGGTTGTGGGCGCTTCTGATCGATTTTTCGAGAGCCAGTTGCGCTTCGAGAGCGCTGCGCTCTTCGTCGGTCAACCACCGCGCCTGCGCCGGCTTGTCCGTCAGCGCAAAGAAGACGATCACTCCGAGGACGACGGCGGGGATGCCCCAGGCGATGTAGACCCATTGCCAGCCCACGAGTCCGAGCACGGCAGGATGGTGAACGACCCTGCCGTTCACCAGTTCGTCGGTGCCGATGGGCAGGAGCGCGCTTGAGATCTTCGGGCTGATCAACTGCGCGACCGGCGTAGCGATGAAGAAGTATGCGAGCGCGCGCGCGCGATCTCGAATCGGAAACCAGTGCGTCAGATACACGATGACGCCGGGATAGAAGCCGGCTTCGGCCAGGCCGAGCAGAAAGCGGACGACGTAGAACTGGAATGGCGTCGTCACCCACGCCGTCAGTGCCGCGATGATCCCCCACGAGATCATGATTCGCGTGATCCACTTGCGCGCGCTCCATTTTTCGACGAGCAGCGTGCCTGGGATCTCGAGTAGGAAGTACCCCCAGAAGAACATGCCGGCGCCGTACCCGATCACCGCGTTGTCGAATCCCGGCAGGTCCCTCGTCATCGTCAGCTTGGCAATGGCGACGTTCGACCGGTCGACGTAGGCAATCACGTAGCAGATGAAACACAGTGGCAGCAGCCGCCAGTACGCCTTCGTTCGGGCGCGGTCGAGCGCGCCGGTAGCGACCGGACCGATGCGGGCGTCGACCTTCATGGGATCACCATCACAAGTGAAGGGTGAAGGATGAGGAGCCTCCTCGTTTCTTTTTCCCTATATAAGGTGTTTTGTTGACTCGGTGGAACCCAGCACGGTTGGCCGAATGCCGCGCCAACAGCGGCGATGAAGATCGCGTACCAAGCGAAGCTCAGGATGAATGCGCCCGCGGCAGCGGCGACGACACTCAACGACAAGCCTGACGTTTGTGCCCGAAGCCGGCTTGACGATCGTCGGTTGACGGCCGCGGCGCGCATTTGTGCGCACCAAGCAGGCCCTCTACGCACATATTGTCGCGGAAACTCGCGTGGCGCTTCACGATCGGAGCTCAGAGAGCCTCGCGAGTAGTCGCCATCTGGCGAGCAAGGTCGTCAGGCGCCGCGGGCGGCCGCAAACGCGATCGCGACGATTTCAAGACTGCCGAGCGACATGATCGGAGGATGAACTGTGCTGTACTGAATGCGGACTTCACCGCCTTGTCGAACGGATGCAACGCATGTGACGCATGTCGCAACCACTCAGCGAAGCTGCGGCCCCGGCAGTGCCACACCTTGAGCCAAAGCGGCGACGCGAGCGTCAGCGCGCATCCGGTCGAACCAGGGTTCCCGGAGTGCGGGCGCCAAGTCCGGGTCTCGATCGTCGAACGCCCGGCGCAGGTGCATGTAGGCGGTCTCGATGCCCCCCATGTCTGCGTAGACATGCGCGAGGCTCACGTTCGAGACCGCAGTGCTCCCTTCGAGGCCGCGCATCAACCGTCTGGCCTCATCGGTCGAGCCAAAACTCGCGTAGATCGCGGCAACGGTCGCCCTCCACGACGGCCGACTTCCATCGACGAGCGCCGCCTCCCGCACCGCCTCATCGCGCATCCGTTTTCGCGCGTACGCAACGGCTCGTCCGAGCCTGGCATTTCCAAATCCCGGGTCGAGCTGCAGCGCACGGTCGAATTCCTGGAGCGCTTCGTCGTATCTCCCCGCTCGCAGGAGCGCGTTCGCCAGCGCACCAGACCGCACGATCGGTGACAGCGGGTCGAGGGTTACGGCCATGCGGGCTTGTGCCACGGCCTCGGCGTCCGCCCCGATCACGCTCAGATAGTTGGAGTACCAATGTCGAGCCGTCGCGTAATTGGGATTGAGCGCGAGCGCTCGTCGATACTCACGGTCCGCTTGCGCCCATTCCCACCGTGCCGCATGGATATGGCCGAGCGCCGCGTGCGCTTCGGCGATCGTTTCGTCGAGTGCGATGGCGTGGCGCGCAGCAGTTTCCGCATGTGCCAGACTCTCGTCCAGAGGACCAGCCCGGTAATAGCCGATCAGGCTCTCGGCATCCGCGGCGCCGGCGAACGCCAGGGCGAACGTGGGGTCCATTTCCGCGGCGCGGGCGAAGAGTCGCGCAGCGGAACGAAGACTGTCCGGCGTGCGCCTGTTCCAGTCGCGACGGCCTGCGAGGTACGTCCAGTACGCGTCCACATTGCTCGAACCTGACGCCGGCCGAACAGGGTCCCGGCCGAGAGCTCTGGTCACATCGCGCACGAGCGCGGCCTGCAGGCTGAGGACGTCAGTCGGCTGTCCGGTATATCGCCCCTGCCACAGCCGACGTCCCTCCGCATTCACGAGGTCGACGGAAACGGTCAGACGGCCGCCGGCCAACTCCGTCGCGCCCGTGACGACGGCGTCGACCTGAAGGTGGCGGGCTGCGGCGAGTGGATCACCCGTCTGTTGTACGACCGAGGAACGGGCGATTACGCGAAGCCCGGGTATCAACGCGACGTGATCGCTGACCGCGTCTGCGAGCGCGTCGCTCACGTATCCCGCTTCCGCCGAACCCGCCGAAGACACAAACGGCAATAGCGCAATGGCGTTGATGGAGTCGCGCGGCACGCGGACGTCGGGAGCTGACAGCGCCATCGCCGCGACCAGGATGACGCCGGCGCCGGCCGCAGCTTTCGTCAGCTCTCGAAACGGGAATAGGATTCCCGACGCAGGTGCCGCGCCGGGCAGTGGATTGGGCGCCTTGCCGCCAGGCCCTTTCTCGTCGGACGCCGACCGACCTCGCCACCACGCATCGAGCTCGGTGCGATAGGCGTACACCGAGCTGCGTGACTGGTGCGGATGGCGATGGACAGGCAGACCCTCGCGCCGTTCCCATCGGCGGACGGTGGTCACATCGCGGTTGAAATGCGCCGCGATCTCCTTCCACGAGTCGAGCCGCTCCAGTATTGCGGGCATTGACTGCGTCCTCTTGTCGCGGTGTCAGCGAACCCAGGGACTCGCGCGAGCGCCAGTCTACAGGCGGCCACGCAGAGAGTAAACAGAGGCGTCGGCAGTCGGAGACCGGTGCCTTCAAATGCCCGCTGATGCCCGTTGGCAACAGCTGCTCCTCAAGGTCATTGTGGTGACGGACCCGGCTCCTACGCCCGGTCGTCTGCACGACCGCTCGTTCCGACCGCAACACGGCTCGCACGCTGAGCAGAGGAGAAACGCCATGCGCGTCCGGAAGCTCGCCTGTCACGTCGTCGCCGCGTCGATCACCGCGTTCTCCTTCGGCGTTGCCACTCCCTCGAGTACGCAGGCGCCTGCCTGCTTCGTCCAGGTTGCGCAAGGAGGCGTTCAGGGTGTCGATCGAGGGGCGTCGTGTGCGTTCTTCGGGATTCCGTTCGCGGCTCCGCCCGTCGTCAGCCTGCGCTGGAAGCCACCGCAACCCGCGAACGCGTGGTCGACCACCTTGTTGGCCAACACTCCCCCGCTAAGCTGCCCGAACCTCAACCAACCGACTCCGGCCGGGAACGAGGACTGCCTGCGGCTGAACGTCTGGGCGCGCGACCCGCTCCCGGGCGGATCGGCACCAGTCATTGTGTGGTTTCACACTGGCAGCTTCATAGCCGCCTCGGCGAACTTCGCGTCCCACAACGGCCAGCGCCTTGCCGAGGAGACCGGCGTTATCGTGGTGGCCGCGAACTATCGGCTGGGTCCGCTCGGCTTCCTCGCGCACCCCGCTCTTGCGAACGAAGATCCATCCTTCCCCACCACCGGAAACTACGGCCTGCTCGATCAGCAGGCGGTGCTCGCGTGGGTTCGCGACAACATCAGTGCGTTCGGCGGCGACCCTGGCAACGTCACGATCGCGGGAACCTCGGCAGGTGCCGACTCGGTCGGCCTGCACCTGGTCGCACCGGGAAGCAGCGCGCTGTTCCATCGAGCCGTGATTGAGAGCGGGACGCCCACGATTCGGTGGCCGAGTCTCACCGACGCCACGGCTCAGGGAAACGCGTTTGCGGAGGCGCTCGGATGTACGGCGCCGGCGCAGGTGCTTGCGTGCCTGCGATCGAAGAGCCGCGATCAAGTGCTGCTCGCTCTGCCACTAGGGGCGCAACAGGTCGCGGAGCCGCCCGGCCGCACCTTTTGGCAGCCCGTCGTAGACGGCGTCACGATTCCAGCACAGCCGAGGGTCCTGTTCTCCGCGGGCGAATTCCACCACGTGCCGACGCTCGTCGGCACGACGCGTGACGAGGCTGCAGGCACGTTCATATCGCGGAGTTTCCCATCAGGACTTTCAACCGACGCGTACGAGGCCTGGGCATTCACCGAGTTCGGCGTCGATGCCGCGGCCGTGCTGGAGCGGTATCCGGCGGGCGACTATCCCTCGCCGCTCGACGCGCTGTCGCGACTCGTCACCGACGGTCAGTTCGTGTGCGAGGCGCGCCGCCTCGCGCAGCTCCTGTCGCACGAACACACGCCCGTGTTCCTCTATTCGTACGATTACGTGATAGACGAAGTCTTTCCTCAACGCGCGGTACACGGTGTCGAGTCGAACATCATCTTCGGGAACAACTACGTGCCGCAGCAATACCCGAATCACGTGCTGACGGCGGACGACAACGCGTTGCACGCGGCAATGGCGGGTTACTGGACGCGCTTCGCACTGTCCGGTACGCCGAACGTGGACGACGAAGCCGTCGTCCATTGGCCCGCTTTCAAGGCCCCGCTCGGCAATGGCCGCGGCGCGGACAAGTTCCTGATCTTCGACGGAGCGATACGGCCGGACAAACGACCCCGCGAAGCTCAGTGCGATTTCTGGGACGCGTTCTTCTTTCGCAGCATGTTGAGCGATCGGCCGGCCGGCGCCGGCGACTGACACATCGGTAAGCCAACGGTGCTCCGCGCCCGCCCCACCCGCTGGCTTACTCCACTCCGCCGGTATCATCCTGATCACACCGGCACCCGCCCCCCGGTCTGACTGAGGCCTCTCGCGGCACAGCGTTACTACCGACTTCCTCCCTTCAGGTCGGGCGCGCCCAAGCAACCCGCGGTTCACGCTACAATCCCTGTGCCCGAGGCAAGGCATGTTCCGGCTCGCCGTATTGCTCGCGTTGCTGCAAGCGGGCGCCACCCAGGTGCCTCCCCGCGACCGGGCTGCGGTCCAGAAGCCCGGGACCGCCAGTATCCGCGGCCGCGTTACCGATCTCGAGACCGGGCAGCCGATCGCGCGCGCGGTCGTCACGCTCAGTTCGAGCCAGCCGCCGCTGAGTATGGAGACGGCGAGCGACGCCGACGGCCGCTATGCGTTCGCGGAGTTGGCCGCGGGTGAGTACGTGATCCTGGCAGGACCGGCAACGCTCCACGCCACTCACGTGCCCGCATACCTCGGCCTGCCCGCCGCGGCCGGGCTGGGCGGCAGGCCTCCGCGCTTCCCGCTGAAGCCCGGCGAGGTTCGGGACGGCGCCGACATCGCGCTCGTGCGCGCCCTCGCGATTGAAGGGCGAGTCGTCGATCGATCCGGCGAGCCCATGTCCGGCGTCGAAGTGAGGGCCGTCAACATCAGGACGGATCGGGGAACGCCGTCTTGCAGTACCGACGATCTCGGCGGCTTTCGGCTGTTCGGGCTGCTTCCCGGGACCTACCGCGTGTGCGCGGTCGCCAACGGCCCCGATCCCCGGCCGTACGACGAGGGGGAGCGCGAAGTGCGAACCTGTGCGCCGTCGGCGACGAGCGATTCGCAGGCCGACACGATCGTGTGCGGCGCGAGGTGAGCGGCGTCGAGATTCGTGTGCAGCGCCAGCGCACCTTCTCCGTATCGGGAAGCGTCGTCGATTCCGCCGGAGCGGCGGTCTCCGGGCACGTCGGCGTCATCAACCTGGATGAGCGAGGTCGCGGCGCCTGGACGGAGGCAGTTGACGGCCAGTTTGTCGCCAAGGGCCTGTTGCCGGGCCAGTACGTCGTCCAGACGACGATCAGAGGCCCTGCCAATCCTGGAGACACGTCGCCGCATCCCGATGCGGAAATGGGGCTCGCGACGATCCAGATCGATTCGGGAGACGTGTCGGGCGTCACCCTGACGACCGCGCACGCCGCCAACCTCGGGGGACACGTGGTACTCGAGGGGCGGGCCCCTCCCTCACCGGCGGCGCTCCACATGGCTGTGTCCGTCCGCTACGACGACCGGTCGCGGTTTGCCTACTCGTCTCGTCCGCCAGTCGGTCCCGTCACTCCTGATCTGCGCTTCGTGCTCAACGGTTTGTTCGGCAGGAACACGCTCGGAGTTCAGAACCTTCCCGACGGCTGGATCGTGAAGTCGGTCCGCTACAGGGGCGTGGACGTCACGGATCTTCCGACCGCGTTCGCTCCCGGGACGGACACGCGCGCCATCGAAATCGTGCTGACGGATCGTGGCGCTGACGTTGCCGCTCGGGTCGTGGACGCTGCCGGACGGCCGCAGACCGATGCCGCCGTGGTGTTGTTTCCGGTCGATCCAGCCAGGTGGACTGGAACGGTCACCGCCCCGTACATGCAGGTCGTCAAGGACGACGTGATCCAGACGGGACTTCATCGCGCCGGCGACTACTACGTGGTTGCGATCGGCTCCGACGATGCCGCGAGGCTGGGGACCATGCGTGAACGTGGGTTCGAAGTGCTCTCGAAAGTGGCCTCCAAGATTACACTCGCCGAGTCGGAGCATCGGACGCTCGACCTGAAGCTGGCGGACCTCGAAGCCCCGCGTTGATCCGATGAAAACGCTGTTCCTCGCGATCGCCGTGCTCCTTCCGCTGGCGCAGACGCCGCCAGCCGCGCCTCGCGCCGAGACCGCGTCGATTCGAGGACGGATTACGGACAAGGTATCCGGCGAGCCAATCGCCCGAGCGGTCGTCACCGTCTCCCCGGCGGATGGCCGATCGAGGGCGACCGGCACGCTCGCCGATGCCGACGGACGATACGCGTTCCCGATGCTCGTCCCCGGCCGCTACTTCATTCGTGCCGAACCACCGCTCTTTGGCGCACGGTACGTCTGGGCCGAGTACACGGTACCGACGTCGCCAAACATCTTCATGACGCTCAAGAGCGGCGAAGAACGCACGTCGATCGACATCGCGCTCCAACGGGCGTACGCGATCACCGGCCGCGTCGTCGATGTCGACGGCGAGCCGGCCGCGCGGGTCCGCATCGTGACGCGGCCGGTCGATGCGAACGGCGGTAGAGGACCCGACCGAGAGACGGACGATCTCGGCCGGTTCCGGATCTTCGGGCTGCTGCCCGGCCGCTACATGATCTGTTCCGAGTTCATCTCGACGGTATCGATGCAGGTCCGATCGGAGCTCGAGCAGCCCGTGACGACCTGCTACCCTTCCGCCACGTCGAGTGTGGAGGGCCAGCCGGTCGAGGTGAAGAGCGCGGACGTCGACGGCATCGAGATCCAGCTGCTACGTACGCGCACGTTCACGCTCAGCGGTACCGTGCTCGACTCGAATGGGAAGCCGGCCGAGAACGCGCAAGTCCATCTCGAGAAACACATCGCGGGCGGCTCGTCGTCCACGGGGATCAGCGGCGGACCGGACGGCCGGTTCGTGATGCGCAACATTACGCCCGGGGACTACACGATCAACGCGAGGATCGGCGGACCCTATCGGCCGGCAGAGCGCCGCGAGCTCGAACTGGCCTCGGTGCCCATCACGGTCGGCTCAGCCGACGTCGATGTCGTGTTGACGATGTCGAGGACCATCACCGTGCCCGGCCGCATCGTGTTCGAGGGCACGACAACGCCGCCGCCTCGGGATCCGGGATACGGACCGATGATCGTGTTCGCGAAGCTTCCCGACGGCGTCGAACGCTCCAGCGTGCCCACGGGCACCACCGTCGACAATGGAATGACGTTTCAATTGCCGGACATGTTCGGCCCGCGCGTGCTGGACGTCGTGAACGTCCCTTCCGGGTGGGTGCTCAAGTCGATCACCTACAGGGGCAAGGATGTCACCGACGCCATCGTGGACCTGCAGGCTGGCGGCGAAGTGGGCACGATCGAAGTCGTCATGCACAACCGTGGCGCCGTCGTGACCGGACGCGTCGTCGACGATGGCGGAAAGCCGGTTCGTGCCCGTGTGATGATGATCCCTGCCGATCGCGTGCGGTGGCTGGGGCTCCATCGTCCGGTGACAGCGCTGTCGTCGGCGACAGCCGGGACCTACGCCTTCCGGCCGCAGCGCGCCGGCGAGTACGCAATCGTCGCGATCGACCAGGCGGAGCCGATCCTTTCAGAACAGAACCGGGCATTCTTCGAGCGGATCCTGAAGTCCGGGCAGACCATCACCCTCGCGGAGAACGAGCGGCGCGCCGTGGACCTCCGCGTCAGCAAGCTCGTCGACGATCGATGATTCTCGTCCTGACCGCGTCTCTCGTCCTCCAAACAGCCGCCGGGCAGGCGCCACTTGTCGGAGACAGCGAGCGCGGTCTGATAAGGGATTCCTATCAACTCGCTCTCGCGGTACAGCGTTAATACCGACTCTCTCCGACTCCACGAGCAACAGCTTGTTGACGACCGCTCGGGGAGGACGTCATCGGCTACGCGCACACTCTCATAATCCGACACTGGCGCGGCTGGGCGAACTCTTGAAACCGATGAGAAGGCAAAAGGCGAACTTGCCCTGCCAAGGATTCTGCTCACTGGTAGACACCGGTCCCGCGCGCACCAGACATCCCCATCGGTTTTGATGAGAAAGGGCCAGTGTTGGGCGCTGTAGGCAGGGCATGCTCTGTGCCGTGTCCCTTGGGTGGTCGACCAGAAACCGGACCGCCGAAGCGAACCCGATCGACGGACCCGACGGCGGGGTGGTCGCCGCCAGGGTGATTCCGTATTCGATTTTGGGGAGCGCTGCAGCGCATGCGGTGCGCTGGCGCTGGAGTTTGAACGGAGCGTGCGCGGCGTCCAGGTGTTTCGGTGTCGTCGCTGCCACGCACCGGAGTACCGCCAGCCGTCCGACTGATTCGCGATGACGAAACCCGCGCGAGACGACGCCGCCACGAAGGACGCCTGGATTCAGGAGCGACTCGGCGAGCGCAAATACCGTCTCCGTGCGACAAGGCGCCGAGTGCCTCGGCGTCGCCAGATCGACGCTCCAGCGCTGGCGAGCACTGGCCCGACAAAACCCCTCTGTGGAAGCCTGACCTTTCGCCTCAGAAATCACCACAAACCCACGCGAGGTGTCCGCACGGGAGATGAACGGCAGCACATTCGCGCGCGGCACTGGCTCGTCCTTCGGGAACGAATCAGTCCCTAGTTCCGAGAATCGAAACAGGAAATTCAGCCGTCCTTGCGACTCCTCGTCCAACACTCGATTGGCGGGCCCCCGCTGTGGACCATGTGTGGTCTGTAGGCGTTAGTCTTCGCATTACACCGTAAAGGTCAGTGACGACACACCGCTCAGGCGGACTCGGAGGTCGCAACGCCACTGAGCCGCAGGCAACCCGATCAATCCAACGATGCTAGCCTCCGCAGCGCATGGTGAAAGTCTGGCATCACTGCTCTTGAGCGAGGCATGTTTCTTGCCTTCTCCACCGCTCTCATGACTCCTGAGCGGGTCGCGTCGGCAAAGCGGGTCGCCCTGGGTGGTGTGCTCCTACTCGTGTTATGGGCATTAGCAGTCAGGGTGTACTCGTTTGGCGCCATGCTGTCGCGGCAACATCAGGAGCAGCAACAGTTGTTGCGCACCCTCGAGCGGAGCAGGGAGGAGCAGGCCAGGCTCTTACGCCAAAACAGCGAGACCCTCGCACGACAACGGCTCGAACCGAAACTCCACACGGGAGACCAGCGGACGATGACCAAGCCACGCGGTGCGCAGAAACTCACAGCGTCGGCCCTCGTCCGCCGTCTTCGTCACGTCAATGCGTTTGGGCTCCTCGCCAATCCTGAACGTCGTCTGCACTGCAGCGAGAATCGCGGCGATTGGGACTACACCTGTTGGTTCCATCCCGACCCGATCAAGAAGATAACGTGGGTTCAGTTCGGTGTGCTCGTTGATGACGCACACGTAATCGAAATATCAGGAATGTATCCGCCTGCCGTTTCTCTTCCTAAACCACTCAGCCTGACTGGCAAGTGAGCGGCCGAGTTGTCTGACAATCGACCCGCGGCGTTTCACCACGGGCTGCTTCAGTGGTCCTGAGCGGAGGCCGCACGGCCCGGTCGGGATTCGTCTTCGACTTGCACGGCGTCGTGTTCGTGTCGCCAAGGAAGAACACGCGCGCCACCGGGAACAGGACCGTGGCGACGGTTCCAATCAGCATCGCGCCAAGATTCGTCTGCGTCTGTCTTCTGCAACTGAGCACGCTCGGGACCGTCAGCGACCACGAAACCCTTCGTGAGCATTTTCCAGCGACCGTAATTCCGCTGGCCGCGTAGCTGGAGTTGGTCGGCTCGGGAAATGACCTGTAGGACCCGTGAATCCAGCGGTGGGCAAGTGGTTCTGCTCGACTGAGGCCGGCTGCGCATTTCGGTGTCTCCTCGACGAAGATACCCGGAGGCTCGAGCGATTGCTCGCTTGGACATCGGTTACCCCTCGCGGGGGTCACATCTGCGCTCGTCGCGCATGGCACCGTGCCTGTCCACTAGCCGGTTGCCGTCACTCGCGAAGGCGAGTGAACTCCGGGATGTCGGGTTCAAGGGTAGTTCGAGTATGCGGCGCGACGCAAGGCAGAGTCCCTCCGCGCAGGAGAATGCCTCTGGAACGTCTCACCGTAACAAAACGTGTGCGACGACAGCATTGCTGACAGTCGCTGCTGCTGGCCCGGATGGCGGCCTGAGCGGGCCGCCCTAACCCGATACATGAATACCGGGCGACTACTCGTGGTCTATCCGTCTACTGCGTCGTTGCTCACCGACGGTTCCATTCCCGTGTGGCCCACCAAACCTTCATTCCCATCGTCAATCGGCCGCAA
>DATAEK010000052.1:0-12107 GCA_036258055.1 Vicinamibacterales bacterium
CGAGCGCTGGCAGGCCGCTGCAGCGGGCCCAGGCCAGAATTAGTGAAAGCAGGCTGCCGCCCAAGCCAGCGGCACGAGCGTAAGCAAGCGCTGGCAGGCCACGGGAGCGGGCCCGGCCAGAAGTATTGAAAGTGGGCTGTCGCCCCAAGCCAGCGGCGCGAACAGCCCTGAGCCGCAGCGAGCGCGAACGCGCGAGCTGCAGTGTCTGGGGGTGGGGCCCCAGACACACGAAGCAAAGAAGCGAGTGCTGGCAGGCCGCGGGGGTGGGGCCCCCGGCCAGAAGTAATGAAAGTGGGCTGTCGCCCCAAGTCAGCGGCGCGAGCATAAGCGAGCGCTGGCAGGCCGCGGGGGTGGGGCCCCGCGGCAAACTGAATATGACCGCTGCAAAACTCTGTGCACTCGCGCTGTCGCTGGCGGCATCGGCCTGTCAGAACAGCCAGCCGGCGAAGGTCGGCGACCAACCGCCTGGCTTCGGCGGCGACTTCTCGCTGACGACTCAGGACGGCAAGCGATTCGACCTGCGGGACGTGCGCGGGCGGGCCGTGCTCCTCTTTTTCGGCTACACCTCCTGCCCGGACATGTGCCCGATGACGATGTCGCGGATTGCGAGTGCGCTCGATCGCCTGGGCTCGGACGCGTCCCGGGTCGTGACGCTCTTCGTGTCCGTCGATCCGAAGCGCGACACGCCGGCTGTTCTCAAGGAGTACGTGGGAAGCTTCAGCACGCCGCTCATTGGCCTGACGGGCAGCCCCGACGAAGTCGCGCACGTGACGTCGTCGTATCACGCGACTTACGAGCTCGTCGACAACGGGTCGCCGAACTACCTGGTCAATCACACGACGGCGATCTTTTTGATCGACAAGCAGGGAAAACTTCGTCAGTTCTACGCTTACAACGAGAACCCGGACACGCTGGCGGCGGCGCTCAAACGCGTGCTGAAGGAGAATTGAGGAGGACATTCATGGGTAACAGCCTCGAGCCTGTGCGCACGATGCCGCTGCTCGTCTGGCTCGCCGTGCTCGCGCTGCCGCTCGCCGGCTGCAGCGCGGCGGCGCAGGAAGAGTCGCGCGTGAAGTCGGTCGAAGCCAGGATCGACGGCCTGACGTGCCCGACGTGTGTCCCGCCGCTCACGAACTCCCTGCATCAGCATTTCGACAAGGCGAAGATCGAGGTCGACGACGAGAAAGACACGGCCACCGTGCGGTTCGACGAGAAGCAGGCGTTCTCCGAAGCCGCGTTCCGGCAGGCCGCGACCGACGTCCGCATGCGCGTTGTCGGCTTCCGAATCCAGGCCTGCGGACGAATCGAAGCGTCGGGCAACGAACGCTGGCTCAAGGCAGGCAGCAATCGCTTCCTGGTGCACAGCGAGCGTGACATGCCGGTCGACAAGCCGTTGTGCCTCGACGGACGGATCGACAGCAATCAGGAGCCGGCCCAGCTCGAGGTCTCGGCTTTCGAGCTGCAGACGAGGTCGGGCTCTTAACCAGATGACCTCATGTCCGTTGGCCATTGTTTCGCGCGCGACAACGAGTGAGCCGGTGATCATCCAGAGTTGACAGCCGGGCAGACCGATTCGGAGGAGACGTATGACTGCATTGGTGCGAGGACGGGGTGCGTGGGCCCGAGGTCTCGTCGGGGCGATGGCGGGCGCGGTCCTTCTGATTTCACAAGGACATCCCGATGCCGCCTGGGGCGTGCTGCCGCATGGACGTCTCGTCAGGATGGATCCGCTGCCGGCGGAGACCAGCGTCTGCGTCTGGCCTGCCGCGGTCCAGTGGGCGGAGCGCGCCGGCGATCGGCAGGGCCGCAGGCGAGCAATGCTGGCGTTCGGCGACGAGACGAAGGTCTTCGCCGGAAGTCCGACCCGCAAGGTGCAGGACAAGTACCCGGGGTTCGCCGCCATCGCGGTCGATCCGGAACGCAACGAAGTGATCCTCACTGACGAGAACCTGTTCCAGGTCCTGGTCTACGATCGCCTGGAGAACACGGCACCCAAGGCGGAGATGAGCACGCCGAAGCGGACGCTGGCCGGCGACAACACGCTCATCGAGTTCGAGTCGGGCGTGCACGTGGATCCGAAGACGGGTGACATCTTCGCCCCGAACAACGACACCGTCGACACGCTGGTCGTCTTCGGTCACGGGACGCAGGGGGACACCGCGCCCAAGCGGGCGCTCAAAACGCCGCATGGCACGTTCGGCATCGCCGTGGACGACGAGCGGAACGAGATGTTCCTCACGACGCAGCACGATTCGACGGTCGTGGTGTTCAAGAAGGATGCGAACGGCGACGATGCGCCGCTGCGTCTGTTGCAGGGCGACAACACCGGTCTTGCCGATCCGCACGGCATCGCGATCGATTCGAAGCAGCAGGTCTTCTACGTCGCCAACTACGGATCGAGTGCGCTCCGGCGCGCGGATCAGGAGATCCGCACCGGCGTTCCAGGATCGGGCAAGGGCCGCGACAAGGCGAACTGGCCGCTGGGACGCGAGTACGCGGTTCCAGGCAGCGGCACGCACGCCGGCCCCTCGATCAGCGTGCACGCGCTGACCGCCAAGGGCAACGACAAAGCGCTGAAGTTCATCAAAGGACCGAAGACACAGCTCAATTGGCCCACCGGCCTTGCATTCGATCCGGTCCACCGCGAGTTGTTCGTGGCCAACGACATGGGGCCATCTATCCTCGTGTTCGACGCGGACGCGAGCGGCGACGTCGCGCCGAAGCGCGTGCTGAAGGGACCGCAGACGAAGCTCGCCAATCCCACGTCGGTCGCACTGGATTTGAAGAACAACGAGCTGTGGGTTGCGAACTTCGGCGGGCATACCGCCACCGCGTATCCGATCACCGCCTCTGGTGACGCGGCACCGATCCGCACGATTCGCAGCGCACCGGATTCTGCGCCGTCGCTCATGATCGGCAACCCCGGGGCCCTCACCTACGATTCAAAGCGAGAGCAGATCCTCGTCCCGAACTGCGTCGCGCATCCGCAGATCGCGGTATTCGCGCGGCTTGCTGACGGCAACGCGGCGCGCGATCGCGCCATCGAAGGCCAGAACACGATGCTCGGCCGCACGATGCACGGAATCGACTACGACGAGATCCACGACGAGATCGTGGTGCCGCAGCAGTTCGGTCAGGCGATCCTGATCTTCAAGGCGTCGGCGCAGGGCGAAGAGCGGCCAATCCGCGTCATCCAGGGTTCGAAGACGATGCTGACCGCGCTCGACCGTCTGGCCGTCGACGCGCCGAACAACGAAATCTACGTCCCGGAGGGAGACCGCGTGCTGGTGTTCGACTCACGCGCCAACGGCAACGTCGCACCAAAACGCGTGCTCGGCGGGCCCGAGACTGGCTTCACGGCCGCAGGCGCGGTTGCGATCGATCACACTCGCAACCTGATCGTGGTCGGCGCCGACACGCGCAGTGCCGACGGCCGCGGCGTGCCGATGCTCGCGATCTTCGATCGGACGGCTGCGGGGAACGTCAAGCCGAAGCGCGCGATCTACGGTGAGAAGTCGCGCCTGAACGACGCGGGAAACATGCGGATCTTCCCGGAAGGCGGCCTGATCTTCGTGACGCAGCAGACCGGGTACGTGGGCGTCTGGAGCATCGACGACAACGGCGAGGTCCCGCCGCGATTCACGGTCGGCGGTCCCGGCGGCATCATCCAGAAGCCGCGAGGCCTCGACATCGATCCCAAGCACAACGCCGTCATCGTCTCCGACAAGGGCCTGAACGCGCTGCTCACCTACGAGATGCCGCAGGTGTTTCAGGTAACCACGGTTCCGGCGGCGCGGAGGTAGGCCTTCGGAATGGCAAATGGCAAATGGTAAATGGGAACCTTTGCCATCAGGCGGCTTCAGCCGCCTGCCTACTCTTGTCTGAGCGCTGACATCGGATCGATTCTGGCCGCGCGCCAGGCGGGCACGAGGCACGCCGTCAGAGCGATGGCGAGGAAGACGACCGCCACGGCGGCAAGGCTGGGCACATCGATCGGGCTGGTCTGAAACAGCAGCGATTCGATGAAGCGCGAGAGCGCGACCGCGCCCCCGAGTCCAACGGCGATGCCGGCCAGGACCGGAATCGCACCGCCACCGACGACCATCCGGAGCAGATCCCAGCGCGATGCACCCAGCGCGGCACGAATGCCCAGTTCCTGCGTGCGCTTCGCGGTCACGAACGAGAGGACGCCGTAGATGCCCGCGCAGGCGAGCAGCATCGCCAGCACTGCAAATCCGCTGAGCAGCATCGTCGGCAGGCGGCGGCCGGACATCGAGTCCGACTTGAGCTGCTCGACGGTCATCGGCCGATCGAGTACCTGGGTCTTGTTGACGCGCCACACCGCACGCTGCATGGATTTGATGAGCGCGCCTCCTTCGCCGCTGCCCCGCGCGACGAGCCCGAGTCCGACGACGGGATTCTGAGCGAAGCTCGCGTACGCCCCCACGTCCGTGGGGTTCTCCAGTCCGGAGCCTTTTTCGTCAGCGACAACGCCGACGATCTCCCAGGCGACGCGCGGTCCCAGCCCTCGCCTCGACGGGAGGATCTTCTCGACCAGAATCTGCTGGCCGATCGCGCTGTCGTTCGGCGAGTAGCGACGGACGAACGACTCGTTCACGACGACCACCGGCATCGATCCGGCGGTATCGCGATCGTCGAGCAGGCGGCCCGCCACCAGCCGCAGGCCGAGCGTCTGAAAATACCGCGGCGTGACTATTTTGAACCCGGTCCCGACCTCCTCGTCCGGTTTGCTCGCCATCCGGAATGGCATGCCGTCGCCCCACCCCCGCAACGGAATGGCAGTCGCCACGGCGGCCTCGCGGACTCCAGGGATCGCTCGGACTTCGTCGAGAATCTGTTGAATGTACTGCGTCAACTGGGCGACGTTCGGGTCGGATTCGCTCGACAGCGGCAAGTACGCAGCGACCATCCCCTCGATGTTGTATCCGGTGTCGACGTTCATCACTCGTTGGAAGCTGCGGATCAACACTCCCGCACCTGCGAGCAGGATGAACGCGATGGCGACCTGCAGGGCCACGAACACGTGACGCGTGTACAACGCCCGGCGACCGGCGGAACTCGCGCGTCCGCCCTCCTTCAACGCCTCGGCAGTTGATTGGCGTGAGGCCTGGACCGCGGGCGACAAGCCGAAGCCCACGCTCGTCAGGATCGTGACTGCGGCCAGAAACACCAGCACACGGCCGTCCATGCCGACGTTGGCCTCGGCCGGAAAATAGAAAGGCGGCAGCAGACTCTGGATGCCGCGGAGCAGCAGGTATCCGAACCCGATGCCGAGGACCGCACCGATCGACGACAGCAGCAGGCTCTCGGTCAACAGCATGCGGATCAGGCGTCCTCGACGCGCGCCGAGCGCGAGGCGGAGCGTGATTTCGCGCGAGCGCAGCGTGGCGCGCGCCATCATCAGGTTCGCAAGGTTCGCGCAGCCGATGAGCAGCACCGCAACGACCGCCGACATCAGCACGGTCAACGACAACCGCATCTGAGGACCGACGATGCGATCCACGTAGCGATCGACGGTCGCTCCCCATCCTTTCTTCACGGCCGGATAGAGCTCGGCGATCCGTGCGGCAATGGCGCTCATCTCCGCCTGTGCCTGCTGAAAGGACACGTCCGGCTTCAGCCGGGCGACTGCCGACAGAAAGTGATAGTCGCGCGCCACCTGAGGAGGGAATGCCAGAGGGATCCAGAGATCGGACGCACGTCGATCGAACTCGCTGTTGGCCGGCATCACCCCGATGACCGTGTACGGCTCCCCGTTGAGGAGAATGTCGTGGCCGACGATCGCTGGATCGGCGCCGAACAGGTTCAGCCAGAGCCGGTGACTCAAGACGGTCACCTTTTCATGGCCACGCTGATCTTCGTTCCTCGCGAAGGTACGTCCGAGGGCTGCCTGCACGCCGAAGACGTCGAAGTAAGGCGCTGACACCACGCCGACGCGGAGCGAACGTGGCTCACCGCTCGCGGAGCTGGACGACGGGCTCGCGGAATAGCTCATGGTCGCGCCGGTCGTCGCCGCCATGGCCTCGAAGGAGTGGCTCTGCTGCCTCCAGTCGATGTAGTTCGCGGCAGCGATGCCGTTGCGCAGTCCGCCGGGCGGTTTCTCCCAGATCAGGACGATGCGCTCCGGGTGCGGGTAGCCGATCGACTTCAGGAGCACGCCGTCAACGAGGCTGAAAATGGCGGCGTTGGCGCCCAGGCCGAGCGCGATCGTCAACACGGCGAAAAAGGTGAAGCCAGGGCTCCGCCTGAGTACCCTCCAGGCGTAACGGATGTCGCTCAGTGTCCCGTCGATGGCGGCGCGCACGCGGCCCTCCTGACAGCGATTTCTTTCGCCGGCGAACGATCAGGACGCCGGCGTTGGCCGGACGATGCAGCGGAAGCCGAGGTGGCAAGTAGAAGTGTCAATCGGTTCAGGGAACCGTGCTGCCGGCCGATAGCGGCGGCAGTAGTTGGGAGCGCAGAGGTGCGAGCCCCCTTTGATGACCTTTCGCGGAATGCGGATCCGCGGGTCGCAATTGTCGTAACTCTCGGTCTCGGGCCCACCGCGCGGGTTTCGGGGAGCGCAGCACGCGTGCTCGGTCTGTTCGGGATGTCGTGAGCTGTACCAATCGGTCGTCCATTCCCAGACGTTCCCGGTCATGTCGACGAAGCCGTAGCCGTTCGGCGGAAACGCACCGACTGGAGACGTCCCCTCGTAGCCGTCGGTCTTCAGGTTCTGCCAGGGGAACTCACCCTGCCAGAAGTTCGCCATGGGTTTGCCGTCGGGCATCAGCTCCGAGCCCCACGCAAACTCGGCGGCGTCGAGGCCTCCACGGGCAGCAAGCTCCCACTCAGCTTCCGTCGGCAGCGCCTTTCCGGCCCAGCGTGCGTAGGCTTCGGCATCCGAGTACGCCACGTGGACGACGGGATGATCCTCGCGCCCGATGATCGTCGAGTTCGGTCCGCGTGGATGCCTCCAGTCAGCCCCCAGAACCCACTTCCACCAGTTCCGAAAATCGCGCAGGTCCACCGGACCTCGTGCCTTCGTGAAGACCAGTGAGCCCGGCTGCATCAACTCTTTCTTGGCGCCCGGATACTCGCTGGGTTCGGGCGCGATTTCAGCGAAGGTGCGATGCCCGGTCGCCTCGACGAAGGCGCGGAACTGTTTGTTAGTGATCGGCGTGCGATCCATCCAGAACCCGTCGACCGACACGCGATGCGCCGGCGCCTCTTCCGGGTAGTGGCTGTCGGATCCCATGAGGAAGGTCGTTCCGGGAACCCAGATCATGTCCGCGTGCGGCACCGGCGATGGAACGTCTGGACTCGAAGAGGCTGGCACCGTCACAGGTTGGCTCATGAGAATCCCTCGGGCAGCTCGTTCAACTTGCGGACCAGCCCCATTCTAGAGGGATCCGGGGCGAATCGTCATTTCGCTCGAACCACACGGCACGAAATATCGCGGGCGCGTGGCACGCACGCGCGGCGATCGTTCAGGCCAGGCGCGCCCGGCGCTCTTCGACGCGTGCCAGCCGCCCGGCGGACCGCAGATGCTGGGTAAACGGCGTACGGTCCGCGACGATCTCGGCGTACAGCGCGTGGCGAAAGCGGTAGGTGGTGGCGCGGCCCGGCTGCTGACGTGCATCAGCTGTCGATCGGATGACCCGGCCCCGGCTGGCCAGCGGGTCGAGGACGTGCTTCACTCGAACGACGTCGAGATCTCCGGCGATCGCGACGGCAGACGAGGTGAACTCCAGGCCGACGGCGCAGGCCGCTTCGAGCACGCCACGCTCGTCCACGCCGAGCCGGTCAATCTCCCCGGCGAACAGATCCCGCACTATCTCGGGCACAGCGCCCGCAAGCACGTCAAGCGGGCTGTCGCAGCGCCAGCGTTCAGCCGTGTGTCTGACCAGACCGCGCGCGACGAGGCCGTCGACCGCCGTCGACATCAGCCGTGGGTTGCCGCCGGTGACCTCGTGCAGAATCGGCGCGAAGTCCGTGAGGCACCCGCGGCCGAATCGCGCGTCGACGTAACGAGTGCACTGGTCGACTGAAAGCGGCCCGAGTTCGAGGACCACGCACGACGGCGCCGTCTTCATGTAGGAAGCGAGCCGTGCCACGCTGGCCGACGCGCGCGTGCCGTCGTGCTCACACGTCGTGCCGATCAGCAGCCACCTCCCGGATCCGCTCTCCTGTGACAGTGCCGCAAAGGCCGCAACGGTCGCATCATCTCCCCATTGGAGATCTTCGATGACGAGTATGAGCGGCACCTCACGGGTCAGGGCTTTGAGCACATCCAACAGCTGGCGATACAGCGGAACCGCGGGTTGGGCAGACGCCGGAGCACGGCTCTGAAGCTCGGGAATCTGTGCGAGCCACGACGGCGCGTGATCGGCAAGAGCGCGCCAGACCAGGGACGGCTGCCGCGCGGCGAGCTGACGGAGCGCATCGAGAAACGGCTGAAGCGAATGGCGGCCGTCCGCGGAGTGTTCGCTGCAGCGTCCCGCCACGGCACGCACTGGAACCGCGGCAGCGACGGCGCGAGTGAAGATGTCGCATAGCGCGGTCTTGCCGCTGCCATGTTCACCGGTCACGAGGATGGTTCCGCTCTGCCCCGCTCGCGCCGCGTCGACGGCCTCGCCCATCGCCGCGAGCTCGGGCACCCGGATGATGTAATGCGGCAGTTCCTCCCGCGCGTCCGGCAACGCCTGCGGCGTGCAATCGGTCGTGCCGGCAATGAACGCGTAGCCACGGCCGCTTTCGCTTCTGATGAACCTCGGATTCCGCGCGTCGTCTCGGAGCGTCTGTCGAATCTCGTGGACCAGCACCTTGATGTTGTCGGGATGGACGTGAGTGTCCGGCCAGACGCTCGATAGGATCGTGGTCTTGGCCACCCACTTTCCCTGCGCCCGTATGAGACAGGCAAGCAGATCTCCGGCTTTGCGGGTCAGCGGCAGCAGATCCTGTTCGCGCCAAAGCATGCGCTCGGCCTCATCGAACCGGAAAGGAGCGAAGTACATCATGGCGCACGCCTTCTTTCGGAGAACTTACGGCGACCACGGTATTTCGAGGAGTTTGGCGAAATCCATAGGACCAAGGTGCGTATGGCCGTGGCCTTTGGTCCAATAGCCTCTTTTAGTACGGCTTTGACTTCTGACTTGCTGAGTTTAGAGCTCAGAATCAGCTGAGCTTGGTGAGTTGGAGTCGGTCGGCCATTCGAACCAGCGCCGCTACCGAGTCGGCCCCCATCTTGTGCATCACCTGTGCGCGGTGGACTTTGACCGTCTTCTCCGCCGTTCCCAGAAGAGCGGCGATCTGCTTGTTCAGAAGGCCCGTGACCACGAGACCCATTACTTCACGCTCGCGTAACGTGAGCGTGTCGAACCGGTGCTGAATGCGATCGTGCTCCTCACGCGCACGCCGGAGCGTACCGTCCCTTTCGAGCGCCTGTTGCACGGCGTCGAGGAGCGATTGATCGTCGAAGGGCTTGGTCAGGACTTCAATCGCGCCTGCCTTCATCGCCCGGACCGTCAAGGGCACGTCGGCGTGGGCGGTCACGAAAATGATCGGAATCTCGTGCCCGGCGGCCTTCAGCAGGCGCTGAAGGTCCAGCCCGCTCGGCCCAGGCATCCGCACGTCGAGCAGGACGCAGCCGGAGACGCCGACCTCGGCGCGCTTGAGGAACTCCGTCGCCGTTCCAAACGCCTCGCAGGAGTGACCCACCGATTCCAGGAGCCGGCGGAGGGCAGTCCGAACGGACGGATCGTCGTCGACAATGAACACCGTAGCTTGCTGATCGGTCTCGCTCATGGAAAGCGGGTGCGGCGTCAGGGTTGTACCCGGGCCGGCGGCTCCTCGAGTCACGCCCGCATGGCTTCCCTCCGAAAACCGCGGGGGCCTTTTGTCACGCTCGCGTCGCAGCTCAGTCGACCACGCGAGCCGATCTCTGAGTGACTCGATGATATATGCGCTCGCCACGGCCCGTCCAAACCGTTTATTGGGTGCCACCGACCAGCTTGATGGTGGGCTGCCGGTTGGGTTGCGGAGTTCTGCCTTCCCCATCTGGACGATCGCCCGTTCCGTGGCGCCCGCGACACTCCGTGGAGATGAACGGTTCGCCGTGCTTCATCTGCGGCCAATCCGCGTTTTCTCGGGGTACACTGCTTGCTCGGCTCGTTGACGCCAGGTCAGTCGTCGGGCGAGTCTGTGCGGCGGCTGATGCTCGCGTGTTCTGGAACTTCAGGAGGAATCATGACCCGACAAGTGCTTCTCTGCGCCGCGTTGATGGTCGGCGTCGCATCCGTGAGTTACGCCGCCTCTCGGCAGGCGACCCCCGCGCCGATCACGAAGGCAGCCACGGCTACGGCGACGGTCACGATTCAGGCGATCGACTCGACGGCCCGTCTGATCACGATCAAGAACGACGCGGACGGCACAGAAGACATCATCCACGCCGGCCCCGAGGTCAAGCGATTCGACCAGCTGAAGGTCGGCGACAAGGTCAACATCCGGTACTACGAGTCACTGGTGATGCAGCTGCGCAAACCTGGTGAGGCGTCGACCCCGGCGAAGGACGTCTCACAGACCACGCCGACCACCGGCAATGTGGGAACGACGATCGCGCGCCAGCAGACGACGACAGTGTCGGTCGTCGCGGTCGACCCGTCGGTCCCGTCGATCACGGTGAAAACCGCGGACGGCCACACGATCACGCGCAAGGTCCAGGATGCGAAGAACCTGCAGGGCGTGAGCCCCGGCGACAAGATCGATCTGACTTACACGCAGGCGGCATTGATCGACGTCTTGCCCGCGAAGTGACGTCGCCGCGCGGGGCGGGTACCGGTCGCGTTCGCTGACGGAGCCGGCCCGCCGCCCCTTCATAATGCGTGTGCGCGCGATCACCTCGCGACGTTCGTCAGGGCCCGATGACTCGCATCGGGCCTGACGCTCGTCTCGATCCTCGGTGTTCCCTCCGCTCCGGCCGAAGCCGCGCGAACCGACGTCATCGTGCTCAACAACGATGACCGCGTCACGGGCGAGGTGAAGGTCTTCGAGCGCGGCCGCCTGAGCTCTTGGACATCCTCCTCCGGCTCTCTGAATCAACGGCGGCTGCTCGCGCGTGGTCGTGGTTCCACGATCCGTCGCGCTCGATCCGCAAAAGCATCACACGCGCCGCCGTGGGCGCGTGCGAATCGCGGCAAGCTCTTTGCTGCCGCCCCGCACGACTCGCCCGACGAGTCAGCCGTGTCGAGGTGTCGACGAAAGGAACACCGGCAAGATGACGTCACATCGAAGCCAGTCCCTCATCGCCGCGTTGATCGTCTCGATCGGCGCGTGGCTGACGACCGGCGCCACCGGCCAGGATCCACTGCCCTCCTGGAACGACACCGCCGCCAAGCGCGCGATCGCGGGCTTCGTGGACCGCGTCGTGAAGAATGGCGGACCCGACTACGTCGCGCCGGCGGAACGGATTGCGGTGTTCGACAACGACGGCACGCTGTGGTGCGAGCAGCCGATGTACGTCCAGCTCGCCTTCGCGCTGGACCGCGTGAAGGCGCTGGCGCCGCAGCATCCGGACTGGAAGACGACCGAGCCGTTCGCGTCGATGCTCAAAGGCGATCTCAAGAGCGCGAACGGCTTCAAAACCTTCGTCGTGTCGGGCGGCGGCATCGATTGCATGAGGCCCTGGACGGAAAAGACCTACGGCATTCCGCCGGAGCAGGTGCTCGGCAGCGCGGCAAAGACGACCTTCGAGATGCGGGACGGAAAGCCGGTGCTGCTGCGGCAGCCGGGAGTGGACGTGATCGACGACAAGCAGGGCAAACCGATCAACATCCACAAGGTGATCGGCCGGCGGCCGATTTTCGCGTTCGGCAACTCGGACGGCGATCAGCAGATGCTCGAATGGACGGCGGCGGGCTCCGGCGCACGATTCATGGGACTCGTGCATCACACAGACGCTGCGCGCGAATTCGAGTACGATCGCCGGTCATCGATTGGGAAACTGGACGCGGCCCTCGACGAAGCCACTTCCAAGAAATGGACGGTCGTCAGTATGAAGGACGACTGGAATCGCATCTTCCCGCAGTGACGAGTGTGAGAGAGGAGAG
>DATAEK010000076.1:0-51754 GCA_036258055.1 Vicinamibacterales bacterium
TCCAGGAACGCGGCTTCTTCGAGACACTTCATGTAGTCGGTGGTCGCCGCCGGCAGCTCGATCTGCCCCGTCGTCAGCCCCACTTCGAGCGCCTCGAGCTTGGCCCGGCATCCCTGCGCGCGGATGAGCCGCTCTTCGAGGTTGTGCGACTTGAGGAGCTGCGTTGCCACCGTCGCCGTCACCGAACAGATCGCCGCCGCGCCACACAGGATCTGCCAGGCCGGCGAGGTCAGCGAGAAGGTCTTCGTGATCCATGCCGTGAAGGACTGCCCTCCAACCGCCGGTCCGGTGGTCAGCACCGCAGCGAGCGCTCCGCCGATGATCGTCAGGTTCAGGAGACGCCGCTTGCGCGGAAGGGCCTGCGCGACGAACTTCTCCACTTGCGCGCGCTTCTGCCGGACCTGGGCCAGAAGATCGTTTGTCGAAGTACCCATTGTCGATGCATCCGAGTACCGACTTCGAACCGGACGAAGCCCCGGGAAGTATAGTGCGATAGCCGGGGACACACGCATCAGCTATGGCTCGAGCGCGGAAGGAGGCGGCAAACCGCGATCATCACAGCGTCTACGTCGTGTTCCTTCGCAATCCGCTGGGGGACGGCAAGGCTGGTTACTACGTCGGCATGACGGGACTCACGCCGGAGCAACGGTTCGCGAACCACAAAGCGGGCATCAAGTCCGCGTCGATCGTGCGCAAGTACGGAGTACGGCTGGTGCCGACGCTCTACGAACACCTGAACCCGATGCCCTACGAGAAAGCCGTGCGGATGGAGGTCGAGCTCGCCGACAGCCTCCGCAAGCGCGGTTTTCGCGTGTTCGGAGGGCACTGACGTGAATGGCAAATGGTAGAGGGTAAATGGTAAATGGGATAGTCAATGGGATGGGAAATGGACATCCGCATTTGACCTTACCATTTGCCCTTTACCCTTTGCCATTTACCATCTATTTCCCGCCGGTGACGTCGATGAACGCACCGGTCGTATACGAGGCGTCGTCCGAGAGGAGCCAGAGGATCGCGTGCGCGACTTCGTCGGCGGTTCCTCCGCGTTTCATCGGCACGATTGTCTTCACCCGTTCGACCCGATTCGGTTCTCCGCCGCTGGCGTGGATGTCCGTGTAGATGAACCCTGGACGCACGGCATTCACGCGGATGCCTTCCTCAGCCACTTCTCGGGCCAGACCAATCGTCAGCGTATCGATCGCGCCTTTGCTCGCTGCGTAGTCCACGTACTCATTCGGCGAGCCTAACCGCGACGCCCCCGACGAGATGTTGACGATGGCGCCTCCCCGTCCGCCGTGTTTGGTCGACATGCGTCGCACCGCCTCGCGCGCGCAGAGAAAAGACCCGATGACGTTCGTCGCGAACACGCGCTGGAGCCGGACTCCGTCCATGGACTCGACCCGCATCTGCGTCTCGAGGATGCCGGCATTGTTGACGAGCGCCGAAACCGTGCCCAGCTCACGATCGCAGGTCTCGAAAAGTCGAACGACGTCGGACTCGACCGAGACGTCAGCCTGGACGGCGATTGCGCGGGCACCCGAGCTTTCAAGCTCCCTGGCCACCAGCTCGGCGGCTGCGCGGTTCTCGCGGTAGTTGAGGCATACCGCATATCCGCGTACCGCAGCCAGGCGCGCCGTGGCCGCGCCGATGCCGCGGCTCGCGCCGGTGATGAGGAGAAGAGACATAACAGTCGTCAGTCGTCAGTCGTCAGTCGTCAGTCGGCAGTCGGCACTCCAGCAGCTTCGTAGCGTCCGGCTTCAGCCGGACCCGATAGCGGCTTCAGCCCGACCGAGCGGACCGCCCCCGGGCGGACAGCTACAGCGAAGCGCCTAGGGCGGACAGCGACAGCGAACCGCCTAGGGAATCATCCATGGAAACACGTAGGCCTGCAGCATGACGATCGCGCCCATGATCGACGCGAGCGCTACGCTGTGCCAGAACACGAACCGGAGAATCCGTCCTTCTTCGCCGGTCTGTCCCGTCGCGGCCGTTGAGACGACGATGCTCTGAGCGTCGATCATCTTGCCCATGACGCCGCCCGTGCTGTTAGCCGTGACGATCAACACGGGGTTGAAGCCGAGTTGCTGCGCGGTGATCTTCTGAAGGCTGCCAAAGAGCACGTTCGAGCTCGTGTCCGAGCCAGTGAGGGCGACACCCAGCCAGCCGAGAAACGTCGCGAAAAACGGATAGAGGGCGCCGGTCTTCGTGAACGCGAGGCCGAGCGTCGCATCCGTGCCGCCGTAGCGGGTCACGAATCCGACCGCGAGCATCAGCATGATCGTAACGAGCGGCGCGCGCATGCGGCGGACGGTCGCGAGCGCCACTGCGACGAGCTGCGCGAAGGGCACCCGCAGGAAGAGCGCGGTCGCGAGCGCGGCCAGCAGGATCGCGGTGCCAGTCGCTGACGCCCAATTGAGCGTGAAGACGGCCGCTTCGCCGTGCGCGGTGCGGTACGTCGTGTCCCCGATTCGCGTTGAATCGATCCGCGCGGGCACCACCGGGTAGTCGCGGAACACGAATCGGTGCAGAAGCGGGACGTCCCAGGATGGCGACGTCACGGCGCTGATCACCGGACGCTCACCGGCGCGAAACGCGCTGAGGCCGCGTGGGCCGCCGTTGAGCAGCGCCTTGACCGGGGCGAGGCCCCACAGGATCACGGCGAGGCTCAGAAACAGCCACGGCATCCACGCGCGCAACAGCACCGCGCCAGCAGGTGCGGACGGCGCAACCACGGCAGACTCGGTATGACGAACGTCGGGGAACTCCCAGACTTCAGCCGGCTGCCAGACGCGCAGGAAGAGCGTCAGCGCCGCGATCGACGTCAGTCCACCCACGATGTCGACGAGCTCCGGGCCGACGGCGTGGCTCCAGCCGAACTGCACGATCGCGAACGTTCCGCCACACACGAGTACCGCCGGCCACACCCCTCGCAGCCCGCGCCACGCGCTCATCGTCACGACGAGCCATGCCGGAACGATCAGCGACACGAACGGTAACTGACGCCCCGCCATCATGCCGAGCGTCTGTGCGGACATCCCCGTGACCGCAGCCAGCGTCAGGATCGGTGTCCCGATCGCGCCGAAGGCGACGGGTGCCGTGTTCGCAATCAGCGAAAGCCCGGCCGCGTAGAGCGGCGTGAAGCCGAGACCCATGAGCAACGCCGCGCAAATCGCGACCGGCGTGCCGAACCCCGACGCTCCCTCGATGAACGCACCGAACGAGAAGGCAACGAGCAGGGCCTGGATCCGCCGATCGCGCGAGACGCGGCCGACTGACGACTTGACGATCTCGAACTGCCCGGTCGCGACGGTCAGGTTGTAGAGGAAGACGGCATTCAGGATGATCCAGCCGATCGGCAGGAACCCGTAGGCGGCGCCGTACACGGCTGTCGCCGTCGCGGACGTGAACGGCATCCCGAAAACGACAGTCGAAACGAAGAGCGCAGCGAGGAGACCCGCAAGCGCCGCCATGTGCGCACGCCATTCGAGCCAGGCCAGCGTCACAAGCAGCAGGACGATGGGCAGCGCCGCCGCCGCGGTGCTCAGCCAGGGACTGCCAAGCGGATCGTAGACCTGTATCCAGGGCGTCGGGGTCACGATGCGGGCTGCGAGATCATGAGGGCTGCGCAGAAGGTCAGGAGATCAGGACATCTCCTCACACGAGGCTCTGATGCCGCGGCGACTCGACCAGCCAGTCCGCGGGCACGTCCAGGTACGACGGATCGAGCGCCGTCACCCCAGGACAGCCGAGCAACTTCATGGTCCGTACGAAATCGGATCGCAGGATCTCGATCGCCCGCGCAACGCCGGCTCCACCGGCGGCGCCGAGGCCGTACGCATAGGCCCGTCCCGCAAGGACCGCGCGTGCGCCGAGGCAAAGCGCTTTGACGATGTCGCTGCCGCGGCGGACACCGCCATCGATCAGAACTTCGATCTGACCGTCCACAGCGGCGACCACTTCAGGCAACACACGGAGCGTCGCGCGCACGCCGTCGAGCTGACGCCCTCCGTGATTGGACACGACCACGGCGCCGGCACCGGCATCAATCGCCCGGCGGGCATCATCGCCGGTATGAACCCCTTTGACCACGATCGGCCCGTTCCAGGCATCGCGAATCCAGGCGAGGTCTCGCCACGTGACCACCGACTGCTCGAGCGCGGTGCCGACATCCGCGTACATCATCGGTCCGTCAGCCAGTTGCACGTTCGGAAACTTCATGAGGCCGCCGTCGGCGAGAAACGCCACGAGCCAGCGTGGCCGCGCGAGAAACTGACCGATGAACGGCAGCATCGGTCCGAGCTGTCGGGTCAGAAGTTCCTTCGATCCGTTCCGCACGTCGCGCTCCCGCAGCCCGGCGACGGGCGTGTCGATGGTGACGACGAGGGCCGAATATCCCGAAGCCCGGGCACGCGCGATTGAGCCCAGCGAGACATCGCGGCCGCCCACGAGATACAGCTGATACCAGGCCGGTCCTCTGGTCGCGCGCTTGACGTCCTCGAGGAGGCAACCCGAGAGCGTGGACAGGGTGTAGAGGATCCCGGCGTCGCCCGCCGCCCGCGCCGCTTCCTCTTCGCCTCGCGGATAGAACATCCGGCTGCTCCCGACCGGCGCAAGGATCAATGGGAACGCAATCGGCGTCCCGAGCACGGTCGTCTGAAGGTCACAGGAGGGCGTGGCAACCGCGCAGCGGGGACGGAACGTCAACGCGTCGAACGCGCGGCTGTTCTCCCGGAGCGTGATCTCGCGATCCGCGGCGCCGTCGATGTAGTCGAAGACGACGCGCGGCAGACGACGTTTGGCGGCGCGCCGGAGATCCTCGATGTTGACGACCTTGTGTTCCGCGAGGGTTCGGGACATGAATGGAATCGTTGGCTCCGGCGAATTGTCTCACGATTCTTTAGTTTGCCGCGGGGCGCGGACGCGTGGGCGAGCGCACCGACCCAAGCGAGCCGCCCGAAGGCGGACATTACAATGATTGTAGTCGTCTGCGTTTGGCTGGCTTTGTCGGGTCCGCCTGAAGGCGGACGCTACAATCCGTCCGCTGAAGGCGCACGCTACAATCCGTCCGCCTGGACGCGGACGCTACAATCGCTGTCCATAAGAGGGTGAATCCACATGCGCGTCGCCAATGCGCCCTGCTCGTGGGGCGTGCTCGAGTTCGATGATACCGATCGATCCGCACCGAGCAGTCAGGTGCTCGACGAAATTGCAGCCACAGGATATGCGGGAACGGAACTGGGCGACTGGGGCTTCATGCCCACCGACCCGCTGCAGTTGACCGCCGAGCTCTCGCGACGCAGGCTCGCCATGCTCGGTGCCTTCGTGCCTGTCCGCCTCGCCGATCTGAAGACGCACGTGAACGGCGTGAAAACAGCGGTCCGAACCGCGCGGCTGCTGGCTGCCGCCAGCGATGGCGCGCCGGTCATCGTCCTCGCAGACGATTCCGGCGCCGACCCGAACCGCATGGCCCGGACCGGACGCCTCATTCGTCAGGACAGCCTCAACGCGGACCAGTGGACCGTGTTCGCAAGGGGGTGCGAGGCGATCGCGCGAAGAGTCCGCGACGAGACCGGCCTGCGCACCGTCTTCCATCCACACTGCGCAGGATTTGTCGAGGCGCCGTGGGAGGTTGACGAGCTGATGATGCGGACCGATCCATCGCTCATCGGCCTCTGCTTCGACACCGGCCACCTGACGTTCGGGGGCGCCGACCCGCTCGAGGTCTTCCGGCGTTACTCGTCACGCATCTGGCACGTGCACTTCAAGGATTTTTCTCCCGACGTCTTCGCACGCACGCGCGTCGAGTCGTGGGACTACACTGCCGCCATCAAGCACGGCATCTTCTGCGAGCTGGGCCAGGGCAGCGTGGATTTCCGAGCCATACTTCGCGCGCTCGAGGAGGCGGGCTACCATGACTGGATCGTCGTCGAGCAGGATGTGCTGCCGGGAATGGGATCGCCGGCGGAGAGCGCGCGCCGCAACCGCGAGTACCTGCGCGGCCTGGGGGTGTAGCAGGCCGCTTGAAAGCTGGCGGGCCTGATGGGCAATGGGCCAGGGGGAAACCAGGGCTGAACGCTCGAGGAACCGATGCGCAAACTGCTCACCATCGCCGTCGTCATGATCGCCATCGGCCAGCTGGCGGGGTGTAATCGCGGCACGCAAACCGGACGGCCGCGCATCGCCCTGGTACTCAAGACACTCAACAATCCCTTCTTCATCGACATGCAGAAGGGCGCGATGGACGCGGCCAGACGGCTCGACGTGGACTTGACCGTGCAGTCGGCGGAGCGCGAAACCGACGTCGAGCGGCAGATGCAGATCATCGAAAACCTCGTCCAGTCGGGCGTGAACGCGATCTGCATCGCACCGTCGGGCTCGAAGGAAATCGTGCCTGCAGTCGGGAAGGCCAAGAAGGCCGGCATCCCGGTCGTGATCGTCGATGATCGGATCGACACACAAGCCGCTGCTGAATTGGGTGTTCACACGGATGCTTACGTCGGATCGGATAACGTGGAAGGCGGCCGGATTGCCGGACGTCACCTCGTCGATGTGACCGGTGGACACGCCAATGTCGCGCTCCTCGAAGGCATCCCCGGTCACCAGACCGGCGATGCTCGGCTCCAGGGCTTTCGTGAGGCCATCAAGGCCAGCGACGGCATCCACGTCGTCGCTTCGCAAACCGCCAACTGGGAGCGCGATCAGGGATTCACGGTCTTTCAGAACATGCTCCAGGCCAACCCGTCGATCGATGCGATCTTCGCGTGCAACGACATGATGGCTCTGGGCGCCGTCGAAGCCATCGCCGTGGCTGGCAAGACCGGCCGCATCCGCGTGATTGGTTTCGATGCCGTAGACGATGCGCGCAAGGCGATTGCGAGCGGCGCGATGGAGGCCTCAGTGGCGCAGTTTCCCTCGGAGATGGGACGCCTCGCCGTCGAAAGCGCGGTCAAGTTGATTCGGCACGAGCCGGTGCCCGCTGAGCAGCCGACCAAGCTGGGACTGATCACGCGCGCGAACTTGGGGGCGCAGTAGACGACCGCGATCTGACCGCGGACAGCGGACAGCGGACAGCGGACAGCGACACTACGATCAGAATCACGTTCTCAACTGCTTTTGATCTCTGATCAGCGCCTTCGCAATCATCTCGATCCACCGCGCATCGCCCAGCGCTTCGTCCACACCCGGGGATGCCGGCGTTCCGTTGAGCACCGCCTCGCGGAAGTGGTGCAGCTCGGATCGGAACGCCTCTTCGTAGGAGACTGTGTGCCGCTCCTCCACATGATCGCCATCGTCCATACGCTCGATCGAGAGCGGGGTCGGCGCATGACGCAGATACGGCGACGGAAAGGTCAGCGTCACCCGGCGCTCGGGACTCACGAAGCGCAGCTGCTCCTGATAGTGCGCAACCTCGGGCACTGAAATCCAGGTCATCACCGCGCGGACGTCACCGGAGAAACGCGTAAGTGACGTCTGGGCCATGCCGTTGCGCCACGTGTGCGCTGACAGCACTTCCTCGGGCTCCCCGAGCACGCCGCGCAGCGCGTTGACGTCGTGGATCAGGCTGGTCAGCAGCACGACGAGGGCGATCCGAACCGGCAGCGGCGCCTCGGCTCCCACGGTGGCGTCGAGGAGCGGACGCATTTCCGCGGAACTCGCGTCGTTCACCGCCAGTCGATCCATCTCCTCTTCAGTCAGCGTCGTTGGCGGCCGCACCGGCAGCAGCGCGTGATGACGGCGATAGGCGTCCTCGTCGGGATGGAGAACGGTGACGTCCACGAACCGGAGGCTCTGCAGGCGCTGCACCTCGGTGCGAGCACGGCGGTAGGCTGGATCGAAGCGCTTGTGATAGCCGACCATCAGGACCCGGCCGCTTTGGCGCGCGGCGCGAGCGATCTCGTCGGTTTCCGCGACGCTGAATCCAAGCGGCTTTTCCACGAACAGGTGCTTTCCAGCCTCGAGGGCCGGCAGCACGAACTTCGCGTGTGAGCCGGACGCAAGAATCAGCAGCGCTTCGACCTGGGGGTCCGCCAGCAACTCGCGGAAATCGGTCGAGCGCCGCTGCACGTGATAGCGCGCGCCGACAGCCTCGAGCGTCGCGCGATCGATGTCGGCCAGACCGGCAATGGTAAAGAGATCCGGACGCTCGGCAAGCGTCGGCAGGTGCATCATCTGGGCGATCGCGCCGCAGCCGACGACCGCCACACGAAGAGGACGCTCCAAGGAAGATTCTCGGGAGAAGGTGGGACAGACTGAATCGTCTGTCCCACCGCGAACGGTTGAATCGTTAGGGTTTAGAAGGTGAGCCGCACGGCGAGCTGCATGATGCGTGCGTCGCCCGCAAGGCTTGAGATGGTTCCGAACGTAGGATCGCTTGCGCCAATGTTCGGGATATTCCGGCTTGGCAGACCGAAATTTGTCGTGTTGAACAGATTGAAGATATCCCACCGCAGCGTCGTCGACACCCGGTCGTTGAACCTGATCCTGCGCTGGATCGTCAGGTCGACGCTTTGCCAGTCGGGACCGCGCAGCCGGTTGCGGAGCTCGTTGCCGAACGTCCCCGACGTGACGGCCTGAAACGCCGAGGTGTTGAACCACTGATCGACCGTTTCAGGTCCCTGGGGATCGCCAACCAGATTCGGCAGGCCCGTCATGTTGGTCCCGACGTTGTTCCCGCCCTGGTTCACCGTGAACGGACGTCCCGAGCGCCAAGCCCAGACGCCCGAGACCGACCAGTCGCGGACGAACGCGTTCTGAGCGAACGGGAGGTCCACCACGAAGTTCGTGGTGAACCGGTGGCGCACGTCGTAGTCGCTCGGTCCGTACCACGCGCTGAAGTCTCGTGAGTTCTGCGGAAACGCGTTCGAACCCTGGGTCGTCAGCTGCTCGGACGTGTCGTCCTTCGAATCTCCGATCGTGTACGACACGCCGAACGCGTAGCCCTGGGCAAAGCGCTTTTCGAGGCCGAGGTCGAGGCCCTTGTACCTCGACTTGCCGTTCTGCGCGCGCCACTCGATGAACCCGAAGTTCGGGTACGGCAGCGCGGGGGTCAGCGCGTTCCCGGCAGCGTTCGGGAGCGGTTGGTTCAAGTTGACGAGGGACGCCAGGTTCGAGCCTCGCGTGTAGACGAAGTCGGCGCTGAGCACCATGCCTGTGCTGATCTCGCGCTGCATCCCGAAGCTGGCTTGATTGATGGTCGTCTTGGGCGCGTCGTTCGACACGGCACGGAGCCGCACGGCTTTGAGCTGACCGGCGTTCGGATCGAGGTTCGGGAGCGCAAGGAAGTTCGGCGGGAAGCCGTTCTTGAGGAAGAACACCGGCGATCCCGACGTCTGCGTGATGGTCTTGTTCACCAGCCCCGGCAGGTTCAACGCGAGTTGGTCTTCGCTGCCGACGCGGTCGAACAAGTTGTAGAAGATACCCCACCCGCCTCGGACGAGCGTCTTCTCATCGAGCTTGTACACGGCGCCCAGGCGCGGCGCGAAGTTGTTGGTGTCCGGCTTGACCAGCCCGCGGTCCTCGAGCGAGCCGCTGCTCGCAAACAACAGGCTGCCGCTCCCGCTCGGATCGAAGTTGGTCTGCGCGTCCGTCGCCTCGAGCGCCGGCGTGATGAAGTCGTAGCGCAGGCCCAGGTTCAGCGACAGCTTCGAGTTCACCTTCCAGTCATCCTGGGCGTAGAACATCGTCGCCCAGTGCCGCTGCTCGACGACCCACACGTTGGACATCTGGAGATCGGCGACGTACCCGAGCATGTAGTCGGCCATCGCATTGCCAGTGAAGCTGGTGCGGAAGCGGAGCATGCCGCGCGTCGCCGGGACATCGAGGTACTCATTCGCCATGGGAACTATGATATCGCCGCCGAACTTGAACGCGTGGTTCCCCTTCAGCCAGGAGACCGTGTCGATGAACTCGAATTGGTTCGTGTGCTGGAATTTCGGCAGGAAGTCCGGCGATCCAATGTTGCCGAGGCCCGAGCCGGCAAAATATCCGTCGATCACGATCCGAGGAATCCCGCCGGCAACAGCGGGGTTCGTGACGCTCCCCGGGATGATCGCATTCGCCGGAGGTACCAACCCGAACGCCTGATGCACGGCGTCGGATGTCGCCTGCGACCAGGAGAGCCGGAACTCGTTCACCATCGCCGACGTGAGGATTCGCGTCCACCCCCCGACAAAGGCGTTCGTCTTGATGGTCTGGTTACCGAATGCTGACGTGCCGGTGCCGTCGACGACCCCGCCGAAGGCACCGGGAATCTGCCGCTTGCGATTCGAGTAGATATAGCGGCCGAAGATGCTGTCCTTGGCGTTCGGTTTCCAGTCCATGCGGCCGAGCAGGCGGTCCGAATCGTCGATCAGATCGCCGGTTCGGAAGAAGTTGTTCGCGCCGCTCTGATTCGGCAGCGGCACCAGCGCGATGATCGCAGCGGCGACCGGGTCGATTTGTTCCGTGGGAATTCGGTTGTTGTCAAAGTTCAGCCCGGTCGTGGGATCCTTGATAGGCGTTGTAAAGATGCCCGCTCGTTCGTCAGCGGTCGGCACTCGCGTCAGCCGCGTCACGCCGCGGGTGATCCGCGTGCCTTCGTAGTCTGCGAAGAAGAACGCGTTGTTCTTGATGATCGGCCCGCCGAGATTGCCGCCGAACTGATTCTGGTCGTTGGCGGGTTTGGCCGCATTTGCCCGCTTGGTGAAGAAGTCCTTCGAGTCCATGGAGTCGTTGCGGAAATACTCGTAGGCGGTTCCCCGGATCAGGTTCGTCCCGGATTTCGTCGACACACTGACCGCGGCCCCCGGAGACCGGCCGTACTCCGCCGAGTACGGGCTCGTCACGACCTTGAATTCCTGGATCGCATCCACGGAGGGGCGCGAGACCTGCGACGTCAGCTCCTGGACGTTCTCCGAGATGCTGTTGTTGTCGACGCCGTCGAGCAGGAAGTTGTTCTGCAGCGCGCGTGCGCCGTGCACGTTGATACCGCCGGTGCGGCCGAACGACGTGCCGCCGCCCTGCTCGCTGTACCGGTCACCTTGAACGCCGGGCACGAGCGCGAGGAGGTCGTCCCAGTTCCGGATTGCGAGCGGCAGGTTGGAGACCTGGATCTCCGAGATGACAGCCCCGAGCGCCGACTCACTCGTTTTGAGGATCGGCGACGATCCGGCGACACTGACCGTTTCGGCGAAGTTGCCCACTTCGAGCGACATGTCGACGCGCGCCCGCTGTCCGACTTCCAGCGTGACGGTCTGCGACCGCTTCTTGAATCCGCTCAGCTCGACGTCGATGCGGTATTGGCCGGGAATCAGGTTGACGACGAGGTACGAACCCGTCTCGCTCGTCGTTTGTTGGGAAGCGATGTTGGTCGCAAGATTGGTGACCGTAACGGAAGCCCCGGGCACGACTGCTCCTCCGGCGTCTTTGATCAGACCACTCACGGTTGCCCGGTCGACCTGGGCGAATACGGCGCGCGGCGCTACCAGCGCCACGAGCACCGCTACGAGCGCGAGTCGCTTCATGGTTCCCCCTCCTCTGGAACTGTTGAATGAAGATTAGTGCTCTCGCCTGATGCCTGTCGGCACTCAACGAGCTGTCCGGCAACGCTATTCCGAGGGGATGCCGATGTCAACATCCACCGTGTAACTCCTTTGCAGCATCGGTTTCACGGCGCTATCCGCGTGCCAGACGCCGGGTCGAAGAACACCGCCTTCGCGTCGTCCATCCGAAACCACACCGGGTGACCAGCCTCGATCGGCAGATCCGCGGCGGCGCGCGCCACAATCCGGTCGCCGGCTGAGGTCATGGTGACGATGGTTTCGTTGCCGATGGCCTCCAGGATCTCCACACGGGCCTCAACTGCGCCCGGGTCCGGAGAGACGCGTAACTGCACGTCCTCGGGTCTGACACCAAGTTCAAACTTCTGGATACGACCGAGCGCGTCACGCAGACCGGCCGGCACGCGCAAGCGCGCCCCGGCAGCGACGATCTCGCCGCTCGTCAACGATGCCGGCAGGATGTTGATGGCCGGACTGCCGAGGAACCCCGCGACGAAACGGTTGATCGGTCGGCGGTACAGCTCGAGCGGAGCCCCGAACTGCTCGATCCGTCCGGCACGCAGGATCGCCACGCGGTGGCCCAGTGTCATCGCTTCGGCCTGATCGTGGGTGACGTGAATGGTCGTCGTGCCAAGAACCTGCTGCAGCCTTTTCAATTCCCCGCGAGTCTGCGTGCGCAGCTGTGCGTCGAGATTCGACAGCGGCTCGTCCATGAGATAGACGACCGGGTTGCGCACGATGGCGCGAGCGAGCGCGACCCGCTGCTGCTGACCGCCGGAGAGCTGCGCCGGACGGCGGGTCAGGCATGACGCCAGCTCCAGCCGGCTCGCCACATCGTTGACTCGCCGGCGGATTTCATCGACGGCTGTTCGCCGCGCGATCAGGGGGAAGGCAATGTTCTCGTACACGCTCAGGTGCGGATAGAGCGCGTAGTTCTGAAAGACCATCGCCACGTTGCGGTCCGCAGGCGGCACGTCGTTGACGATGCGATCGCCGATCAGGATACGGCCGGAATCCGGCGTCTCCAGTCCCGCCACGAGCCGGAGCATCGTCGTCTTGCCACACCCGGACGGACCGAGCAGCACGACGCACTCACCCGGCTCGATCTCGAGACTGACCTCGTCGAGCACGGCGTTCGAACCAAACCGTTTCGTGACGCGATCGAATTGAACCTTCATCGTCAGGCGGGCCTGACCGCAAATGTCATCGTCTGGATTCGATGCGGCCCGAGGGCCACGCTGACCCGCCCGTCCTCGACGCGACAGGCCGCGAGATCGCGCTCCGCGAGGTCCGCGAGATGAACGGCTGTCGTACCATCCGGAACGGTGACGCTGACGCGATCTTCGTTGGCAGCCGGATTGAACAGTCGGAGCGAGACTCGATTCCCGTCGTCAGCGATCTTGAAGGCGCTCAACACTGCGCCGCCGGTAACGCCCAGAAACGATCGCGAAGCCGGCAGGTGCCCGTCACCGCCGCACGGGGAGAGGATGCGCGGCGGCGAGAGGAACGTCCGCGAAAGCCCATACAGCTCGCCGGCGGACGGCGGTGCGGCGCGAGGCACGAAGGCGAAACGGTACTCATGCGGACCGAGACACTGCGCACCCGGTGTGACCAGACCCGGACCGGCGTGACCCTGGCGTGTCGTGAGATCGTCGCGTGACAGGTCTCCTACCGCGCGGAACAGTGTCAGCGCAATCGCCGGACCGGTGGGGGTTCGTACCACCTCGTATTCGACGAGGCCATCGGCGATGACGATCGCGCCCGCCGAATCGTCGCCCGCGTCGACGAACGAGAGCATCGGCGCGGACGCGACCGGGGTCTCGGCGAGCGGGCCGGAGGGGACTTGTCTGTCCACGGGTCGCTTCACGATGCCGAACGCCGTGTCCGCTCGATGGTGCGTCACGTCTGCGGCGGCCGTCGGACACATAATCCGCAATCGATGATCCCGCGCGACGTTGTTCACACGCGCGACGCATTCGATGATTGGCGACCCATCGCGCATGCGGATATCGAGCGTGATGTTGACGTCGACTTCATGCGATTGCCGCGTTCGACGATCCGATGCGCCCGCCGAAGGCGTCCGGAGGACCATCTCGATCGACAGTGCCGCCGTCAGCGGCCCGGCCTCCGGAGTCCGGATGCGAATTCGGCGCGCGTCAGCATTGCTGAGGCGGCGGTTGATCGGCGGTGGCGAGTAGTTGTACTCGTCTCCCACGTCACCGTCGTCCTCGAACACGAACGCGCGGTGATAACGCGCCTGGTTCCGTTTATCCAGGATGTCAAGGGTACCGTCGCCGCGAGCCTCGACCTTGAACAGATCGCTCTCGATGGTCTTGTCCGTCGCGCGGACCCCCGATGTCGGCGTCTGTCCGGGCAGCTTTTCCTCGGCTAGATGAACGTCGATCACCGCGTAGCCCATTGGAGGGACCGCTCGAAGCGCCATAGCGAGACGGACCTTGCGTACGCGCAGGGCCACGGGCGTCGCATATCGACTCGTCCGGTAGCTGACCACCTCTTCGGAATGCAGGATCTGAAACGCGAGAGGCTCCCCTGCGTGGTCGGTCACGCCCGAAACGTCGGCCTGAGCGCTGAAGAAGACCAGCGGTTCTTCGAGGTGGGCGAGATCGACTTCCCGGCCAATCTCCGCTGGTCCGAGTGGGATTTCGATCGTCGTCTCCGCCACGCCGGACCAGGATCCGATGTCGGTGTTCACGACCAGGCATCGAATCGCACCCGGCGGCGCTGGTGGGATCCGTCCGCCGATCAGGCGAATGGCGCGAGCGCCCGCGGTCGAGGCAGCCTGGAACGCGCGGGCGAAACGGGTCACGTTCTCTTCGTGGACTTCGTCGATGCTGCAGCCACAGATGCTGTCGTGCGGATGATTCTGCAGCAGCGTCCGCCAGGCGTAGCGGAGCGGCCCTGATGGAACCTGCTGGCCCGACAGTCTTGCAAACACCGATACCGGTTCGACCCAGTGTTCGAGCTCACGCTGGACCCGCGCGTTCGCCTGCTTGAGATACGTTCGTGCCGACAGCACGCCGGGAAGAAGGTGGGCGTAGTCTTCCCCGCCTCGCAATTCGCCTCGAATGGTTGCGACGGCATCACCGTCCGGTAGTGACAAGGCCACGGCGCTGACGTAATCGGGCAACGTCGACAGCAGCGCTGCCGTTTTCGGCAGCTCGTTCAGCGCATCGATGACCTGCGGCAGCGCCGGATGCGGTTCGACGTGATCCACGCCGACCATGAGCAACACCTGCCCGGTGTGCGAGCGGTCGCGCTCTCTGGCGATCACTGCCGCCGCCTGACGCCGCATCTCTTCCGGTGAGAGCAGCGGCAGGCGCAACCCATTGCAATAGCCTTCCGGTGGCAGATGCAGGAGCAGCGCACGGCTCCCGTCCGGCGCCTCCCACCAGTACTCTGCCTCCCGGCCGCTGAACCCGCGCCACAGAATCGCGCCGTCGAGGCCGAACCCGGCCAGGATCTGTGGCATCTGCGCGATGTGGCCGAACGGATCCGGCATGTAGCCCACCCGCATGGCTTTGCCAAAGCCGTCGGCGATGCGAAGCCCGAGCGCCAGGTTTCGGACGAGCGCCTCACCGCTCACCAGGAACATGTCCGGCATCACATACCAGGGACCGACGAGAAGCCGCGCGCCCGCCACTCGATCGCGGAGCTCTCGTTCGCGTTCGGGCCGGACTTCGAGGTAGTCCTCGAGCACGACGCTCTGACCATCGAGGTGGAAGATGAAGCTTGGGTCGGCGGCCATGCGATCGAGCACGCCGTCCACGAGATCGATCAACCGGGCGCGATACTGCTCGAAGGTCAGATACCACTCGCGATCCCAGTGAGTGTGCGAAATGACGTGAACGTCGGTCGTCATCCCTTTGTCGCTCCTGCCGTCAAACCAGCCACGACGAACCGCTGCAGCAGCAGGAATGCCGCCATGACTGGCACGAGTCCGATGAAGCTTGCTGCGGCGACAAGCTGCCACTCGGTCTCGTAACCGCTTTGAAAACTGAACAACCCGATCGGAACCGTGAAGCGCTGCTGCGAGTCGAGCAGCACCAGCGCAAGACCGAACTCGGCCCAGTACGCAGCCAGGTTGAAGATAGTCACCGACGCGAGCCCCGGACCGACGAGTGGAAGCGCGACCCGTCTGAATCGCATGGTACGCGACGCACCGTCGAGCAGCGACGCCTCGAAGAGCGAGGGCGGCAGCGCATCGAAGAAATTCTTCAAGACGACGATCGTGAAGGGCAACTGCACGGCGGCGTAGACGAGAATCAGTCCCGCGTGCGTGTCGAGAAGACGGAGGCTGGCGATCAGGCCGTAGAGCGGAACCAGCAGCACGATCGGCGACACCATCTGCGCGAGGAACAACCCGCTCAGAATCGCGTCTCGCCGCCTGAAACGCTCCCGCGACAACACGTAGGCCGCCGGGGCGCCCATTGCCATCGTGAACACTGTTGCCAGCGCCGCCACGCGGGCGCTGTTCCAGAGGTACCACGGCACCTGCGTCTGCGTGAACACGAACAGGTAGTTGGCCGCCGAGCTCTCCGGTGAGATCAAGCGCGGCGGATATTCGTAGACGCCGGCCTTGGTCTTCAATGACAGCGCCAGCAGCCACAGCTCGGGGAGGAAGAAGGCAGCGGCCACGACCAGCAGGGCCGTGCCGAGCGCGAGCCTTCTCGTCTGTCCGGCATTCATGCGATGCGTCTCCCCCGCACGAGCCGCACGGCGACGAGCGCCAGCGCGACGTTGATGAGCAGCATGACGACGGCAACTGCGGCCGCGCGGCCGGCTTCCAGACTGAAGAAGGCCGACCGATACATGTAGAGCGACACGACCTCCGTGGATCGACCCGGTCCTCCACCGGTCAGCGGCAGGACGAGGTCGAACGTGTTGAGCGTGGATATCGTGATGAGCGCCAGGTTCAGCGCGAGCACGGGAGCGATGTGGGGCAAGACAACCAGTCGAAGGCGGTGCCAGAGCCCGAGACCTTCGAGGTCGGCGGCCTCGTGCAGCTCCTGCGGGATCCGCTGCAGACCAGCAAACTGCAGAATCATGCTGAACGCACAGCCGCGCCAGGCGTTCGCGACGATCACGGACCCGAGCGCCATTCCGGCCGCCGAGAGGAACGGCTGCGCCGGCACGCCGATCATCGACAGGAAGTAGTTGGCAATGCCCGCGCGATTCTCCATCAGCAGGATGCGCCACAGCACACCGACCAGGACGCCCGGCACAATCCATGCGCTGACGACCGCGACCCGCGCCAGCGTCGTCCCCAGGGCCCGACGACGTTTGGCGGCGTCGATGACGAGCGCGATTGCCAGACCCAGCCCGAGCTGCAGCGCGACCGATGCGATCACGAACGTGACGGTCACCATGACCATCGCGCGAAATTCCGGGTCAGTCACGAGCGACGTGATGCTGCGTAGACCGTAGGTATAGCTGCCAGCGGACGTTCGCGCATCGGTGAACGCGATCCGGATCAGATCGAAGACCGGATACACCAGCACGAGAGCCACGAGACCGAGCGCCGGGGTCAACCAGACAGCAAGCTGCCGCTGGCGTCGCGCGACGCCGAGCAAGAGGATGGCCGCAATAAGAACCGTCATCAGCGGTGGAACGAGCTTCACCGGATCGGTCCGGCGCGGCGTCTCGCGATCCCGCGCGCGCAGACGCTCGGCGATCGTCTGCACCGTCCGCCAGGCATCGTCCACTGCGGCGTCGGGTGACTTCGCACCGGAGACCACGGCGCCCACGGCGAGCTGGAGCTGCTCGGAGATCGCCGGGTAGATGGGCACGGCTGGCCGGGCGCGCCCGTCCACGAGCATCTCGCCGAACTTCGCGTACCACGGGTTTTCGCGAAAGACGGAGAAGTCGCGGTAGACGCTGCGGCGGGCCGGCAACTGCCGCGTGGGCACGCTGATTCGCGCGACGTTGGCGGGCGATTCGATGAAGCGGATGAACTCGGTCGCGACGCGCTGACGCTCCGAATCCCGCGCGAACGTCACCCACACCCACCCGCCGGTTCCGGTCGCGCGGCGACCGAGCTCCGCCTGGGGAATATCGGTGATCTGCCACTTCGCGAACTCCGCCGGCGTCAGAGCGGTTTCGAGCTCGCGCAACTGCCAGCTTCCGCCGAGGAACATCGCCACATCGCCCGCCACCGCGGCCGAGGAGAGCTGCTGATAGTCGTTGTTCGCGAGGACTGACCGGGGCGAGGCTCCCGTGTCGATCGTGCGACGCAGGAAGGCCATGAGTCGAACCATGCGCTCCCGGTTCGGCGAGACTCCGAAGACGGGATCCCCGGCCGCGTTCACGAGCTCACCGCCCTGGGCCCAGAACATCGGCAGATGATCGAAGACGGCGGCCTCCCAGCGGCCAGCGTTGTACAGATAGCCGGCGATCTTGCGCTCGCGAGCGATGCGGCTGGCGGTCGTCAGGAGCTCGTCCCAGGTACGCGGCGGCTTGGGAACGAGATCCGTGCGGTAGTACAGGACGCGGCAGTCCGTGCCGTGCCACATCCCGTAGACATGACCCTGCCGATCGCTCAGCGTCTCAATCGTGAACGGCAGGAAGTCCGCCCGATCTTCCGGCGGCCAGTACGGGTCGAGCGGCCGTACGTCTCCATTCTGGAGAAAGAGTGGCATCCAGAAGCTGTCTACCGACGCGATGTCCGGAAGCCGGCCAGCCGAGGAAGCCAGCAGCAGCTTCGCCTTGTGCAACTCGAGCGCTGGCATCACCGACACTTCAATCTGCACGTCGGGATGGGAGCGGGCCCACTGCTCGAAGATGTCGAGGAAAATCCGCGCGACCTCGCGGTTCGCGGCCAGATGCGAGTAGTCCTGCTGGGCCCACAAGGTGAGCTTCAGCGGCGCGTCCGCCCGGCCGATGCGGACGGGCGTCACCAGAGCGGGGGTGCAGTCGGCGCCCGCACAGGACTCCTGCGCCGCGGCCGGCGTGGCGGCCGTAGTCCCCATCACCAGCAGGATGCCAACGATCGCCGTCCCAGCCACACGGGATGTCACTCGTGGCTGAGACCCGAGGAAGCGTCGGGTCGTCCGTGCGCCGGCGTCATGGGTGAGACGTCGTGTCATCGATCAGCGCGCGGAGATGTCACCGTGGCGAAGATCGGGTTGGTGATGGAAATCGGCGCGCCATCCGCTTTGAAAACGTGCACGCGCATGTATCCGCTGGCGCTGGCAAAACGTTCGAACTCCAGGTGTCCGCTTGCGGTCATCGTCGAGCTCGCGATCGGCTCACCATTCCACACCAGGTCGACCCGAGCGCCCTTGTACGACGAGGCCGCAGCGTCCACCACGACGCGGAAGACTTCTCCGGATTTGAGACGCAGAACGTCGCCAACCCGTGCCTCCTGCTCGTCGGCACGGACCACAACCGCCGGCGGAGGGCTCGATCCGTCAGCCATCAGCACGACACGCCCGGCTCGGATGCCGGCGAGGATCGCGCGCGTCGAGAGCTCCGTCGCGAAGACGCGAACGCTGGGGGTGCTGAGCGGCGCACTGCCGCGATGCCAGTCGCTTTCGCCGACCGCGGTCAGATGACGGCCCGCACGCAGGAGGACGTCCCACATGGTCATCGCCTGCTGACGCGCGACCATCGTGCCGTTGGCGATCTCGATGGCGCTGACCGTGTCGGGTATCTGATGGGTCCACGAGCACGCCAGGCAGTCGGCGACCGGATGATTGATCGAGACGATCGCGCCACGACTCACCGCGGCGCCCACAATCGTCGAGAGCGCCGGATCTCCGGGCAGGATGCGGAAGTCGACATAATCGCGAGGGCCGCCGAGCCCCCACACGCTGAAGTGGCCGCCAGGCGTGGTGACCTCTTCGCCGGTGATGACGAGCAGAGCCGGGGCGTTGATCGCCGCGAGCTGATGCGTCGTGTTGTTGTGATCGGTGATGGCCAGGAAGTCGAGCTTCTCTGAAACGGCCTTGTCCGCAAGCTGTTGCGGCGTGAGCTCACCATCGCTGTGCACGGTGTGAGTGTGCAGGACTCCGGAATACCACGCGGGTCCGTTGCGAATCGGGCCTGCGGGCCGCGGTGCCAGCGTCGGCGCATTGCCGGACATCGAATCGTGCGACGCCTCGATCGTCATCTCGACATCGACGCCAGCACTCCCGATTTTGTAGAGCCCGAGCGCGACGTGCCATTGCCCCGGAGGGATGGGTCCCGGCCAGTACCCGGGCGACGCGTCATCGATTCCGACCTTGATGCTGTCACGGGCGCCGCCACTCCAGCCGCGGAAGGCCTTCGTCCCGAGCGTGAGCGGTCCGGGCTCGAAGAGTCCGAGATCGATGACGTTCGCGCCATCCGAGCGATCGTACCGGTACGACACGGCAATCCTGGTCGTCCCCGGTGCAACGTCGAAGGGGACATAAACATACCGCTCGGTCTGTTGATCTTTGGCCGTGAAGTGACGCGAAATCACCTGTGGCGCATCGAACGATGGCGGCCCGGATGCCGTCTCGAAGGCAACGAACACCGCGAATACCGCGGCCGTGACTCTCACGACCGATCTCCCTCGAGTGTCACCAGCAGATCCAGCACCAGCGCGGTCCAGGAGAAGTCGCTGGCTCCAAAGCCCTCGCCCGTCATTGGATCGTAGTATTCGCGGAATCCCGAGCGTTCGACGAGCTGAGCCGACCGATCTTCGATCGTCCGGGCGAGCTCGGTGTGCCCGTGCCGCCGCAGCCCACGCGCGATGTACCAATTGGAGTTCATCCAGGTCGGCCCGCGCCACACCAGCTTGCTGTCGGCCGTCGGCGGAAGATACGACGGTTCGTTCATGGCGACGCTCGGCACCGGAAAGGGCGCACCGTACTCTGACCTGTCGGTCAGATGCTGGATCAGCGCTTCGACAGCTGCCGGCGGAATGTCCTCGAGAAGGATCGGCACGAGCGAGCTCACAGTGTTCACGCGAAGGGGCTCCTCGCGCAATCCCGCGAGATCGAAGAACAGTCCTGCCGACGGGTCGTAACACTTGCTCACCAGGCCGCGTGTGGTCCTGGCTGCGCGCGCGGCGAGCTCCGCCGCCCCGTCGTGATCGCCGATGCGCGCCAGCAGACCGCTCAGCACACGCTGATTCTCGGCGTAAATCGTATTCACGAAGACATCCTCGACCACGAAGCGATCCATCGAGTACATCGCGGTGGGCTCGCGGTTCACGGTGGCGTATGGTCCGGCGACGCGCTCCCAGGCCGCGGTCATCCCTGCCAGATCGGGAACCGTGACACCGAGGTACCGGTCGTACTTCGGCGTGTGGTCGAGCCCCGATTCGTCCGGCTGCAGCGTCGCGATCAGGCCGTCACGATCGGGATCGCGTACGCTGTCGAGCCAGTCGTAATAGCGCCGCACGCGCGGCAGCACGTCCGCGAGGAACGCGCCGGCGCCGGGTCCGCGACTCGCGGCCGCCACGGCTTCGGCAAGAACAGGCGGCTGCATGCAGTCACTGAGATACGGCGTGCGATAGGCGATGGCGTAGGTCGACAGCAGATCCTCGAACTTCTCGCGTTGCCAGAACGTCACGTGGGCGACGAAGCCATCAGGCTGCGCGTTGGCGAGCAGGCTGCGGATCTCGATCTGCGCCCTGCCGGGATCGATGTGAGAGAGCGCGACCGCGTGAAAGCTGGAATCCCAGAACCACTGGAAGGGATAGGTGCCCATCGACGGGCAGACGAAGTCGTACTCGAGGCCGCACCACGGCGCCACGCCACGCTGACGGTTGCGGTCGTAGAGTGCGCGGACGGCGTCAGTCATCGCGCGGAGCCGCTTCGAATCGCTCATGGTATCGAGAGGAATATCAGCATCGCGGACACGATCGCTTCGGAGGCCGGCTCGTTCATCCGCGGCTCATCGATTGACGAGGCAGCGATCGCGCCTCCGTTGCCTTCGCGAACGGTCAGGACCTGCGAGGGGATCGCGCGTTGCGCAGCATCTGGTAGATCTGGTTGACGAGCCAGGTGTGCGTGTAGTTGGTGGCCTCCGGCAGGTTCGAAGGGGTGATGTACTGGCCCGTGCTCGAGAGCGCCCAGCTCTGAATGATCAGATGGTCCGGCATCACGTCCCAGCTGCGGAACGTGTGCGCAAGGGCGCTGGCGTTTCTCAGCGCGTAAGTGCCGTAGGTCGCGTCCGCGTCGCCGTCGGCGCCCCAGATGATCACCCCGAAGGGAATGCGGTACTGCGCCGCGAGATCCGCCAGCTGGATCATGTCCCGGCCGTAGACTTCGCGGGCGGGTGACGCATCGGACTGCCACGCATCGATGTGCAGAAAGTCCACGGTTATCCCGCGATCCTGCAGCAGCCGCAACATGTCCGCGAACTGGGCCGGCGTGAAGACGGGATACGGTTCTATCAACCCGATGCGGATGCCCGGGATGGCGCGCCGCACCGCAGGAATGTAGACGGCAAGCCGATCCGCCGTCGGCGGAAACGCTCCACCGCCGCACCGCCGCGCCCGCCCTCCCGTAAACGGCTCGTCCATCGCAACGTAGGTGACGATGCCTCCGCCGGCGTGCACGTTGCGGATCGACTCCAGGGTCGCGTCGACGGACGCTTTCATCCCGCTCTCGTCGTCGGTGCAAAACTGCTCCTTGACCGCACCCGCCTCGATCGCGATGCGAATTCCCCATCGCAGCAGCTTGCGGAATGCATCCACGCGGACGAATGCGTCGTACCGGTTCGGACCGTCCCCCGGCGTCCCCGCCGTCATCGTCTGACCCTGGTAGAACTTGAAGACCTTAATCGTCTGGCGGGCCTGTGTCCATTCGTCCGGCGCTTCGAAGAGTCGAAGCATGTCGATCGTGCCGGGGCCGGGCGTGAACCAGATGCGATCGCCGGGCCATGGCAGCGGCTCTGCCTTGGTGGCGACGATCGCGATCAAAAGGGTCAGCGCGACGACGAAACCGCGCATCGCGCCATTATGACGGGGACGGTCACGGCGCGCCAGAGTCGAGGGGAGTGACGCCGCCGGGGAAGGTCAGCGCTTCTTGGGAAAGTACATCTGCTTCAAGAGCCGGCGGTATTCGGCCATCGGCGGCAGCCCTACGTCACGCCGCCGGGCGTCCAAATTGGCCTCGTCTTCGATCGGCTCGAAGACCGGTTCCTCGCCCTTCCATTGATTGAAGGCCTTGGCCTGCGTGCCGTAGACCTGCGGCCTGCCGTCGCGAACGAGGACCCGATCCACGAGCAGCGCGTAGTTCTGCCCCGACAATTCACCGCTGCGAAAGGCTTTCGTGACGATCGGCAGTATCGCTTTCTGGGTCTCGTGATCGGCGTGCTGCACGAGCAGGAACGCCGCCTCGGTGCCGTCCTTGCCGACCAGCGCGGGACCGGGCCATCCGAATCGCGTCACGATTGCCTTGATTCGGGCGCTGTTGTCGGCGTCGATCTGCTCCATGCGTTTCAGCACGGCTTCGTCCAGCTTGCGAACGTCTTGCTTGATCCATTCGTTTCTGACGGCCTGGTCTGCCGCGACCCGCTTCAACAACTCTTCGCGCAGTTCCGGGTTCTTGATCGCGGGCGCCTGTGCGTACGTGTGCGTGAGGACAAGAAGAGCGGTGACGATCCCCGTCATCAGAACACCTCGAGGATCAGATAGCCAGGCGCGTAGCCGGCAGCGATCGACACGGCGAAGCGGCGCCAGAACGCGAAGTACTCGTAGAAGCCGACCATGAGCCGGCTCACTTGCGCCCCGTCAAGACTCAGTCGATCACTTCGTCAAAGACGTTGGTGCCCTCGCCCTCGCGTGTGGTCCACCTGAAGTGTTCGATTACGCGGAGGCGACCGTCGTCTGTCCGAAGGATGTCACAGAACGAACGCCCTGCATGCAGGTCCCCTGAGGTTTCGCGCTGTACATACCGGAAGACGAGCGTGGCGCCAGCGACGTTGCCGGCCAGGCATCCTCGCGCGACCGCGCCGCCGCTGTAATGGGCAACCACTCTCGAACCCTTCTGCCTGAAATGGAGACGGGTATTCAGCCCGACGACACCCCGGTCCGCAGTGGCAGTCACAAACATGCACACGCCATCGAGATTCATCACGCGAGTCTCCCACCAGAGGCGGCTGCATGACCACTCCCGCATACCAGCGGTCAACTTCCGCCACGGTAAGCGGGCCGGATCCGGACGCGTGCCGCCCACCATGCGGCGAAACTCCGGATCGCGCCCTGCCGCCAGCCGATCGTCGCGGTCACTCGCGCGGGGCGCGCGCAGGAGGACGCGGGGACCACGAAGCTCAGGTCTCACACCGCCGTTCATGGGTACTCGAGCTCCGCGCTCCCCTTTCCCATGGCCCATGGCCCATGGCCCCTGGCCCATGTGCCATCCCCTTTACCCTTACCCTTTACCCTTTACCCTTTGCCATTCTCTTCCCCCACGTCGGCGACGGCGGCTCTGTCGTCAGGCGCTTGATGGTACTGGCCTTCAGGAGCTTCATGGCCTCGTCGACCGCGCGTTCCAGCTGCGGATCGCGGCCGGCGATGACCTCTTTGGGGAAGTTCTCGACGTCGACGTCCGGCGCCACACCTTCGTTCTCGACCGCCCATTTACCATCGCGATCGAAGAAGCCGCCGCGCGGCGCGATCATCGATCCGCCGTCGACGAAGCCCGGCGTGTCGGCGGTGTGCACGAGCCCGCCCCACGTGCGCTTGCCGACCAGTGGACCGATCTTTCGGCGCTTGAACATGTACGGCATCAGGTCACCGCCCGAGCCGGCCATTTCGTTGATGATCATCACTTTCGGTCCCCAGATGCCCGCGGCGGGACTCGTGAATGGGTAGCGATCGCCGGCGACGTTATTGAAGTAGCCGTCGAAGTCGCGTCCGAGGACGTCGACGATGTAGTCGGCGGCGGAACCGCCGCTATTGAACCGTTCGTCGATGACCGCGCCTTTCTTGTCCTGTTGCGCGAAGTAGTAGCGGTTGAAGCTGTCGTAACCGGGCTGTCCCGTGCTCGGAATGTAGACGTAGGCAAGCTGTCCGTTCGACAGCTTGTCGACCAGCCGCCGGTTCGATTCCACCCACGCACGCGTGCGCAGCGTCTGCTCCGTCGCGGTCGGCACGACGGTCACCTGCCGGGCGCCTTCCATCACCGGACGGTTGTTCACTGTCAGCACGGTCTGCCGGTTTGCCGTGCCGTCGAGCAGACGGAAGATGTTGTCGGGCGCACGCAGCTCGAATCCATTGATCGCCAGGATGTAGTCGCCGACCGAGACGTCCACGCCGGGCGCCGAGAGCGGCGCGCGCAGATCCGGGTTCCAGCTCTCGTTGTCGTAGATCCGCGTGATCTTGTAGCGGCCGTTGTCGACGGTGAAGTCCGCGCCGAGCAGGCCGCCAGGTGAGTTGGCACATCGGGCATCGCGCCGCCCCGTACGTACGAGTGACCCACGGCAATCTCAGCGCCCATGTTGTCGAGGAGGTAGTTGAGATCCGCGCGGTGATTCACGTACGGCAGCAGCGCCCCATACATCTGCTTCATCTTCGGCCAGTCGGCCCCGTGCGTGTTCGGCACGTAGAGGTAGTCGCGCTGATTGCGCCAGCCCTCGTTGAAGATCTGCTTGAACTCCTCTTTCGGCTCGAGATACATGCGCAGCGACACGTTGAGCCGTCCCTGACCCGCCTGCGGCGGATTGCGATCCGCATCGACGAGGAACAGCGCGGCCGGGGTTCCACCCTCGGGTGGCGGGCCGCCGCGACCACGTCCGCCGCCGCCACCCCCGGCGGTGCGATAGAGCAGCTTGTGGCCGTCGGCGCTGACCGTGTACTCCGCGACGCCGGTCATGAATTGCGCCGCCCGGCGATCGCTCAGTCGATAGCGATAGAGCGTGTTGCTGCCACCCCCGCCGCGACCGCCGCCTCCCCCACCGCCGCCTGGCGCGCTCTCGAGGTAGTAAACCGTCCCTGATGCGCCCGGCTTCAGTTGGGAGTACTGACGCTCGGGCACGCCCGGCACCGAGAGAATGCGCTGCTGCAGTCCGTCGAAGTCGATCTGCACGGTGGCGGGTGGGCGGGGAGCACGTTGCGGCGGCTGCGCAGGTTGATCCGGACGATCGTCCGACTCCGCCGCCGCGGCTGGGGCGCCACCACGTCCGCGACCACCACCGCCACCGGGCCCGGCAGTTCCGACGCCGTTGTCTTCATCGCTTTCCGGCAGGAGCGGGCTCGCGTCCCCTTTCTTCAGGACGGCGAAGTACAACCCGAACGTCTCGTTGTGGTCGTACGACGTCATGTCGAGCCACTGCGAGCGCAGGCCGAAGTCGGTGGACGCGAGGAACCATAGATACTTGCCGCCGGCATCCCATGCGGGGAACATCGCGTCCGCAAGGCCGTCCGTGATCTGTTTCGTCTCGCCGGTCTCGACGTTGCTGACGAAGATCGCGCGGAACATCGACTTCAGCCGGCTCGAGTACGCGACCCATTTCGAATCCGGACTCCACACGGGATTCAGCGTGCGCTGTGGCACCATCCAGGGATCGTTGCCGACTTTTTTCGGCTGCCCGCTCGCGACGTCCAGCACCCACACGTTGAGGTTCGTGTCCGTGTAGAGGAGCTTCTTCGAATCGGGAGACCAGGACGGCGTGTAGTAGTGCGTCGGGTTCGGCAGCGCGATCTCGCGTGGCGGCGTCAAACCGTCCTGCGCTTCGATCATCAGCTTGTACTCGCCCGATTTGTCGCTGAAGTACGAGATGAACTTGCCGTCCGGCGACCATGCCGGATCCCGTTCCGCCGAACCGCTCGAGTGACTCAGGTTGCGAACGTCACCCTTTTCCGCGGGGATGGTGAAGATCTCCCCGCGCGCCTCGAGGACGACGCGCTTGCCCGTCGGTGAGAGCTGAATATTCGACATCCGGCTGGTCACGTCCTCCCATCGCGGCATCATCCAGGGAAAGTCGCCCGTCGCCTTGATGGTGATCGTCTGTTCGCGGTTGGTCTTGGGATCGAGCTCATGAATGAGCCCCGCCTGTTCGAAGACCACGGTCCCCGCGCCGGCGTCGAGCGTTTTCACGTCGAAGTCGGTGAACTTCGTCAGCTGCGCGAGCTTCTTCGACTTCGTGTCGAACGACCACACGTTCGAGACGCCGTCGCGATCCGAGAGGAAGTACACCACCTCGCCCAGCCACGCCGGCTCCATGTCCTTCGAGTCGGTCCACGGCGGCGTGACGAGATCGAACGTCTTCAAGTCGACGATCCAGATCGGACGGTTCTGACCGCCACGGTAATTGCGGCGCTCCTCGTCCCACGAGCTGTTCATGCGATAGGCGATGTGCGTGCCGTCGGCCGAAATGCGCCCCTGATAGGCGCGTGGCAGCGGCATCGGCTCCTCGACGCCGCCCTGCGCGGGCACGGTCCAGAACCGCGCGGCGCCGCTTGGCGCCCAGGTCGCGCGCGACGAGGCGAACAGCACCGATTTGCCGTCGGCCGTCCAGCCTTGCACTTGATCGTTGCCGGGATGCCACGTCAACCGCCGCGGCTCACCACCTTCCGACGCCACGACGTAGACGTCGGTGTTTCCCGCGTACTCGCCGCTGAAGGCGATCCACTGGCCATCGGGCGAGAAGCGCGGGCTCGACGTCTGGCCCTGGAAGGTCGTGATCCGTCGCGCCACACCGCCCCCCCGATCGACGGTCCAGATGTTGTTGGCGTAAGCGAAGGCGACTTGCGAGGCGCTGACGGTCGGCGATCGCAGCAGGCGCGTCGACTTGCCATTCGGCGGCGTCGCGGCGGTCAAGGCGACGACGAAGACCGACACCACCAGCCAGGGCAGCGTACGGAGCAGCACTCGAGCAGAGCGGTGATGTCGCATGTTTCCAGCCTCCAAAAACCGAGCACGTGTTGCAAATACGGACGAGAAACGCGCGCGTATCCTAGCAGAGACGCCGGGTATCTGGCGCTTGCGAGGTAGATTCGTCCGGACAGTGCTCGAATGGATAGTGGGGGCTTGGCTGCAGCCGGTCTATCGGGCATCCGGCTTCACGATCAACGGCTGGGTGAAGGTCTGACCATCCACAGTCAACCTGACCGTGTAGGTGCCAGGCGCCGACATCGGCGCACCACCGCGGCCTCCCCCGCTACCGCCACGGCCGCCACGTCCGGCTGGAAGCGTAGGCCTCAAGTCCCACACCCAGCGGTGCATCCCTGCTGCCGCTGAAAGCGAGGTCCCGGCGGGACGCCACATCGCGGACACGTTCAGCGTATTCGGATCCACGGCGAGCGGCCGGTCGTCGCTCGAGTACCGGCGCACGACGGCACCGGCGGCGTCGACGATCTCCAGCGTGACGGAGCGCGCGGCCGACTTCAGGTAGTAGTCGATGAACGCGCCGGCTGGCGGATTCTCCGCCTGTGGTTCGTCCTTCTGCAGCGGTGTTCCGTTATCGCTCTGCGCGGGCATGCCGATGGTCTCGGACGGTTTGAACAGGAACGCCGCCGCGCTGGTCACCGACGAGTCGATCTGTCTCAGCGCGCTGATGTCGTCGATCATCCAGAACCCGCGGCCGTGCGTGGCGACGATCAAGTCGTTATCCTTGACCACCAGATCGCGCATCGAGGTCGCCGGCAGGTTCAGCTGCAGCGACTGCCAGCGATCCCCGTCGTCAAACGAGACGTACACCGCGCGTTCGGTGCCGGCATACAGCATCCCGCGACGCTTCGCATCTTCTTTCACGGTCTGGGCGTAGATGCCGGCCGCCAGCCCGGTGGTGATCTTCTGCCAGGTCTTGCCGCCATCACGTGTGCGATAGAGGTACGGCTCGTAGTCCTCGAGTTGATGACGTTCGACCGCGGCGTACGCGACGTCCGCGTCGAAGTGCGACGCGTCGATCATCACGACCTTCGTCCAGGCCGTCAGCGCCGCGGGCGTCACGTTCGTCCAGGTCTTCCCGTCATCCGCCGTCTTCCAGATATACCCGTCGTCAGTCCCCACCCAGAGGAGCGGCGCGGCGATCGGCGAGGGTGCGATCGTGTAGACGACGCCCCGGCGCGGACCGCTGTTGGGCGCAACGTCGGCCGCGGCGGCTGCGTCGAGGTTGGCAGGAACTCCGGGACTCTCGCGAGTCAAGTCCTGGCTGATCTGCGTCCAGTGCGCGCCGCCGTCAGTCGTCTTGTAGACGAACTGATTCGCGAAATACAGCGCGTGAGGATCCGCGGTCGAGAACACGAGCGGCTGCGTCCACGCGTGGCGCGCGGGCTCGGTCATACCGCGTTCGGGCGAAATGTTGACTTCGGGTGAATTGGTCGTGACGTCGCAGCGCGCTACGGTACCGCCGAAGAGCACGTTCGGGTGCAGTGGATCGGGCGCGGTGTACCCGCTCTCACCGCCGGCACACAGCGGCTCCCAGTCGCGCATCGAGATCTGGGCGAACTTGCCACGCGCGGCGACACTCACCGCGCCACTGTCCTGCTGCGCGCCGGTAATCCAGTAGGGCACCCGCGCATCCGTCGCCAGGTGATAGATCTGCGCGGTGGGCTGGTTGAGCCACGAGCTCCAGGTTGGCTGCTCGAGCCGCGCGTTCTCCGTGATGATCGCGCCCTGATCGCTGGCCGCAATCATGCGATCCGGGTTGTCTGGGTCGATCCACAGCTGATGGTAGTCGTCGCCGCCGGGCGATCCTTTCGGGTTCCCCCAGGTCCGGCCGCCGTCGGCCGAGTGGTAGATCGCGGTGTTCGGAACGTAGACGCGATCCGCGTCCCTGGGATCGACGGTGACCTTGCTGAAGTACCACCCTCGTCCCCAGATGCGAGTGTCCCCCGACACCTTCGTCCAGGTCGCGCCGGCGTCCTCCGATCGGTAGAGGCCGCCCTCCTTCGCGTCGACGATCGCGTACACACGATCGGGCTGCGACGGGGCGATGGCAATGCCGCTTCGACCGAAGCCCTCGGCGGGCAGGCCGTTGGTCAGCTGCTTCCAGGTCGTGCCACCGTCCGCGGACTTGTAGATCCCGCCTCCTGGTCCATTCGTCGGAGCGTAGATGAACCACGGCGGCCGGCGCGTATTCCACAGGCTGGCGTAGACGACCTGGGAGTTGCGCGGATCGATGACGACGTCGATGGCGCCGACGCTGTCGTTCGTGTAGAGCACCTTCTGCCACGTCTTGCCGCCGTCCTTCGATCGATAGACGCCGCGATCGGGATGGGGACCGTAGAAGTGACCAAGCGCGGCGACGAACACCACGTCGGGGTTGCGCGGGTCCACGGCGACACGCCCGATCTGCCTCGTGGTCTCGAGACCGACGCGCGTCCAGGTCTTCCCCGCGTCGAGAGACTTGTAGATCCCGTCGCCGAACCCGATCGAGTCGCGCATGTCAGCCTCGCCAGTCCCGACGTACACGACGTCGGTGCGCGAGGGAGCGACCGCGATCGCACCGATCGACGCGACGTTTTGTGCGTCGAAGATCGGCGACCAGGTTCGGCCGCTGTCGATCGTCTTCCACACTCCGCCGCCGACGGATCCGAAGTAGAACGTCGACGCCTGACCCGGGACGCCGCTCACGGCATTGACCCGGCCGCCACGAAACGGCCCGAGCATGCGCCAGCGAAGACCGCCGTACAGAGACGGATCCACGGTCGGCGACTGCGCTCGCGTTCGGCCACCGATCACGAGGCCGCCGATGACGAGTACAGCCAGCCACGACAACTTGCGCAGTGAGGACATGAATGAATGCTCTCCGTTCGATCGAGATTGCGCCGGCGTTCGCGAGCGTGACCGGCGTGCGCATCTCGAGGAGAACAGAGCGGGCGGACGCGCACGCGCTCGCCCGCAGCAAGTGACTCGAAGTCAGCGAGACCAAAACGGCCTCGAGGCTTCGGAACCGATGCGGGCTACTGGATCACAGCGTACTCGATTCGGCGGTTCTGGAATCGTCCGTATTCCGTGTCGTTCGACGCGCGAGGTTTGGTGTCGCCGTACCCCCTGGTCAACAGGACGTCGCCGGACACACCGTCCGCGACGAGCGCGTTCTTGACGGCATCGGCGCGTCGCTGGGACAGGCTCATGTTCGCCGACGAATCGCCGGTATTGTCCGTGTGCCCGCCAATCTCGATGCGCGAGCCGGACGGCAGGCCCTTGATCGCCGCGGCCGATCGACGGATCACATCGCGGCTCTCGGCGGGGATGTCGGCGCTGCCGGTCTGGAAGTTGATGATGGCCAGATTCATCGCCTGCACGACCGAATCAGCGGCCACGCCCGAGGTTCCAAGGGCCGTGAGTGCGGACACCGCTCGGTCGTTGGCGGCGCGCATGGCATCGACGGCCGGATCACCGAGCGTGCCGATGGTGGACGTGGCGCCCATGATGCCGCGAACCTTGTCACCGATGGCCTGCCGATCGACTGCCGAGAGCCAGCCGCCGAGTTTGACCGCATCACCGTCGAGCGACAGATCCACACCAGGCGTTTTGACCGACGCGAGCAGATCGCCGATCCGCGGAAGCCAGCCGGCGGCCTTGACGTTGGGATCGATGCGCAGATCGCCCGAGGCATTGCCCGTGCCGAAGGTGGTGTTCAGCGCGCGAACAATCGCGTCGCGCGTGCCTTCGTCGCGAACGAGACCGGAATACGTGACCCGGCCGTCCCGGTTCGAGACCGTCAGCTGGGGATCGATCGTTCCGGCCGGCGCCCGCATCCAGAGCCACCCCACGAGCGCAATCAGGGCGGCCGCAGCGGCCCACGGCAGCCAGGCAGGCCACGCGCGTTGCTGCGTACGATACGCCGGGGCAGCCACAGGCCGCTCGATTGGTCGCTCGATCGGCCGCTCCAGCGGGCGATCGACGAAGCCGGCCAGCTGAGACATCAGCGACGCATTCGAGGGCAGTACGCCCTTGGGTGTGAGCATGCCGATGATCTTCGGTAGCAGGTACGCCACCGCCGAGGTCGTCACCGCACGCGACAGTCCGCTCGAGCTCGCGAGCGTATCGAGCGTATTCACACCCAGCGCCGACTCGACGTTCGCTGCGCTCAGGCTCCTTCCCTCCTTTCCTCCAAACCATGAGGTCAGGACATCGCCGAGGCCGGCGCGACGGAACGATTCGACAAAACCCTCGATGCCTCCGCTGCGTTCGCTGGTCATCAGCGACAGGAGTCCGCGGACGAGCGTGGACAGGGTGGCCGCTGAGAGATTGAAGCGTGAAGCGGCTTCATTGATCAGCTGCTCGAACATGTGACCCTCCTTTGCAGCGATCCCAGACACTCGTCACGTTCTGGCGGAACAGCGTTCGCCTGAGGACCCCGGCTCATCCGGATGCTGGTGATGTTTCCGATCCGTGGAGTGAACCGGATGGCACCGCATCAGGAAGGCGGCGAGACATCGGCTCGTCGCGGGGAGCGTGAACGAGCGCGGCCGACACTAGAGGGCCGGATTCTCATGGCGCGCGGAATCTCTGTCAAGCACGCGCGCCTGAGCACGCGCGCCTGAGCTTGAGCGAGTGTGAATGGTGAGCGCGAGGCCCGAACGCGCACGCGATGATCAAAGCGATCGTCAGCGCACGGGTTGCGGTGGCGTAATCGCGATCACGCGAAGCGGACTCCCGCTTCCGCCGACGATCTTCAACGGCGCCGCGATGACGACCGCGCCGGTCGGCGGCAGGCGATCGAGCTGGCACAGGCTCGCGAGTCCGAAGCAGCCGGCGCCGTGCATGATCGAGTGATTGGGAAACGGCGGATCGAACGTACCGGCCTGACCGGCGTCGGTCCCGACAGTTTCCACGCCGACACCGAGAATATCGCGCTCGCGCGCGAGCAGTGCCGACGCGCGCGCGTCGAATCCGGGGCTGTGCGGGCCGTCGATCGCCACGTTGAGAAAATCCTCTGCCTCCGTTCGCCGGCTCCAGCCTGTCCGCAGCAGCACCCACGCGCCAGCGGGAATCCGCCCGTGCTCCGCTTCCCACGCCTCGATCCGCTCCGGCGTGAGCAGGAAATCGGGATTGCGATCGACGTCCGCTGTGACGTCAATCACGCACGCCGGGCCGACGAATCGGCGCGCCGGAATCGTGTCGCAGGCGTTCTCGCCAAGGTCCTTGCCGGTGATCCAGTGGATCGGCGCGTCGAAATGCGTGCCCGTATGCTCGCCCATCAGCAGCGTGTTCCAGTACCACGCCGGGCCTTTCTCGTCATAGCGCGAAATGGTCTTGATCGTGACCCCGGGCGACGGCGCGAAGATCGGCGGCAACCCGATGACCGGCGTGGCCGGTCCGAGCGGCTGCGTGAGATCCACCACCTCCAGCCGGCCGGCGTTGAGATCGGCAACCAATTGCATCAGCGTCGTGGACGGCATGTGATCAACTCCGCAGGAATCGCTGGAACTCGAACCGGTTCTCGAGCAGCGACAGGTCCGTCACGTACGCGGCCGGTCCAACCGCCTCCACTTTGGCCACGATCGTTCCCAACTCACGCGCCTTCAGCCCCTCGTCGAACGCCCGCGTGAACGCGTCGATCGTCGTGACCGTGGTCGTCCGCGCGATGCCCGCGCCGGCCGCCATGGCCGCGATGTCGCTTCCGGTCGACGTTGCGGTGGGAAAACCGCCGACCGACAACAGGCTCTCATTGTCGAAGACCACGTGCAGGAGATTTGGCGGCTTGTAACGGGCAAGGGTCGTCAGCCCCCCGAGGTTCATCAGGATCGAGCCGTCGCCGTCGAACACCACGACTTGCCGATCGGGCCGGGTCAAGGCAATGCCGAGCCCCATCGACGACGCCAGCCCCATCGCGTGCTGCAGGTAGAAGAAGTTCGGCCGATGTCCGAGCGATTGCAGCTCCGCGGCGACCGCGCCCATGATGGTGACGACCACCACGTTCGCCAACCGATCGTACACGGCCCGGAGTGCGTCGAGGCGCTTCACGACGCCTCCTCCCACATGAGGTCGCGGCACAGCAGCAGCGCAACCGGCTTCCGGGCCGAATGCGCCAGCGTCTGGGCCTTCGTGATGCGCCGGGCCACGTGATCGGGATGATCGAGATACGCAAACGGAATGCGGAGCGCCCGAAGCAGATCTTCGGTAACGCCGCCACCCTCTGTCTGCCAGGGATCGCGCTCGCCGAACTCGCCGCGGTAGCTGATGAGCATCAACAGCGGGATGCGATAGAGCTGCGCGCAGGAGACGATGCCGTTGATCGAGGCGAGGAAGCCGTGGTTCTGCATCAGCATCGCCGACTTGACGCCCGCGAGGTGGGCGCCGGCGGAAATGCCGACGCCTTCCTCCTCCTTCGCCAGCCGAACGAGGATCATCCCTGGATCCTCTTCTGCCATACGAATGAGGTGCACGAGCCACGTCTCCGGCAGCGCCGAGATCAGCCGGATGTCGCAGGCCTTCAGCGCATCGTAGATGACCCGGGAGTTGGCAGTGGAGACGGGCACGGAGTGCGCGGATTATATGGGCACGTTCGGACGCGGGCAACTGGGCTAGCGTGACCGCTCGCCCCCTGGGCCCAGCTCGCCGACGATGACCCAGAATGCGAGCGGACCGATTGCAATCAAGACGGCGGCGAGGACGAACGGCAGCGTGTAGGAGCCCGTCTGGGCGATCAGCAGGCCGGTGAGCAGCGGCGAAAGGATTCCCGCGAGATTGCCGACGAAATTGTAGATCCCGGTCCAGAGACCGATCTCGTCCGGCGGCGCACAGCTCTGGAGAATGACCAGCAGATTCCCCGTCGCAAGGCCGACGAGACAACCACCGATGATCAGCATCACCGCGGTGGCGGGATTCGTCACCCGCGCGGCCGGGATCAGCAGCAGGCCGGTGAGGAACGCGATGGTGACGATGACCTTGCGGGCGCGGGTCTCGCTCCAGCCGGCGCGAATCAGCCGATCGGCGATCCAGCCGCCGATTGGTTCGCTCAGGCCGAACACGAAATACGGGAGCGCCGCGTAGATGCCGGCTTTCACAATCGTGAGTCCGCGCGACGTCACCAGGTAGTCCGGCAGCCAGTTCACGAGAAAGTACCAGTAGTAGTCGAAACAGAAGAACCCGAGGCAGATGCCGAGCAGATTGCGATTCGTGACCAGCGTCGCCAGCGCTCGCGTGGGACGCCGCCGTCCTGCTGTGGCCGCCGCATGGCTTCCCAGCGTCGCCGGTGTGATCGCGAACCACGGGATCAGCCAGACCAGTGCGGCGAACCCGACGAACGCGAAGCTGGTCCGCCAGCCGTAGTGGATCAACATCCACGGGACCAGAATGCCTTCGAGTACGAGACCCGTGCGGGTTCCGGCGTCGAACAGCCCGCACGGCAGGCCGCGTTCCGCCGGCTTGAAGAGCAGGCTGACGATCTTCGATCCGCCCGGCAGATAGATCGCCTCGCCGATCCCGAGCAGCACCCGAAAGGCGATCAACGACCCCAGACCGGTCGCGAGACCAATCAGACCCTGCGACACGGACCACAGTGCGAACGCACCGGCATACAACCAGCGCAGGTTCATGCGATCGGCGAATACGCCCATCGGAATCTGCATCAGCGTGTACGACCAGAAGAATGCCGAGAGCAGGACGCCTTTGGCTTCCGGGCCAAGCTGAAGATCCTGCGAGATGAGCGGCAGCGCGAACGAAATCGTCGCGCGATCGAAGTAATTGATGAGCGATGCCGTGAAGAGCAGGCCGACAACGGCCCAGCGGCGCGCATTCGTTACGGCGCCGGGCGGTTCCGTGAGATGGACGGCAGTCGTCATGTTCTCCCTCTCGCGCAGCCGGGCGCGCTGTCGCGGAGTTGCGCGTATAGTAGTTTGGCTCTCATATGCGACCGACCACTTTCTTCGTTCATGCCTGTCTTGCGCTGTGCGCGCTGGCTTCGGTCGCACACGCTCAGGAGACACAGACCGAGCGTGACGCGGCGCGGGACGTGTTGACACGGTTGGGCGCCCTGCAAAAGGCCGTCGATCCAGCGTCGCTCGTGCGGACGATCACCGCGGCGGACGCGGCTCGCGACGCGGTCGCCGCGCGCGCGAAGGCGCTGCTCCAAACCGAGCTCCTCACGGTCAGCGATGATATCTGCACGCATCCGGAGATTGGCTACAAGGAGCAGCGGTCCGTTCAAAAGCTCGCCGAGGTTCTGCGCGCGCACCAGTTCGAAGTCACCATCGGCGCCGCCGGGTTCGATACCGCCTTCGTCGCACGCTACAAGCAGAACAACGGCGCCCCGAACCTCGGGGTCATCGTCGAATACGACGCGCTTCGCGGCACCGAAGGGCCGTTCCACGGCGATCAGCACTGCGCGCAGGGACCGATTGGGATCGCCGCCGCCGTCGCCGTCGCCGAGTCCCTCACCAAGAACCGGCTGCCGGGAAGCGTGACGGTGTTCGGCACGCCGGCCGAAGAGCTCCTGGAGCCGTCAGCGAAAACCGTGATGCACGCGGCGCACGTGTTCGACGGGATGGACGTCATCGTGCGCAGCCACTCGAGCGGACAGACGTCGCGGCCGGCCGCAGGCTTCGGCACGTGCTGCCTCAACATCGACGGCGTGAAGTACACGTTCACCGGCGCGCCAGCCCACCAGATGACGGCCTGGAACGGCCGCAACGCGTTGACCGCCGTCATTCACCTGTTCGAGAACATCGACGCGATGCGCAGCAACATCCGACCCGAAGCGCGCATCCAGGGCATCATCACCGAAGGCGGCGCCGCGCCGAACGTCGTCCCCGATCGCGCGCAGGCGGACTTCTACATCCGGTATCCAGACGAGGTGTACTTGCGTCAGGTGCGCGAGTTCGTGGACAACGCCGCGAAGGCGGCGGCGCTCTCGACGGGCACCAAGGTGAAGATCGAGAATTACGGCACCTCCCGCGACGGCATCTCGGTCTCGGCACTCGCCGAGCCGGCATTCGCGCTGATGAAGATGTACGGCGCCGGCAAGGTCGCGGATCAACCGGGAAAGCCGCAGGGCTACGAGGAAAGCGGCAGCGTCTCGCGCGACATCCCCGGCATCGGCTTCAGCGCGTACACCTCCGACTACCCGAACCACACCTACGAGATGAACCAGGACAACCTGAAGCCGGTCGGCCACGACGGCTTTATCGTTCAGGCTCAAGCGATGGCCGCGCTGCTGCAGCAGTTCGCGACGCGTCCCGAGCTCCGCGCCGCGGTCAAAAGGGAGTTCGACGGGACGAAGGCGCTCTTCGGGGACTATCTGAAGGCGCTGGAGAAGACGTACACGGTGCCGGCGGTGAAGTAAGAGTGCAAGGATTCGTCACGTTCTCCTGAACGCCGGCCAGGCGTCGTGCAGGTACAGCCCGAACGGAATCCACCAGATCACGTCGTTAGTGACACACAGCACGAAGGCGGACGGGGGCCAGCCGCCGCGAAGGATCAACCAGAGCATCCCAATTGGCCCGAGGATCTTGCCGACGAATCCCACGGCGGCGATCATCCAGCCGCGTTCGGGGAGGCGAGCGACTTCCAGATAGAGAATCCCGCAGAGTCCCACGACCATGCCCAGGCAGGCGAAGATAGCCGGCTGGTTCGCCAGCGGCATCCCGGCGAACCGGAACAGCCACTGCGGATCGGCGATGGACCAGAGTCCCCACGCCATGTTGTAGAGTCCCGCAGCGACGAAGACAGCACGATGAAGCGTTCTACGGGCGATCATCGTTTGATCGCGATGGCCCTCTCGGTCTTCCAGGGCCAGCCCCCGTGCGGGAGCTCGAGCGCTGCGTAGAGATCGCGCAGGCCCGACAGGAACACGCCCGCCGCCATCACGAAGAGGCTCGTGCGCAGCGGGCCGGGCACGTCGGCGCATTCGATCACGAGGCCAGTGGGAAGCGCCCACCACCGCACCAGCGACGGGATCAGATTCGCAATCATCGCGCCGTAGAGAATGCCCATGACGGCGTGAGTCACCCGTTCGCCGGCGTACACGTCGCCCAGCTGTTTGCGAACCGTAACCTCGACGATGAAATCCCACAGCGTGAGGATGATTTCCGCAACGAACACGCCAGCGAGGACGAGGACCCAGGTCCCGTGCCACGCGAGGCACGGCAGGCTGGCGAACAACACCGCATAGAAGAAATCGCGCGCGGCGTGCAGCCTCAATTCAGGGGCGGCCGCGCGCCCTCGCGCGGGCAGCCGGGCCCGCCACTCGTGGTAGTAGATGGTGTCGAATGCGCCGATCGCACCCTGGATACCGAGAAGCCAGAGGGCGACGGTCATGCCCTGACGTCCTCGATGGCGATCGTGCCGTCGTAGGTCAGAATCGGTCCAAGCGCCGGAAGCGTAACCGAGACGTGTACGCAGACCCGATCAGCGCCTGCCGCGTCTTCGCGAGCTTCGACTCTCGGCACACAACTGGCTGGCAGCGGCAGCCGCATCGATCTCAGCAGCACTGCTGCCTCGAGTTGTCGAAACAGCAGGCTCCCCTCCAGGGCTTCGAGGCGAAACCGGAACTCGAGGACGCCGATCCGTTCGGCGAGCTCGCCGGCGCCAGCCTCGTATTGCCGCGTATCGAGTTGCCGATCGCCGAAGCTGCGCAGCCAGGTCTCGCCATCAGCACCCGGCGTGATGGTCAGTCGCGTGTCGGCGGCGTCGCTGGCGCACGGGAGACGCAGCACCCTTGCCACCACGCGCGCGAGGTGGCTGCGGCCGTGCGTGACCCGCAGCCGGCCCCGGGCGCGCACCGTCGCGTTGGTGCCGTGGATGATGCGGACCGGGTCAGCCAGTTGCGGCCACGAGGAGCCCAGCAATCGCGCGTAAAGCGACGCATCCCGTGGGCGGGGCGGAGCCAAGGATGACTCTCCGATCACGATGGACGCCAGCATAGCCGAGGGCGGTCACGGTTCGTCGGCAACGACGCCCGCCCCGACCCGCTGGTAACATGCCTCGTACATCGGCACGACAATGTCTGCGCAGAAGTCGTGGCTCACGCGGACGCGGGCGGCTTCGCGGATGCGTTGGTGAAGCGAAGGGTCCGAGAGCAGCGCGATCCCGCTCTCGGCCATGCCGTCGAGATCGTTCAGCGGGTGAAGAAAGCCGGTGATGCCGTGGTCGATCACTTCCGGCAGCCCGCCAACGTTCGACGCGACGACGGGAACGTCGCACGCCATCGCCTCGAGCGCGGCAAGACCGAAGCTTTCCTGCGCGGACGGCAGCAGAAACAGATCCGCGATCGACAGCAACGGAATGATCGCCTCCTGCGCGCCGAGCGCCTCGACCTGCGCCTGGACGCCAAGTTCCCGGCCGAGACGGTAGGCGGTACCGAGCTCAGGACCGTCGCCGACCAGCAGGAGCCGCGCCGGGACGCGTGCCGCGATGCGCGCGAAGACCTGGATCACCGAATCGATCCGCTTGACCGGGCGGAAGTTCGACACGTGAATCACGATCTTCGTGCGCTCGTCCGGCGCAAACCGCTGCCGGAGCTCCGGCACGCGCGCGCGCCGATAGACGGCACAGTCGAGGAAGTTGGGAATGACGTCGATCGCCTTCTGCACGCCGAGCTCGCGGCGGGTCACTTCGCGCAGGCTGTTGGAGACGGCGGTTACGCCGTCCGATTGTTCGATCGAGTACGACACGATCTCCGAGAACGACGGATCGCTGCCGACGAGCGTGATGTCGGTGCCGTGAAGTGTCGTCACGACGCGTGGAACGAGACCGTGACCGGTGGTGGCGAGGACCTGCTTCGAAAGGAGCGCTGCAGTCGCGTGCGGGATGGCGTAATGCGCGTGGATGATATCCAGGCGCACGGCGCGGGCGACCTGCACGACCTTGTTTGCTAGCGACAGGACGTACTGGGGCTCGCGGAAGAGCGGGTAGCTGGGGGTATGAACCTGATGAAATGCGAGACCCGCGTGAAACCCTGCGAGCCTGAACGGCGGGTCTGTGCTGACGAGGTGGACCTGATGGCCGCGATCCGCGAGCTCCTTGCCCAGCTCGGTTGCGACGATTCCGCTGCCGCCGACCGACGCGTAGCAGATGATGCCGACGTTCATGCGGTCAGATCGCGAAACAGCGTCGGCCGGACGATCGGGTCACGAACGACGAGCCCCTCGGCAAACGCGACACCGGCGACCGCGCCGAACTGCGCGTCGCGGCTCTCGATGAGCTGGCGGAAACGCGGCGAGGTCAGCCGCGTCGGTACTCCATCAGCCGCAGGTGGCGCGAACTGGCTCACGTGAGCGTCGAGCGCGCGCCGTTTGATCTCGTAGTGGTCCGACACGTCGATCACGAACGATGGCGGCGCCTGATCGTTGATGAAGTAGTAACACGTCCACTCGGGCTTCCACGCGTCGAAGCCGGTGTCGTAGCGGCGAAGACCGCTGCTGAAGACCGCTTCGGTCAGCAGCTCGCTCGCGATCACATGATCCGGATGGCGATCCGACCAGTACGGCAAGGCCACCGTGCGCGGCCTGGCCCGACGAATCAGGTTCACCGCGGCGCCCACATGATCGGGATCGCGGCCGAACGCGCGATCGGGCCATCGCAGATTGACGCGCCACGTGGCCTTGAGGACGGCGCGTGCCTGCTCGGCTTCCGCCAATCGCTCCTCGACCGTCCCGTTCGATCCCATTTCGCCCGCCGTGAGATCGCACAGGCCGACCCGGTATCCGAGCGCCGCATGCTTGGCGACGATCCCGCCGATCCCGATCTCGATGTCGTCGGGGTGCGGCCCGAACACCAGCAGATCCACTGGATCCATGCTCGATTCCTCGTGCCGAGGATACATCGGCGATGACCTGAACAGGAGACCAGGAAGTCAGGAGGTCGATTGGACTAGACTCCGCGTGAGCACATGCCTATGCAGAGACCAACACCGGCTCGAATCGGGTTCGTTGCGCTCGTCACGATGTTCTGGAGCGCGCCGTTCACGGCGGCACAAACATCTCCAAAGCCCGCTGCGACCATGACCGGCACGATCCTGCCGTGGTGGACGATGATCGAACAGTCGTTCGTGGCCGCCGCAGACGCGATGCCTGACGGGAAATGGGCGTTCGCGCCCAAGGATGGCGCCTTCGACGGCGTGCGCACCTTCGCCGAGCAGGTCAAGCACGTGGCCTGCGCCAATTACGCGTTCTTCCAGGAAATCGAGGGCAAGACGCCGCCGGATGCGTGCGAAACAGGCGGTCCCAACCCGGCGCGTACGAAGAGCGAGCTGATGACGTATCTGCGCGAGTCGTTCGCGTACGCCCGTCAAGTCATCGAGAAGATGACGCCCGCCAACGCGCTCGACCCTGCGAGCGGCCGCTACGGCGGAGAAAGCACGCGGCTCGGCCTGACCACGCTCGCGATCTGGCACGCGTCCGATCACTACGGACAGCTCGTCATCTACCTTCGTCTGAACGGGATCGTGCCGCCCGCCAGTCGGTAGCCGCTATCGCGGATGGTCCATGGCAAAGGGCACATGGCAAATGGGAGGCGCGCGGCCAGCGACGTCCGAGCACCTACCTGTCTCCCTCGCTTGCAGCCGCCCTTCCGGTCGCGCCAATCCCGAGCTTCTCGATCTTGCGGCTCTTCATGTTGTAGACGTCGCCCGTCGACAGCACGAAGTACGGCTTCTCCCACGGCTGGTAGAGACGCGTGTTGTCGTGGATGGCGACCTTCCACTTCCCCATGACCTCGAATTTGTCGGCGGTCACGATGATGGCCGTCCCTTCGGACAAGCCGATGCCGAGCATCTTCGGGTACTTCTGGATGACGGGTATGAGGTCATCCCAGCGGTTGCGGGTGTTGATGTGCTGATCGATCGCAACCTTGCGCAGGAACTTGAACGCTTCCTGGTGGTTCGGCTCGGCCGTCATCATGACGTTCGGGCCTGAGGTGTCGCCGCGCACCAGGTATTCGCCCTGAATCGTGGCGCCGGCGGAGCTCCCGCCGATCACGCCTCCGCGCTCGAGCACCTTGTGGAACTCGCGATAGGTGAGCGTGTTGACGTACGAGTCCACGATGTTCCACTGCCGGCCGCCGTTGAACCAGACCGCGTTGGCGTCGCGCAGCACTTTGGCGAACTCCTCGGTGTCGGCCACCTTCGGGTCCGCGGTGTGCAGCATCCTGACGTGCTTCAGCCCGCGTTTGAGCCACGAGGCGATGACGTCCTCTTCCTTGTAAGGGCGGAGGCTGCCGTCCTGATTCCGGTTGCCGCCCGCGGTCGGCACGATCACGAAATGTGCGTCGGGGCCGCCGGCAAGCTGGATGAATTTCTCGACGATCCCCGTTCCTTCCGTCTGACCGCCGCCGATGATGACGAGCGTCCCCTTGGCGGGTCCGTACTCGGGCGCCTCCTGGATCTGGGCTGCCTGCGACGCCTGTTGCGCACGGACACGCGGAAAACCGCCGACGCCGAACGTAATGAGTATGACGACGAACACACCGAGCGCGCGTCTGCGCATAAACCCTCCACCTGCAGGAGCCGATGCTCCCGCCAACGTGCGGGGATTCTAACGTACGCCCTTGATCATCCTGGGTGTGGGCTAGGTCATTCTTCCCCGTTACTCGGGGCGCAGCGCGACCGAGGGGTCGACCCGCAACGCACGGCGCGCAGGAAGATAACCCGCGCCGAGCGCAACCGCGCCGAGGAGCATCGAGACGACGGTGAAGGTCATCACGTCGGTGGGTGTGATCTCGAAGAGGAGGGTTTCAAGCAGGCGGGTCAACGCGAACGACCCCGCCAGGCCCAAGGCAAGTCCGAGCGCCGTGAGGTTCATCGCTCGACCGAGCACCAGCGCCAGCACGTCACGCGTCCGCGCGCCGAGCGCCGTCCGGATACCGATTTCGCGGGTGCGCCGAGCTACCGAGTACGACATCACTCCGTAGATGCCGAGAAGCGCGAGCGCGACGCCCACGACGCCGATCGTCCCGAGCAGGAACGCATCGAAGCGCTGGCCCCCGATCGAGTCTCGCAGGACGTCCTCCATCGGTTGCATCTGCGCGACCGGCAGATCGCGATCGACGGATCGGATCTGCTCGCGCACCGCCGCCGCCAAACCTGCCGGATCGCCGGCGATCGACACGACGAGCGTCATCAGCCACTGGGGTTCCTGGACATGGGGCAGGTAGATCTCCGCCGGCGCCGCGAGGCGCAAACCGCGGTGCCGCACGTCGCCGACGACACCCACGACGGTGATCGGCGGGCTGAAGAGGATCTGGACCTGTCGGCCGATCGGGTCCTGCCCTGGCCACGACTGCCGAGCCATCGTTTCGCTGACGACGGCCACTGGTAGCGGCTGTGACTCGTCGTAACGTGGAGGCGGCGGCTGCTGCTCGAACCACCGAATGAGCGGCAACGCGACACGCGCGTCGTTAGCCGAGAAGAAGCGGCCGCGGACGAGCGGGATCTTCATCGCGGTGAAGTAATCCGCGGAGACTTCGTGGATGGACGCCACGGGCGCCTGACCGGCGGGTGGCGGCGGGCTGCCGACGATCGAGTACGCCGTGCGATTGTCCGCGCCTGCGAGCGGCAGGTGCGTGGTCGCGCCCGCGGCGCGGACGCCGGGCAGCGCGCGGATACGGCCGATCAGATCCTCGAAGGCGGCAATGCGCTGCTGCGGCTGCGGGTAGCGCTGGCCGGGGAGGGCAACCGGAATCACGAGCACGTCGCGTGCGGTGAAGCCGGGTTCGACGCGCACCAGGCGAATGAGGCTCTGGGTCAGCAGGCTCGCGCCGATGAGCAGCATCAGCGCGAGTGCGACCTCCGAGACGACCAGCGCACTGGCCAAACGTCCCACGCCGGGCGGCGACTGCTGCCGGCCGCCGTCATTCAAGCGCGTCTGCAGCTGCGGAGCCGTGCTCCGGAGCGCGGGCAGAATCCCGCACAAGACGCCGGTGAGGCAGGTCAAGAACGTCGAGACCCCGAGCACGCGCAGATCGATGCGCGTATCGGCCAGACGTGGAATCTCAATCGCCTTGATTGCCGGCAGGAGATCGACGATCCACGCGGCCAGCAGCACACCGAGCGCGCCCCCGGCGCACGCGAGGAGCAGGCTCTCGACGAGAAACTGCCGGATCAAATCGCCGCGCGTCGCGCCAAGCGCCGTCCGTACCGCGACCTCGCGCTCGCGCGCGGCCGCGCGTGTCAGCAGGAGGTGGGCCACATTGGCGCAGGCAATCAGCAGCACGAACGCCACGGCACCGAATGCGACGAGCACCGGCCGCCGCGCATCGCCGACGATATCGTCGTAGAGCGGCACGACCTCCACACCATGGCCGGTGTTCATGTCGGGCATCTCCCGTTCGAGATTGCGAGAAATCACCGCGAGATCTGCGCGCGCCTCCGACGGCGTCTTGTCCGGCTTCAGCCGCCCGATGACGTTCAGCGAGTGACGGCCGACCCGTCGCAGCTCCTGCGGCAGATCCATCGGGACCCAGAGATCCGGATCGAGGTCGCTCGCCGGCGGCATGACGCCCACGACCGAGTAGGGCTCGTTGTCGAGACGGATGACGGCCCCGACGATCGCCGGGTTCGATCCGAAGCTGCGCTGCCACAAGCGATGGCTGAGGACCGCGACGTGATTCGCGCCGCGTTGATCTTCTCCGACGACGAAACCCCGCCCCATGATCGCGTGCATCCCCAAGACATCGAAGAAGCGCGCGGACACCAGGAGGGTCTGGAGGGCCTGTGGATCGCCGGCGCCGGTCAGGTTGGCGCCGCCGAATTCGTAGGCAACGAGGCCGTCGAAGGTGCCGTTGCGGTCGCGCCAGGCAGCAAACTCATGTCCCGAGACGTGACCGTAGTCGGACTCACGTCGCTCGTGCACGCGCATCAACCGGGCGGCATCCGCGAACGGCAATGGCCGAAGCAGGACCGCATCGATCACACTGAAGGCGGCGGTGTTGGCGCCAATCCCGATGGTAAGGGTCAGGATCGCGACCGCCGTCACGCTGGGCGTGCGAATCAGCGCACGCAGGCCGTATCGAAGATCCTGGATCACAGCCATGGTGCGCCCCGTCGTGCAACCAGCGTGCCCTGCGCCGGCCGCAACTGGACGCATATTCTCGTCGCCTGTCGTGGCCGCGGTGGCCGATTGCGGACACCGGGGTGGTCGGAGGCGAACGGAGGACTCCAACAGGAGATCAAAGAGACCTGACCGCCAGCTTCGGCTACTCGATGCCCAGCCAAATCGCAAAGGCGGGTTCGCAGCGAGCGCATCGTCCCCTTCCGAGTTATTGAGCTGCCGATCCCGCCGCCGCCTCGTCGATGGCGCCGGCAGCGCGTCGGCGCCGGTGCCACTCATCGATCAAATCGAGGTAGCGGCGGGACATGGTCTCGACGACCTCGACGGCTGTTGCCCCTCCGGTCAGGAAGGCGGTGCCCGGACCCCAGAAGACCGAACGGCCGATGGCGAACCCCGCCGTCGCGGGAAGGCCGGCCGCGGCATCGAACCAGGCGGCAATGGTCGCGGGATCCGCTCCCTTGCCGAGGATCAACTGGCGGGGACCCTGACGTTCGCGGATCGCGTCGTCGATGATCGTGGCGCCGCTCGCGCTGCGGGTGCCCTCGATCTTCCAGATGTCGGGCACGAGGTCCTGGGCGTACGCCTGACGGATCACGGACGACAGGAGCAACGGGCGGCCGTGCTCTTCGAACTCCCGCTCATCCTCGTGCTCGCGCATGATGATGATCTCGATCAGCAGCGGCATCCGCTCGGCGCGGCACCACGACTGGAGGTCGAGCAGCTTCGCCATCTGCCCGCGCCGTGCTTCGTCGGCCCACTCCGGACGATAGCGGACAAGCACTTTCGCGAACGCGTTGCCCGGCAGCCCGGTGTGAAAGGGCTCGTCCTGCCACTCGAGTGGGAACGTTCCCGCGCGCTCGACGGGAGTCCCGACCGGCGCGCCCGCCGCGCGCGCACGCATCACGGCTTCGCTGCCGTACTTGTGATCGAGCAACAACGCACCGTAGTGCCGGACGTCGTCGGATCGCTCACGCGCCTGCAGAAACGCGTCGACCACGAGGTTCTTGACCTCGGAGATGCGAGGGCGCGGAACACCGGCGCCGTCGCACCACTCCTCCCACTGCCATCGATGATCCGAGGCGAGCATGTACACGCGCGAGAGATCCATCCAATCTCCTCGCTGCCGGTTCGTTTTGAACCGGCGCGGATGCCGTCGGCACCACTGCCGACACCTGGTAAACAGGAGCGCCCGTTGTGGCGGCGTTGCCTGCCATCCGGTCGCTCCATATACTGGGACACCAGCTGACGATGACCCAAGACCGCGCAGCCGTGCCGATGTGGGACGTCATCGGCGTCGGCGCCAACTCCGTCGATTACGTCTACCGGCTGCCCGCGTACCCCGAAGCCGACGGTCCCAACGCCAAGATGCGGATCAGCAGCCACTCGCTCTGCTGCGGCGGGCAGGTGGCGACCGCACTCTCGACCTGTGTCGCCATGGGGCTGTCTGCGAAGTATATCGGGGTTACCGGCACGGACGACAACGGGCGGCGCGTCCGCGATGAGCTCGCGCATCGCGGTGTCGACATGACCGATGCCGTCATCCGCGATCAGCCCAACCAGTTCGCGGTGATCATGGTCAGCGAGCACGCCGGCGAGCGCATCGTCCTCTGGGATCGCGACGAAGCGCTCGCGCTCCGCAGCCGCGAGCTGCCGCTCGAGGTGCTGGCCACCGCCCGCGTCCTTCACGTGGACGACGTCGATCAGGAAGCGGCGATCGTCGTCGCACGCGCGGGACGCGAACACGGACAGCACGTCACCAGCGACATCGATCGGATCACGAATCGCACCGAGGAACTGGTGTCGCTCGTGACGGTGCCGATGTTCGCCGAGCACGTCCCGACCGCGCTCACCGGCGAGTCAGACCTGGAGCGCGCGCTGCGCAAGATCCGGCGGAGCCATGACGGCTTGCTGTGCGTCACGCTCGGCCCGCGCGGCGCCCTGATCCTCGACGGGGATTCTCTTCATCACGTGCCGGCATTCCAGGTCAACGCTGTCGACACGACTGGCGCCGGCGACGTCTTCCGCGGCGCGTTCATCTACGCGCTCCTGCGCGGCTGCTCGGCTCCGGAGATGCTGCGCTTCGCCAACGCCGCCGCGGGCCTCAGCTGCACCCGTCTCGGCGCGCTCAACGGAGTGCCCACACTAGAGGAAACGACGGCGCTGGCACGACCGTGAACGCCTGTCGGGGCTCGGCGTTCGGCGTTCGGCCCCGCCCTGCCATGTCCCATGGCCCATGGCCCATCCCATTTGCCATTTGCCATTTACCATTTGCCATCCGTGTGAGCGGTCTCCTCCTGCGCCAGTGCCTCCGTGAGCAACCGGCCGAACGGATCGGCGAGCGTCACCGACGTCAGGAACGCGAGCGTGGGGGCAATGTCGAGTGGGCTGATGGGATCGAGGTATTGACCGGGTTTGATGCCGCGGCCGAAGAGAATCACCGGCACACGGGTGTCGTAGCGATGACCGGTGCCGTGCGTGGTGGTGGAGTCCGACGTCACCCAGTACGCGCGCGGGAGCAGGACGAGATCGCCGCTCCGTCCGATGAAGTAGCTGCGCGACGCGGCGCGCGTGATCGGATCGGCATCGTAGTCCCCATCTGCCAGCGCTTCACCGCGATAGACGCGCCAGACGCCGGGCGTGTTGCGGATCGTCTGAATCGCAGCGGTCATCGCGTCGGGCGTCTGCTTGATGCGATCGTAGACGCCGGGTAGGAAGTAGACGTCCGTGTGGACAACCTTCGCGACGTACTTCCCCGGGCCGAGGATCGGCTGCAGCGCTTTGTCGATCGCCGCGGCAAGTTGTGTCACCGGTACGCGGCCGGCATCGAAGCCCTGTTCGACGAGGCGCTCGACAACCGGAGAGACGCCGTGATCGGCGGAGAGCGCGAGCGTGTAGCTGCCGCGGCCGACCTCGCGATCGAGCGTCGTGAGCAGGCTGCCGATCTCGCGATCGAGCCGCATGAGCACATCCTGGACTTCGTGCGAGTCCGGCCCGAAATCATGTCCTACCTTGTCGAGCGCTGAGAAGCTGACGCCGAGGAAATCCACACCGTCGCCGCGACCGAGCTTCATCGCGGTGACGGCGTCGATTGCGAGCGCGGCCAGATACGCATCCGAGAACGGGCTCGCTTCCCAGGCCGCCGCCGTCGCTTCGTCCATGTGCCCGCCCTTCTTTCCGACGGTGTGCGGGAACGTGGTGGTCCCGATCGCGGGATTGTGACGGCCGACCGTGGAGTCGTCGTAGATGTAGCGCTCGCGCGGGAGCAGCCGGTCCCACACGCGTCCGAGCTCACCGTCGACAGGATGGCTCCGGATGTAGCGGTCGACGAACGGCACGGGCGCCTTCGTGAACGCCGTGGACGTCACGAAGGTTCCACTGTCGTCGAGCCAGGTGACGACGTCCGGCTTGTGGCCACCGAGGTTGATCGCGGACCTCGCCTTCAGCGAAATGCTCACGACGCGGGTCGCGGCGCCGTGCTGCAGCCGGAGCTCATCAGCGAGCGCGGGGGCGAGCAGCTTGCGCGCGCTCTGTCCGACGCTCTCGACCGGCGCTCCGTAGCTGATGAGATGCTCGTTCGGATCGTCGGTGCACGCGACGGACTTGTTCGCCGCGCGATCCCACCACGCGTTCAGGATCATTCCGTGGACGGCGGGAATCGTGCCGGTACTGATGCTGGCGTGGCCGGCGCAGGTTACGGTGTTGAAGTACGGATAGTCGGCCTGACGGAACCACGCCCCCTCTTCGACGAGACGTTTCAGCCCCGCGCTCCACTGCTGACGGTATTTGTCGACGTAATCGCCCCGCATCTGATCGACGGCGATCACGACGAGGAGCTTCGGAGCGGTCTGCCTCGCCGATGGCATGAGCGGCAGCGCGCAGACCATGAGGGCTGCGAGAGCGAAGCGACGACGACCTGCCATTGCGAAACCTCGTTCAGTGGGGATCGGCCCAGGACGGGCGCGGCGGCGCACCCGGATGATACGGCGGCGCGACCAGTGGCACGCGCGGGTCCGGCTCCGGCCAGGTCTGACGGAACGCCGCGTAGCGAGGGTCGTCGCTCGCCGCCATGCTCCGGCGCGTTCCCGCGAGCACGTTCAGATAATACGCATCATATCCGTGCGCGCTGACGAACGGATGATAGCCGCCGCGTATGAGCACCAGCTCGCCGTGGCGGACGGTCAGCGCGACGTCGCCGCGATCCTGTGGCCCGTACAGCCGCTGCACGCCGAAGGCGTCGGGCTCACGAAACCGGTAGTAGTAGGTCTCGTCGAGATCCACTTCGACCGGCGGCGCATCGGTATCGTGTTTGTGGGGAGGATAGCTGGACCAGTTGCCTGACGGCGTGAACACCTCGCAGATCATCAGACGCTCGGCGGGAAAACCTGGCGGCACGATGTCCACGATTTGACGCGTGGCGTTTCCGCCGCCGCGGATCTCGAACCCGCAGTCGCCAGGCCGGATGATCCGCGCCGGCAGACCTCCCTTCGCCGGCGCCCGGCACTCGGCGATCTGCGTCGTCATCGTGGACGACAGCAGGGCGCGGGTTCGAGGCGGCAGATACACGGCGTGCGGATAGGCGCTGAAGACGTCCTTGCGTGGCCCGAGGCGGTGGCGCTCCGAGTCCCACGAGATCTCACACTCGCCTTCCAGCAGCACGATACACACTTCCTCGCGTCCGGTATCGAGACGCCAGGTTGCGCCTCGGGCAAGCTGCCGCACGTTGAACTCGATGTAGCGCCAACCTGCCTGGCGCGGGGTGATCGCGACCAGCCGGCCGGATCGTCCGCGAGGGATGCTGCGGGATCGCAGTTTGAGCGTCCGCGCCATGTCACTTCTCCTGTGCCGCCACGTCGGCGACCTTGACGGTGCGGCCCGACTGCTGCGCCGCAGTCGCCGCGAGCGACACGCGCAACGCGCCGACACCGTCCTCGATCGTCACCGGCGGCTCCCGGTCGGCGAGCACGTTCTGCGCGAAGTTCTGCAGCTGCAGAGTGTAGGCACGCTCGAATCGTTCCATGAAATAGGGCACGGTGTCGTGCGCGACACTGTTCTTGGTGAGGAGGACGATCGGCGTCTCACGCAGGTAACCAATCCTGATCGTGCCCTCGGTTCCAAGCAGTTCCGTGGCGATGTCGTAGCCGTAGAAACCGTTCCGGCTCAGATCGACGATGCCGAGGCAGCCGGTTTCGAACACGAGCGACGTGATGGCGTTGTCGATGTCGCCGACGGTCGCCATTTCGGGATACGCGAGCACGCCGCCGACCGCGGACACGCTGGCCACCTCACCCATGAACCAGCGCGCGAGATCGAAGTCGTGGATGCCCATGTCCACGAGCAGCCCGCCGCTGCTGGCCGGATTCGCGTACTCGAGGCTGGGCCGGTAGGGATCGCGCGATGTGGACTTGAACACCACCGCTTTCCCGATGCGTCCTTCATCGAGCTGCCGTTTGGCGGCGGCGTACCCGGGATCGAAGCGCCGCATGAACCCCATCTGGAAAAACGTGCCGTGACGCGTGACGGCGGCCTGCATCTCCTGACAGGCGTCGAGCGAAATCGCGAGCGGCTTCTCACAGAACGTGGGCTTCCCTGCGGCCGCTGCCGCAATCACGACCTCGCGATGCGTGTGTGTCGGGCTGACGATCACGATCGCGTCGACGTCAGGACTCGCGAGCAGATCTGACGGATCGCCGAATGCCCTCGGGACATCGAATTCGGCCGCGATCTCTTTCGCGAGCTCTGCGTTGGTGTCGGCCACGGCCGTCAGTTTCGTTTCCGCAATCCGCGTCGAGAGATCGCGCGCGTACACGCGCCCGAGGCGGCCGAGCCCGACGAGGCCAATCTGCAACTTCTTCTTCGACGCTGCACTCATTCGTTGACGTTCTCCTTGGTCACGAGGGCAATGCGTACGCCGATGTCCGACGTCACCGCCTCGCCTTTGATCGCCTTCAGCGCGGATTCGATGGCCACGCGGCCCATCTCCCCCGGATACTGAGCCACCGTCGCCTCCATCGTCCCTGCCGTGATCGCGCGGCGGGCATCCTGGAGCGCATCGAAGCCGAGGACGCGGATCTTGCCGGTGCGTTGCGCGGCGGCGATGGCCTCGATCGCGCCGAGCGCCATCAGGTCGTTGCAGGCGAAGAGCGTGTCGATGTCGGGGTGCGCCTGCAGCATGTTCTGAAACACCGTGAACCCTTGATCGCGCTCCCAGTTTGCGGTCTGCGACGCAACGATGGTGATGCCGGGGCTGTTCTTGGTCGCGTCGCGGAACCCGCGCACGCGCGAGTCGCCGGTCTCGTGACCCGGAATGCCCTCGAGGATCGCGACCGTCGCATGACCGCCCGATGACTTCACCAGGTGCTCGCCAATCAGCTGGCCACCGCGGAAATTGTCCGATCCGACGAAGCTGACCGTCTTCACGCCCGCGTCGGCGGCCGCTTTCACATCGAGCCGCGTATCAACGATCACGACGGGGATGTTCGCTTGATTCGCCTTGCTGACCGCCGGCACGACCTCCCGCGAGCCCGCCGGCGTGACCGCGAGCGCGCTGACGCGCGCCTGGATCAGATTCTCGATGATCTGCATCTGCTTCTCGACGTCGACCTCGCGCTCGGCCGCCTGCACGACCAGGTCCACATCGAGGCGCTTCGCGGCTTCCTCGGCGCCCCGCTGCATCTCGATGAAGAACGGGCTGTTGAGCGTCTTCAGCACCAGGCCGATCCGCGGCCGTCCGCCGGTCGCCGCGCGCTCGCCGCGGTTGCAGCCGGCGGTTGTTACGGCGACGAGGAGCGTCGCGAGGATCACCAACATCGATTTGCGCATCGTCATTATTTCCTCACGCCAGGAAGGACTTCCGCCTCGCGCCTTTTGCCATCTTTACTTCGTTGCCGTGGGGCCCCACCCCCACGGCTACCCGCCGCTTCGCTCCGCTCGCGGCTGGCTACTGGCGACAGCCTACTTTCAGAACGATTCTGTCTGCATTTCTCAGTAGCCGTGGGGCCCCACCCCCACGGCTACTCGCCGCTCGCTTCGCTCGCGGCTGGTTAACGGCGACAGCCTGCTTTCAGAACGACTTTGTGTCCTGTCTCGTCATTTCCGCGACTTCAGCGTTGTGTCCACCAACACCGCAAACACGATCACGAGCCCGATCACCACCTGCTGCAGAAACGACGAGACGCCCAGCAGGTTCAAACCGTTGCGAAGCACGCCCATGATCAGCGCCCCGATGAGCGTGCCGCCCAGCCCGCCGTCGCCTCCCATCAGACTCGTGCCGCCGATGACCGTCGCGGCGATCGCGTCGAGCTCGTACATGATGCCGGCGATCGGCTGCGCCGAATTGAGCCGC